>NZ_CP128361.1:3065100-3371610 GCF_030345075.1 Solwaraspora sp. WMMA2065
AGCCCGGCCCGGCGGACCTCGCCTTCCGGTGGGATCGACGGCAACGCCACCAGGGTGGCCAGGGCCACCGCCACCAACGCCACCTCGATCAGGTAGGTCCCGGGGTAGCCCCACCAGCCGACCAGCACCCCGGCCAGCAACGACCCGGCCGTGTAGGCCACACCCATGGACAGGTTGGACAGGGCGTTCGCCGCCGGCAGCAGGCCGATCGGCAGCAGCCTCGGCACGATCGCGGTACGGGCCGGATTGTTGATCGCGAACAGCCCGTTCTGCGCCGCGACCAGGCCGTACAGCAGCCCGACGCTGCCGACGTCGAACAGCGCCTGCCCGGTGAAACCCATCCCGACCAGCAACAGGCCGGTGGAGGTGGCAACCACCACCCGCCGCCGGTCGTACGCGTCGACCAACGCACCGCCGTACAGGCCCAGCGCCACCAGCGGCACCAGCGCGAAGAACCCGACCAGGCCGACGTTGAATGTGGAACCGGTGAGGTCGTAGACCTGCAGACCAACCGCCACCGTGGTCAGGCTGGTGCCGATGCCGGACAGCGAGGCGCCGAGCCACATCCGGCGGTACGGCGCGCTGGCCCGCAACGGGCCGAGGTCGATCAGGAGACTGGGCACCAGTGGATCATGCCTCGCGCCGCCGCCCGCAATGACGTGTGCCGAGTCACCCGCCAGCGACCGACGGGACCACCTGCACCTGGGCACCGGCCGGGACCGGGGTGTCCAGACCGCCGCTGTGCCGGTGGTCGGCACCGTCGACGTAGACGTTCACGTACCGCCGGATCTGGCCCTGCTCGTCGCGGATCCGGCGGGCGAGTCGCGGCCAGCGGCGGGTCACCTCGTCGAGGACCGCCCGCAGCGTGCCGTCGGCGTCGACGGTGAGCCGGGCCTGCCCACCGCTGTCCGCCCGCAGCGCGCCCGGCACCAGCAGCGTCACCACCTCACACCACCGCGGCCCGGACACAGAGCACGTCCGGCAGGCCGGTGGCGACCGGTTGCCAGGAATCGCCCTCGTCACGGCTGGCGAACACGTCCCCGCTGCGGGTGCCGAAGTAGACCCCGGCGGTCGACGCGTCGTCGGTGGTCAGCGCGTCACGCAGCACCGCCGGATAGTACGGGTGCTGCGGCAGCCCGGCGGTCAGCGGCTGCCAGGTGGCACCGGCGTCGGCGGACCGGAACACCCGGCACCGGTCGTCGACCGGGAACCGCCGCGAGTCGGCGACCAGCGGGAACGTGTAGATCACCCCGGACCGGTGCGGGTGGGTGGCGATCGGGAAGCCGAAGTCGCTGGGCAGGCCGTCGGCGATCGACGACCAGGTGGCGCCGGCGTCGTCGGAGCGGTAGACGCCGTGGTGGTTCTGCGCGTACAGCCGGTCCGGGTCGACGGCGTCCCGGACCACCTTGTGCACACACTGGCCGAACTCGGGCCACTCGTCGGGCAGGAAGTACGCGCGGATGCCGGTGTTGCCGGGTGCCCAGCTCGCCCCGGCGTCGGCGGACCGGTAGACGCCGCCGGTGGACATGGCGACCAGCAGCGCGGCCGGGTCGCGCGGGTCGGGCAGGACGGTGTGGATCGCCTGGCCGCCGAAGCCGGCCTCCCACTGCGGCCGGTGCGGGTGCTCCCACAACGGCCGGACCAGCTCGAAGCTGGCCCCGCCGTCGGTCGACCGGAACAACGCCGAGGGTTGGCTGCCGGCGTACACCACGTCGGGCTCGGCGGCCGACGCCGGCGTGAGCTGCCAGACCCGCTCCAGGGCGGCCCCGGTGTCGCCCGGGAAGGCGACCGGCGGCTGCTCCGGCTCGGACCAGGTGCGCCCGAGGTCGTCGCTGGTCGCGACGCTTGGCCCGTAGTGCGAACTGGCCACCGAGGCGAGCAGCCGGGGCACCGCCCGGCGTTTGTCGATCGCCACCGCGTACACCGCGGTCATCGCAAAGTGCGGGCCGCTGACCTGCCAGCCGCGCCGGTCGTCGGTGCTGGTCGCGAGGAACAGACCTTTCTCCGTGCCGATCGCGAGCAGCGCCCCGGCATTCGGTGTCCCCATCGATTCCCCTCCTGGTCACCTCTGGTCACCGGCCGGCGACGTCGCCGGCCCGAACCGGAGTATGCCGAGACGGACCGACAGTTCAGGTCAGGTCAGCGGGGGTGGCGAGCTGGGCGTCAGTCGGGATCGGCCGTGCGGGCGAAGCCGTACCGCTCGGCGTGGTCGGGGTCGGCCGGGTCGATCTGGCGCAGCCCTTCGTCGGCCAACCGCTTGTTGATCTCGTCAAGGTGGTCGCGGACCAGCCGGGCCTCGTCGTCGGTGGTCTTGCCGCGGTGCGGTTTGCCGGCGTGCTCCAGGGTCGCGTAGTCAACCCGCTCGGCGGCCTTGCGGCTGGCCTTGGCCGGTTTGACCCGCTCGGCGGTACGCAGCAGCTGGGCCATCGGCACGTCGGTGGCGAGCGAGTCGAACTCGCTGGCGGTCAGTACCACCCGACGCGGCTCGCCGTCGCCCTGTCCGTCGTGGATCTCCACGACGGCGACGTCGAGCGCCGCGTCGTCGATGCTCTCCACCTCGTCCGGCCGGGCCTCCAGCCGCACCGGACCGGCGACCAGGTCGGGGTGTTCGAGGACGACGATCCGCACCAGCTCGTCCGCCGAGTCCAGCACGGCACCACTGAAATCGGAGACGTACACCGTCTTCCTGCCCATGTCGAAACATCTCCCGTCGGTCCGGATCGCTGCCGGCATCCGCTGGCGGCGGAGCCGGTCACCGAAGCTACCCGACAGGTGTGCGAAGACCGCAACAGCCGGGTCACTGGTGTGTCCGACCGGGCCGGCTAGAATCAGCCGGGTGCCCGGACCGGGCCACGGGTAGGATCACCACGAGGTCGAGAGGCGCTGCGACGGGCCGCGAGAAGCCCGCCACGCTCGGCCACGATCACGGCCCCTGATCGGGCGTGATCACCAGACAAGGGCGCCTCCGAGCTACCAGCGGAGGTGTCAGATGAGTCATGTGTCACGTGCCGGCGACAGCGAGCGGGCGCTGCGGGAGCTGCTGAGTCAGCGGATCGCGGTGCTCGACGGCGCCTGGGGCACCATGCTGCAGGGCGCCGGTCTCACCCCGGCCGACTATCGCGGCGACCGGTTCGTCGACCACCCCCGGGACGTCACCGGCGACCCGGACCTGCTCAACCTGACCCGCCCGGACGTCATCCTCGACGTACATCGGCAGTATCTCGCCGCTGGCGCGGACATCACCACCACCAACACGTTCACCGCGACCAGCATCGCCCAGGCCGACTACGGGCTGGAGGCGTACGTGCCGGAAATGAACCTGCGCGGCGCGCAGCTGGCCCGGCAGGCGGCCGACGAGTTCGGCGGCCGGTTCGTGGCCGGCTCGGTCGGCCCGCTCAACGTCACGCTGTCGCTGTCGCCCCGGGTGGAGGATCCGGCCTACCGCGCGGTCACCTTCGACCGGGTCAAGGCGACGTACGCCGAACAGCTGACGGCGCTCGCCGAGGGCGGCGTCGACCTGCTGCTCATCGAGACGATCTTCGACACGTTGAACGCGAAGGCGGCAATCGCGGCGGCCCGCGAAGTCGTGCCGCAGCTGCCGCTGTGGATCTCGGTGACCATCGTCGACCTGTCCGGACGAACCCTGTCCGGGCAGACCGTCGAGGCGTTCTGGCGCTCCGTCGAGCACGCCCGGCCGCTGGTCGTCGGAGTGAACTGCTCGCTCGGCGCGACCGAGATGCGCCCGCACGTGGCCGAGTTGGCCCGCATCTCGGACAGCTATGTCGCCTCCCACCCGAACGCCGGCCTGCCGAACGCGTTCGGCGGCTACGACCAGACCCCCGACGAGACGGGCGCGCTGGTCGGCGAGTTTGTCGACAGTGGGATGGTCAACCTGGTCGGCGGGTGCTGCGGCACCACACCGGCGCATATCACCCGGATCGCCGAGGCGGTCGCCGGGAAGGCACCGCGGCAGCTGCCGCAGCCGGTGCGGACCAGCCGGTTCAGCGGCCTGGAGCCGTTCGAGATCGGCCCGGACACCGGGTTCGTGATGATCGGCGAGCGGACCAACGTGACCGGTTCGGCGAAGTTCCGGCGGCTGATCGAGGCAGGCGACTTCCAGGCCGCCGTCGACGTGGCGCTGGACCAGGTCCGAGGCGGGGCGAACCTGCTCGACGTCAACATGGACGCCGACCTGCTCGACAGCGAGCAGGCGATGGTGACCTTCCTCAACCTGATCGCCACCGAGCCCGAGGTGGCCCGGATTCCGATCATGATCGACAGCTCGCGGTGGAGCGTGCTGGAGGCCGGCCTCAAGTGCGTACAGGGCAAGGCCGTGGTCAACTCGATCAGCCTCAAGGAGGGCGAGGAGGTCTTCCTCGACCAGGCCCGCAAGATCCGGGCGTACGGGGCCGGCGTGGTGGTGATGGCCTTCGACGAGCAGGGCCAGGCCGACACCACCGAACGCAAGGTCGACATCTGCGCCCGCGCGTACGACCTGCTCACCGGGAAGGCCGGCTTCGACCCGACCGACATCATCTTCGACCCGAACGTGCTGGCCGTCGCCACCGGCATCAGCGAACACAACGGGTACGCCAAGGCGTTCATCGACGCGCTGCCGCTGATCAAGCAGCGCTGCCCGGGTGCCCGCACCAGCGGTGGCATCTCCAACCTGTCGTTCTCGTTCCGCGGCAACGACGTGGTCCGCGAGGCGATGCACTCGGCGTTCCTACTGCACGCCGTACGGGCCGGGCTGGACATGGGCATCGTCAACGCCGGGCAGCTCGCCGTCTACCAGGACATCCCGGCCGACCTGCTGGAGCTGGTCGAGGACGTACTGTTCGACCGCCGTCCGGACGCCACCGACCGGCTGGTGACGTTCGCCGGCACCGTCTCCGGCTCCGGCACGAAGCGCGCCGTCGACCTGTCCTGGCGGGACGCCCCGGTCGCCGACCGGCTGTCGCACGCGCTGGTGCACGGCATCGTCGATTTCATCGAGGCCGACACCGAGGAGGCCCGCCAACTGGCGGCCCGGCCGCTCGAGGTGATCGAGGGGCCGTTGATGGACGGCATGAAGGTCGTCGGTGACCTGTTCGGATCGGGCAAGATGTTCCTGCCTCAGGTGGTCAAGAGCGCCCGGGTGATGAAACGGTCGGTGGCCTACCTGGAGCCGTTCCTGGAGGCGGAGAAGGAACAGGCCCGGCAGGACGCCGCGAACGTACCGGACGGGCAGCAGGAGGCCGCGGCGACCGCCGGCGAGGGCGGGCCGGGCACCGTGGTGCTGGCCACGGTCAAAGGCGACGTGCACGACATCGGCAAGAACATCGTCGGGGTGGTGCTGGGCTGCAACAACTACCGGGTGATCGACCTCGGAGTGATGGTGCCGGCCGCGAAGATCCTGGACACCGCGGTCGCCGAGAACGCCGACGCGGTCGGGCTGTCCGGCCTGATCACCCCGTCGCTGGACGAGATGGTCACGGTCGCCGGGGAGATGCAGCGGCGCGGGCTGAAACTGCCGCTGCTGATCGGCGGGGCCACCACCTCCCGGCAGCACACCGCAGTACGGATCGCACCGGCGTACGACGGCAGCACCGTGCACGTGCTCGACGCGTCCCGGGTGGTCGGGGTGGTCTCCGACCTGCTCAGCGCCGACCGGGTGGAGCGGTTCGACAGCGACAACCGGGCCGAGCAGGACCGGCTGCGCGAGCAGCACACCAACCGGCGGCAGCCGCTGCTCACCCTGGCCCAGGCCCGGGCCAACGCGGAGCCGGTGTCCTTCGACGATCTGCCGGTGCCGGCGTTCACCGGCGTACGGTACGTCGAGCCCCGCCTCGACGAGCTGCGGCCGATGATCGACTGGCAGTTCCTCTTCCTCGCCTGGGAGCTCAAGGGCAAGTACCCGGCGATCCTGGACCAGCCGGTCGCCCGCGAACTGTTCGACGACGCCAACACGATGCTCGACCAGATCATCGCCGACGGTTCGCTGCGGGCCCACGGCGTGTACGGCTTCTGGCCGGCCCATTCCGAGGGCGACGACCTGGTTGTCGCCGCCGGACAGGCCGACCCGCCGGGCGGCGGCACCGACAACGACCGGCCGGTACGGATCCCGATGCTGCGCCAGCAGACCACCAAACCCGCCGGGCGGCCGAACCGCTGCCTCGCCGACTACGTGGCACCGGCCGGGGACCATCTCGGTGGCTTCGCGGTGGCCGTGCACGGCGCGGAGGAGCTGGCCGCCGGATACGAGGCTGCCCAGGACGACTATCGGGCGATCATGGTGAAGGCGCTGGCGGACCGGCTGGCCGAGGCGTTCGCCGAACACCTGCATCTGCGGGCCCGACGGGACTGGTACGAACCGGACGCCGACCCGGATGTGGCCGACCTGCACGCCGAGCGGTTCCGCGGCATCCGGCCGGCGCTGGGCTACCCGGCCAGCCCGGACCACAGCGAAAAGTGGCAGCTGTTCGACCTGCTGGGCGCCGGGCGGGCCGGGATCGAGCTGACCGAGTCCGGGGCGATGACCCCGGCGGCCAGCGTCAGCGGCCTGCTCTTCGCCCACCCGGCGTCGCGGTACTTCACCGTCGGACGGATCGGCCGGGACCAGGCCGAGGACTACGCGGCCCGGCGTGGGATGCCGCTCGCCGAGGTGGAGCGCTGGCTGCGCCCCAACCTCGGCTACGAGACCGACTGAAACCGCGCCGCGCGGGCTGGGGAGGAATCAGCCCGCGGCGGTGAGGTCCGAACAGTCGGTCTCGTCCGGCAGCAGCGGGCGCAGGGTCACCGTCCACCGCTTACCCGCCGACGTCCACGGGGTGGCGGTGGTCGCGTCCGCCGCTGCGGACCGCAGCTCCTCCAGCGCCTCCCCGGTGACCGTCACGCAGCCGAGGTCGAGCGTCTCGGACAGCGATTCGCCGGGCAGTTCCGGGCCGGGCCAGGCCACCTCGGGCTGGCTGGCGTCGACCGGCTCGTCGACCGCCACCCACGGCTCGGCGACCGCGGCGATCGCGTGCGCGACGTACGGCTCGGAGTCCTCCGGTGCCGCGCCGACACCGCCGGACAGCTCGGTGAGCGAGTCGGCGAAGTCCCGCAGCTTGTCCCGGGCGGCGACCTGCTCGTCGGTCAGCCCGGCGTCGCCGGAGGTGTCGTCGGACAACGCGTACACCTCGAGTTGTTCGACGCCGTCCTCGGTCAGCACGGTGAACCGGGTCGATGTCGCGTCGGCCACCGGCGGCCGGCCCAGGTCCTGCTCGGTGCCGACCCCGGCGGCCAGCGCCTGCTTGACCAGCTCGTCGACCTGCTCCGCGCTGATCGTCTGGACCTGCAGGTTCGGCATGGCCGGACCGGGGTAGACCAGGATGGTGGGGCCCTGGGTGATCACTCGGCCGTCGGCGTACACACTGACTACCGGCAGCCGGGTCAGCAACGCCGCCGGCATGGTGAAACCGCCGGTGTGGTCCACCCGTAGGACCAGCGTGTCGGCCGGCAACGACGACCCGCCGGCAGTGCCGTCGGTGGACGAGTCGGTGCCCGGGTTCTGTCCGCACGCGGCGGTGAGCAGCAACAGGGAGGCAGCGGTGGCCGCCGCCCGTACGCCTCGAAGAATCGTCATGTCTGCTGAGACGTCGCTCGATCCCGATCGGTTCCACCCCAACCGGTTTTGTTCCCACCCGCCGGATCCGGGCCGGCGGACGCCGGGGCCGGGGGCCGGTACGGCGTAGCCGGCCGTCCCCAGCATCAGGGCCATGGTAACCGCTGCCGTTCCGGCGATCCCCGCCGCGCTGCCCGCGTACGCCACGAACAGCCGCCGACGGCTCAGCGCCTCCAGCGGCAGCCCGGCCACCTGGTCGGTCACCGCCATCGCGGCCCCGGCCGCCGCCAGCAGTCCGACCCCGGCGAGCAGCAGCAGCGCCAGCGACATCGGGTGGTGTTCGCTCGGGCGCAGCCCGTCGTCCGGCGACCGGGCCAGCGTGAGCGCGAGCATCCCGGCCGCCGCCCACCCCCCGACGACCAGCAGCGCCGCCACCGCGTCGCTGGGCCGGTGCCAGCCGGCGGACAGGGTGGCGACCCCGGCGGCCGCCGCGTAGCCGGCACCGGCGAGGGCGCCGATGCCGCGCAGTGCCGCCGGCAGCACCAGGACCAGCGCCACCGCGACCGAGGCGGCAACCGTGGTGTGCCCGCTGGGCAGGCTGTTGGCCGAGTTCGCGTCGACCGGGTCGACCCCGAACGACGGCCGGGCGACGGCGTACTTCACCCACTGGGTGGTCAGGTTGGAGCCGGCGACCACCCCGGTGGCGACCACCGCCAGCAGGACCCGGCCCCGGATCAGCGCGATGAACCCGATCACTCCGGTGGCCAGGGCGAGCGAGGCCACCGAGACCACACCGAGCACCGTGCTCGCCGGCCCGTACGCCTCGTCCTGGCCGATCGAGTTGCCGGTCAGCGCGATGGTGTCCAGCCACTGGCCGCGCCAGGTCCGCACGAAGACCCACCAGACCACGCCGAAGGCCGCAGTCTGGCCGGCGGCCAGCAGAAGGCACCAGACGCCCAGGAGAACCGCGCCGCGACTGCGCATGCCGTCACGGTAGCCGCCCGGCCCGGCTCCCGCGCTCGGTCAGAACGTCCCGCGCCCGGTCACAACGTAGGAGTCCAGGATCTCAGGACGTCAGAACCAGCCAGCGAACCAGTTCCAGACGCTGACCACCCATTCGGTCTGCCGCAGATAGGCGAACCCGACGGCGATCAGGTACGCCCCGGTCACCATGTGCGAGGCACGGGCACCGTGCCGGACCCGACCCAGCTGGCGTTCCAGCACCACCCGGCCGATCACCCGGCACAGCGCGAACAGACCCGCCCCGACCAGCATCGTCAGCACGAAGGTCAGCACCGGGCTGGTCAGGTTCCCCCGGGCGGAGATGGCCCAGACCCCCCAACAGACGAAGGCGAACAGGCCACCCAGCACGCTCCACTCGCCACCGCGACGCAGCTGGGCGAGCTGCTGACTCAGCGGTGGCCGGGGCGGCCGGATCCGGCCGTCCGACCAGCCCGGCCCGACCTCCGACGGCCAGCCCGTACCGGTCGGCTCGTGCGGCGCGGTGAACTCGGCGGTCGGGGGCGGCCCGCCCCGGCCGACCTGCGCCACCCCGCGCCGGAAAAGGCCGGCGACACCCGGTGCCGTCGGCTGGTCCGCGTCGGGTGCCGTCGGCTGGTCCGCGCCCGCTGCACCGGCAGCCGTACGCTGCGGCGGCACCTCCACGGTCCGCTCGGCCCAGGGTGTATGCCGATCTGCCATGTTTCCTCCCCACGGGTGCGGGCGGACCCCCGTACCATTTAGACGCTCACATCCGAGAGTAGCGAGCCGGCAAATGGGTCGCCGACCCCGCCACCGATCGGCTAGACAGAGCAGATGGATGCACCGCTTCCGATCCGGGCCGGCGTGCCGCAGGATTTCAACCCCGTGATGGAGCTGCTGCTGGCGGCCTTCCACCAGAACCCGGACCCGGAGCTGCACGACGTCGAGCAGGGCGTCTTTGAGCCGGACCGGTCACTGGTGGTCACCGACGGTGACCGGGTGGTCGGGCACGCCGGGGCGTACACCAGGGATCTGACCGTGCCCGGCGCGGTGCTGGCCGCCGCCCACGTCACCATGGTCGCGGTCGCCCCGACCCACCGGCGGCGTGGGCTGCTGACCCGGCTGATGCACCGCCAGCTGCGCGAACTACGCGACGGCGGTGAACCGGTCGCGGTGCTGTGGGCCAGCGAGGGCCGCATCTACCCACGGTACGGCTACGGAATGGCCGCGCAGCGGCTGGAACTGGATGTCGACCTGCGGGAGACCCGGGTGCTCGATCCGGCTGACCCGTCCGCTGGCCCTGGCGTCGGGTCGCTGCGCGTCGGCGACCCTGGGCAGCTACGGCCCGACCTGGCAGCGGTGTACGAGCGGCTGCGTCCCGGCCGTCCCGGCTGGTCCGGCCGGGACGGCCGGTGGTGGCGGTACGTGCTGGCCGACAGCCCGGCCCGCCAGTCCGGGCAGACCGCGCTGCGGGTCGTGCTGCACGACGGTCCGACCGGCCCGGACGGCTACGCCCTGTGGCGTACGGTGAGCGACTGGGACGCCCATGGGCCGAAGGGCCGGGTACGGGTGATCGAGGCGGTGGCCGGCAGCGTCGACGGATACCGGGCCCTGTGGCGGTTCCTCACCGGCATCGACCTCAGCCGGGCGCTCTCCTTCCGGTTCGCGGCGCTGGACGAGCCGCTGTTCCAGCTGGTCGACGAGCCCCGGCAACTCGGTGCCGCGCTCGCCGACAGCCTCTGGGTGCGGCTGGTCGACGTCGCGGCGGCGCTGTCCGCCCGCCGGTACGCCACCGGGGTCGACGTGGTCGTCGACGTCACCGATCCGCTGCTGCCGGAGAACTCCGGCCGCTGGCGGCTGACCGGCGACCGGGAACAGGCCCGCTGCGTACCCACCGACGAGCCGGCGGACCTCGCCTGCGGGGTGGCCGACCTGGCGGCGGTGTACCTGGGCGGACCGTCGCTGCGGTCGCTGGCCGACGCCGGTCGGGTACGCGAGCTGCGCCACGGTGCGGTGGCCGAGGCCAACACCGCGTTCGGCTGGGACCGTGCCCCCGCCGGCATCGAGATCTTCTGAGCCGGTCGCGGTACGGTCGGCGGATGGCGGACTTCGAACGGCGCAGGCGACGGCACCGGCACGGCGCCCCCACGGAACGTCCCGACAGCGGACCAGCCAACGCCAGCACCGCCGAGGTACACGACCCGGAGCAGGACGGTACGCCGGAGCCGGACGGCAGGCCCGTACCGGGGCCGCGCCCGCAGTCACCGGGGCCACGTACTCCGGAGCCGTCGCAGCGCGTCCCGGAGCCACCGCCGACGCACCGTCAACGCCGGCAGACGTCGGGCCGTTCAGCCGGTGGCGGGTCCGGCGGCGACGACCGGGACGCCGACCGTGGCCTGCGTGGACTGGTCGGTTCCGGCACCTCACAGGTCAGCATCTCGGCGGCGCTGCGGGCGCGGGACGCGTCCCGCCCCAGCGAGGACGACCTCACCAGGGCCGACGAGACGCTGACCATCGTCCGCCGGCACTGGGTGCCCCGGGAGGAACTGCCCCGCCGGGAGCGGTGAACCGGCCGGTCCCGACGTGACCCACCGGGCACCGAGAGGTGCCGCTGCGGACCAACGGGGTCAGGGCAGCGTTGGCAGCTTGCGGTCGATCTCGTACGCGCCGACCTGGGCGATGCGGCGGGCGTGCCGGTCGTTGCCGGAGAACCCGGTGGCCAGGAACGCCTCCACCAGCGTGGTCGCCTCGTCGAGGGTGTGCTGGCGGGCGCCGATCGCGACGACGTTGGCGTCGTTGTGGGTGCGGGCCAGCTGCGCGGTCTCCAGGTTCCAGGCCAGCGCAGCCCGCACCCCGGGAACCTTGTTGGCGGCGATCTGCTCGCCGTTGCCGGAGCCGCCGATCACCACCCCGAGGCTGCCCGGGTCGGCGACCACCCGGGTTCCCGCGTGCAGGCAGAACGCCGGGTAGTCGTCGTCCGGGTCGAACTCGTGCGGCCCGACGTCGGTCACCTCGTACCCCTGCTTGGCGAGGTGGTTGACCAGATGCACCTTGAGCTCGTAGCCGGCGTGGTCGGCTGCCAGGTAGACGCGCATACCGGCAGTCTCTCAGCGCCGGTCGGTCGGCCGCACAGCCGGGTCAGCCGATCTCACCGGCCGGATCTGCCGGCCCTCGACGGCTCAGCTGATCTCGGCCAGCACCAGACCGCCGCGCGCCTTCGGGGTGAACCAGGTGCTCTTGCGGGGCAGCTTCTGCCGGGCCAGGTTCACCGCGACGAAGTCGTCGACGGTGACCGGGGCGATCAGCACAGCCAGCTCGGCCCGGCCGGCGTCGACCTCGCCGGTCAGCCAACTGGCCGGATAGTCGCCGCCGACGTACGTGATCCGCTTGTCGCCCGGGTCGAGGCCGAGCACACCGCGCAGCAGCACCCGCTCCACCAGGGCGTGGTCGAGGTTGTCCACCCGGTCACCGTCGGTGGTCGGCAGGGTGACCTGGTAGCCGCGTCCGGCCAGGTAGAGCCGCACCGCGCCGCCGGAAGCCGGCACCGTCGGCGCACCGTCGAGCGCGGTCACCGTCGCACCGGCGTCAGTCAGCCCGGCCAGCGTCTCGTCCGGGCTCAGGGTCAGCTCGCTGACCAGCCGGTTGTACGGCTGGATGGCCACCGACGCGGGGGTGGTGACCACGGCCAGGAAGCGGGACAGGCCGCCGGTCTGCGCGGCCAGACTGCGATGGTTGCCGTCCGCGACGACCAGCTCACCGCCGCCGGCCAGCGCGCAGAGCCGCTGCTGCAGCTCTCCCGGACCGACCGGCCAGATCGCGTGGGTTCGGCCGGCCTGGTCCAGATCGGTCGCGGCCGGCGCGCCGGCGGCCTCGGTCGCTGCGGCGAGCGCGGCGTGCAGTTCGTCGCCGCGCCCGGTCTGCAGCAGCAGCACCGGCGACAGCAGATGTCCGACCGCTTCGGCGAGCGCGACCCGCTCCCGGACCTTGGCGATGAACACGTCCTCGTTGCGGATCACCAGACCCGGTTCGTCGGCGCTGGTGGAGATCTGATCGGTGTCGACCATCACGAACAGGCCGTACGCCGCCGCGTCGCTGGCCGGCTCGGTGATCCGGTAGAGCACGGCGACCTGCTCGGCCGGCGTGTAGCTGCCGTCGGCCCGGGCCTCACCGAGCCGCCCGGCGGCCGCCGGCAGGCAGTCGAGGAACGACCGGCCGAGGCTGTCCGGCGCCCGGTGCGGCATCTCCACCGCCAGCGCGCTACGGGGATTCGCCTCGATGATCGCGGTGATCTCGGCGTCGTCGGCGAACTCGTCGTAGTTCTGCGCGCCGGTCTCGCCGGTGGTGATCCAGGCGCGGGAAATCGGGTGAACGACCGTCATGGCGCGGACGCTACCGGCGGGGTCCGCTGTGACGACCGATACATCGGCCGTTTCCACCGGATGGACAACAGCCCGGTCGCCGGACCAGCGTGACGGACAGCGGCCCGGTTGCCCGGGCCGCTGTCGACGGCGGTGGCCGCAGTGACCGGCCGGACCGGATCATCCGACCGGAGTCGGGCGCCGGTGCCGGCCGCCGCCGGTCCGGGCCGCCGGGACCGCGCCGACCGTCGACGCCGGCAGCCCCGACGGTACGGCGACCGGCACCCGCTCCGTGTCGTGGACCGACGGTTCCCGCCGGTGCCGGCTGCCGTCACTCGCCACGCCCCAGACCCGGGCCGCGATCGCCTCGCGCAGCACGGGCAGATCCCAGTAGTCGGAGTCGATGTCGACCAGCATGTTGACCTCCGATGCGTCGGTGTGACCCGGTTTCCTGCCGGGCCGGCGGGGTGAACATCCTGGGCAACGACGTGGCCTGGGACGCGTCACGTGCGCCGCGCAGCGACACGCCGGGCGACATGGAACTCGTCACCGACACCGACGAACTGGTCAGTCGAACGTGGGATCCACCTCGCGGGACCGCTTCAGCTCGTAGAATCCCGGCGTCCCGGCGACCAGCAGCACACCGTCCCAGAGCCGGCCGGCGGCATCCCCGCGCGGTACCGGGGTGATCACCGGGCCGAAGAACGCGACCGGGCCGGCACCCTCCGGGCCCGGGGCGTGGATCACCGGCGTACCGACGTCCATCCCGACCGGGGCCATCCCGGCGGCGTGGCTGGCCCGCAGCGGGCCGTCCCAGGCCGGATCGTCGGCGGCGGCGGCCAGCGCCGGGTCCAGCCCGGCCTCGGTCAACGCGGCGGTGTAGAGCTCGGGTCCGGTCGGCTGCTTCTCCAGGTGGATCCGGTTGCCCAGCGCGGTGTAGAGGGCCCGTACCGCAGCGTCGTCGAGGTCCTGCTGGACCGCGACGGCGACCCGGACCGCCCCCCAGGCGCGGTCGAGGAAGTCGCGGTAGTTCTCCGGCAGGTCACGGCCCTCGTTGAGGACGGCCAGGCTCATCACCCGGAACCGGACGTCGACCGGCCTGACCTGTTCGACCTCCAACAACCAACGCGAGGTGATCCAGGCCCACGGGCACATCGGATCGAAGTACATGTCCACGGTCTGACGGTCGGACATCAGACTCCCCTTCTTCTTTGTCCGGCGGCTGTCCGCCGCCATTGTCCGGGTCACCTCGCCAGACGGCGCCCCAACCCAGCAAGTCCAGGATCTGGGCCGGCCTCGCCAGGCCCCCACGACGTGAAAGACTTGGCCGAACGGGGTCATTCCCAGCTGTCCCCGACGCCGCCGACGTCGACGTCGGCGGTTGAACGATTGGACGGAGGCACACGGTGGCTGGAGTGCGCAATCTGACCCAGGTCGAGGCGGCCGAACGCGCCCGCCTGCTCGACGTGACCGGGTATGACATCCACCTCGACCTGTCCGGCGCCGGCAGCGCCGCGGACAGCCGGGTGTTCCGTTCGACAACAACGGTCACCTTCCGCTGCACCGAGCCTGGAGCAGGCACGTTCATCGAGGTCGCGGCGGACCAACTGCACTCGGCGACGCTGAACGGCCAGCGGCTCGACCCGTCCGGCTGGTCGGCCGAGTCCGGGCTGGCCCTACCGGGCCTGGCCGCGGAGAACACGCTGGTCGTCGAGGCCGAGTTCATCTACTCGGCCAGCGGGCAGGGGCTGCACCGCAGCGTCGACCCGGTCGATGGCGAGACGTACCTGTACAGCCAGTTCGAGACCGCGGACGCGCAGCGGGTGTTCGCCTGCTTCGACCAGCCCGACCTGAAGAGCGTCTACACCTGGCACGCTGTCGTGCCGGCCCACTGGCGGGTCATCTCGAACATGCCGGTGGCCACCGAGGAGCCGGCCGGGCCGGACACCAAGACCGTCCACTTCGCCGAGTCGGCGCGGATGAGCACCTACATCACCGCGCTGTGCGCCGGCCCGTACCACGAGGTGCGACGCAGCCACGACGGCGTCGACCTGGGCTACTTCTGCCGGGCCAGCATGGCCGAGCACCTCGACGTCGACGACCTGCACCTGATCACCGCGCAGGGTTTCGACTTCTTCCAGGCCCAGTTCGGGGTCCGCTACCCGCTGCCCAAGTACGACCAGATCTGGGTGCCGGACTTCAACGCCGGCGCGATGGAGAACTTCGGCGCGGTCACCCACGCCGAGGCGCACTACATCTTCCGTTCCCAGGTGACCGATTTCGAGTACGAGCAGCGGGCCAACACCGTGCTGCACGAGCTTGCCCACATGTGGTTCGGCAACCTGGTGACCATGCGCTGGTGGAACGACCTGTGGTTGAACGAGTCGTTCGCCGAATGGGCCAGCCACTGGTGCAACTCGGAGGCGACCCGGTTCACCGACGCCTGGACCACCTTCCTGTCGGTCCGCAAGAACTGGGGCTACCGGCAGGACCAGCTCTCCTCCACCCATCCGGTCTACTGCGAGATGCCGGACCTGGAGGCGGTCGAGGTCAACTTCGACGGCATCACGTACGCCAAGGGCGCCAGCGTGCTCAAGCAGCTCGTCGCGTACGTCGGTCTGGAGCCCTTCCTCGCCGGTCTGCGCACCTATTTCCAGCGGCACGCCTGGGGCAACGCCACCTTCGACGACCTGCTCTCCGAGCTGGAGGCCGCCTCCGGCCGGGAGCTGCGCAAATTCGCCGCCCAGTGGTTGGAGACCGCCCAGGTCAACACGCTGCGGCCGGAGCTGTCGGTCGGCCCGGACGGCACCTACCAGCAGGTCACGGTGCTTCAGGAGGCACCGGCCGGGCACCCGACGCTGCGTACCCACCGGATCGGGGTCGGCCTCTACGACCTGACCGCCGGCCGGCTGGTCCGCCGGCACCGGGTCGAGGTCGACATCAGCGGTGAGCGCACCGAGCTGACCGGGCTGACCGGGCTGCCCGCCGCCGACGTGCTGCTGCTCAACGACGACGACCTGAGCTACACCAAGCTACGGCTCGACCCGGCGTCGATGGCCAACGTGGTGCAGCACATCAGCGCGTTCGAGTCGTCGCTGGCGCGGGCGCTGTGCTGGGCGGCGGCCTGGGACATGGTCCGGGACGGGGAGCTCGCCGCACGCGACTACGTCGCCCTGGTGCTCACCGGGCTGCCCAACGAGACCGACATCAACCTGGTGACCGCGACCCTGCGGCAGGCCACCAACACCCTGACGTTCTACGCCGAGCCGGGCTGGGCGGCGCAGGGCTGGGCCGACCTGGCCCGTACCGCCCGGACCGCGCTGCAGGCGGCGGAGCCCGGCAGCGGCTTCCAGCTGGCCTGGGCGCGCAGCTACGCCACGGCGGCCCGCTCCGACGGCGACCTGGCGGTGCTGCGTGGCTGGCTCGACGGGGCAGACGTGGTGCCGGGGCTGACCATCGACACCGAGCTGCGCTGGACGGTGCTGCAGTCGCTGGCCGCCAACGGTGCCGCCACCGGCGAGCAGATCGACGCGGAGCTGGCCCGGGACCGGACCGCCAGCGGTGAGCGGGAGGCGGCGCTGGCCCGCGCCCTGCTGCCGGACCCGGCCAACAAGGCCGCCGTCTGGGCCAAGCTGACCGGGCCGGACAGCCTGCCGAACTGGCAGCACCGGGCGTTGCTGCAAGGCTTCCAGCACTCGACGCAGGTGGAGCTGACCGAGCCGTACCGGACGGCGTACTTCGACGTGGTGGGCCGGATCTGGGCCACCCGGGACAGCGAGCCGGCGCAGGAGTTCGTCACGCTCGCATACCCGGCGTACCTGGTCTCCGAGGAGACCGTCGCGGCAACGGACGAATGGCTGGCCGGCGACGGTCACCCGGCTCCGCTGCGCCGGCTGGTCGCTGAGGGCCGCGACGGGGTGGTCCGGGCGTTGACCGCACGGGCCACCGACACGGCCGCCGCCCGCTGAGTGACTCCCGCGCCAGCCGCCATCGAGGTGAGGCTGAGACACCCTAAGACGCAGATTCAAGGTGTCTCAGCCTAACCTCGACGCGGCTCTCCGGTCCCCCGGCTCAGCCGACGCGCAGGGCGGCGGCCATGGGTGGCTGGTCTGGTGGTGCGCCGCCCCGGCGCATCGCCCACAGCGGCGGGCCGCCGGCCGGCAGGTGCGCGACCCGTACGATCCGGTAGCCGTGGCGCAGGTAGAAGGCCTGGGAGCGTGGGCTGCTCGCCTCTACCACCGCCGGCATGCCAGATGGTGGTGCCGGCCAGTCGCTTCCAGGCGGCCGGAGGTGAGCGTGTAGTGCGCGTACGGGCCGTGCCGGTCACCGCAGGCCCGCAATCTGCGCCGCTGATGCTCCGCACCGAGCAGCCGGTCGAACGGGTGCGGATACCAGATCGCCACCGGCGTCGCAGTGGCCGACGACGTCGACGATGCCATGCCGGACGCCGAACTCCACCTCGGCGGAGAAGAACCGGTGCATCGTCAGATACCGCAGCGCGTGATCATTGATCAGCCAGGACACCACCGGATCCAGCACACACGACTGCGCCAACAACTCGGCCAGGGGTTCGACGTCGGCGGCCGTGGCGGCCCGTACGGTCAGCATGGCCGCCACGTCCACACCAGGAACCGGTCGAACAACTCCGTCGCCGTGACGTCGGGCAGGTCGAACGCCGCCCCGGTCATCCGCTCGACCACTTGACAACCGCACCCGCCCAGCTCCCGCAGTTGTTCCATCACCGCGACCACCGGCCCCGGTTGACCCGGGTAGCATCCACCGCCGCCCGACCCACAGCGGCAGCCGAACCGGCACCGACCGCACCAGTCAGACTGGACGGCCCGGTCGGGCTGAACCGCATCGAATGCCGAGGTGCGCACTCCGGACACCGCAAGATCTGCCCGCACCTCGGACACCACCGCTGCTTCAACCGGAACGTGAAGAAGCCGACACACCACCCACCCAGCGCCGCCAACACGACTCCCACCAAGGTCAACACTCCTGGAGGACTTCCCGAAAGGGGTCCGCCGATCCGGAACCGAGCCCTGTCGATGTAACGTGGCGTGCCCGGCCGGACGTGGGCCGGGCTGCATGCAGCGGCGACCAACCAGAAGCGAGGAAGCTTGGACGCAGTGTCACCCCGCCGGGCCGGGAGTACCGGTCGAGCTTGATGCCAGAGATGCATCAAGATGCACCTGCGGCATCACGTCCCCGGAAGGCCATCGGGTCCCCCGAAGCAAGCCCGAGCGCGTCGCTGGCTGCCGGCCGTACCTCCGCGTGCGGCGGCTCAGCCGCAGTGGGTGATCCGGGGCGGTTCGGCGGACGCGAAGCGCGAACCTGGCCGACGCTGAGGGCATGCGTGCCATCCAACTCACCGCGCCCGGCACCCTCGAACTCGTCGACGTGCCGACACCGGAGCCCGGCCCCGGCGAGATCCTGCTGGCCACGGCGGCGGTCGGCGCCTGTCACTCGGACCTGCACATCCTCGACGCGCCCGCCGGGGTCTTCCCGACCCCGATGACAATCGGCCACGAGATCGCCGGCCGGGTCGCCCAGCTCGGTCCGGGGGTCACCGGATGGGCCGAAGGGGACACCGCGGCGGTGTACGGGATCATCGGCTGCGGGCGCTGCCGGGCCTGCCTGCGCGGGCTGGAGAACCAGTGCCGCACCGTAACGGTCGGCGGGGTCGGCATCAGCCGCGACGGCGGGCTCGCCGACCACGTGGTGGTGCCGGCGGACCGGCTGCTGCCGCTGCACGGGCTGGATCCGGTGCAGGCGGCACCACTGACCGACGCTGGGCTCACCCCGTACCACGCGATCTCCCTCAGCCGGGACGCGCTGCGGCCCGGCACCCACGCGGTGGTGATCGGTGTCGGCGGCCTCGGCCACATGGCGGTGCAGATCCTGGCGGTGACCACCGCCGTCACGATCATCGCGGTGGACACCAGCGACGCCGCGCTGCGGCTGGCCAAACGGATGGGCGCACACCACACCGTGCAGGCCGGTCCGGCGGCGGTCGACCAGATCCGTGAGCTCACCGGCCCGGCCCCGGACGGCGCCGACGTGGTGCTCGACTTCGTCTGCGTGGACGCCACCCTGGACACCGCCCGGCAGGTGGTGTCCACCGGCGGTCACCTGACGATGGTCGGCCTGGGCGGCGGCACGCTGCGGATCGCGGCGACCGTCGAAGGCCCGCCGCCGGTGCCGATGGAGACCAGCGCGGTCATCCCGTTCTGGGGCACCCTCGCCGAGCTGTCCGAGGTGATCGCCCTCGGTCGCCAGGGTCTGCTCCGCGCCGAGGTGCAGACCTTCCCGCTGGCCGAGGCGGTGCAGGCGTACCAGCAGTTGCGGGACGGGAAGATCCACGGCCGCGCCGTGCTGGTCCCCTGACCAGGCGACGGTGACTGGGAGATCCGGTAAGGCCGGGTCCGTCAGGCGCGGCCGGCCCGGGACGCCAGCTGGTCGATCCCGCTGACCAGGCCGCCGGCGAGGTCACCGCCGCCGAAAGACGCCACCATGGACAGCGCGGCGAGCTTCGCGTCCCGGTCCGGGATCCGCTTACGGGCCTCGGCGCCGGTAACGACCTCCAGCACCCGCTGATTCGGCGACACGGCGATGAGCACCGCGTCGTCCGGGTCGGTGAGCTGCCGGTGCAGCGTCACCGCGTACTCCCGGGTCGGCTCCTCCAGCTCGCCGACGTAGATGCTGAACGCCAGTCCGGTGGCCGAGTCGGCCAGCCGCAACGCCTCGTCGAGCCGGAGCAGCTGCCGGGTGCCGAACGGCCCCGGCAGGGTAGCGCTCGTCCGGGTGGACTCGCTGGACTGCTCGTGGGCCTGCTCACCAACGGTCACTTGCGCCTCCCGTCGCGCCCGGACGCGGCTGCCCGCCGCCGAGGTTGGTCGACTCGATCGCCGTCGGCTCGGTGCCGGCCGGCAGCGCCGCCGCCGGGGTCCCGGTCGACCGGTCGCCTGACGAGACGTACCAGACCGGGCTGAAGTCGAACTGCCGGCCGGGCCGGTAGCGGCGGTCCGCGCCGCCACGCCCGCCGATCATCGCCAGACCGGCCACCACGAGCACGATGACCGCCGGGATCACGACGAAGAAGAGCACCGTGTTGGTAACAGACAATCTCAACGCCCCCCGGCATCGGTTCAAGGGACTCAGCGGATGTCTGGAGTGGTGGACCTGGCCACACCGCCAGCCCGTTCCGGCTCAGACGCCTTCACGGTAGCGGAGGGCCCGGCCCGCCAGATCTCCGGGTGCCGACCGGGCCAGCCGGTCCGCTCCTCCAGCTGAGCGGCCGCGGCCAGCACGGTGGCGTCCGCGCCACCGCGGCCGGTCAGCAGAACCCCCACCGGCTGCCCGGCCGTACTCTGCGCCACCGGGACGGACACCGACGGTTGCCCAGTGACGTTGAACACCGCACAGTACGGCGAGAAGCGCCGCTGCCGGTCGAAGTCCTCGGCCGGGTCACCCGTTTCGGTGAACCAGCCGACCGGGGCCTGCGGAGCGCTCAACGTCGGGCACAGCAGCAGGTCCAGCCCGACCACCGCGTGCATCGCCCGGCGTACCTGGACCTGCAGCTCGGCCAGGGTGGCGACCAGCGTCGCGGCGCTGATCGCGTTGCCCCGGCGGCGTAGCAGCCGGGTCAACGGCAGCAGCCGCGCCTCTCGTTCCGGTGGCACCGGGGCCAGCGCGAGCACGTACCAGACGGTCTCGAACAGCGGCCACAGGTCCGGGCCGAGCGGCGCCGGGACGTCGACCACCTCGTGGCCGGCGTCGGCGAGCAGCGCGGCCGCCGTGTCCACCGCTGCCAGGCAGTCCGGATGCACCGGTTCGTCGGCGAGCATCGGGGTGGTGAACCGGCCGATCCGCAGCCGGCCGGGGTCCGCGCGACGGGCCGCCGCCAGATAGCCGCCGGGCGGCGGTGGCGGTGCCAGGTACGGCTCACCGGGCACCGGCACCGCGATCGCGTCGAGCATCGCGGCAGCGTCGGCGACGGTCCGGGCGATCGGTCCGTGGCTGGGCAGACCGAACCCGCCGGCACCGAGCGGGCCGCCGGAGACGACCCCCCGGGTGGGCTTGTAGCCGACCAAACCGCAGAGGGCGGCCGGGATTCGGCACGAACCGCCGCCGTCCGAGCCCTGCGCGAACGGCACCAGCCCGGCGGCCACCGCCGCCGCCGCTCCCCCGCTGGAGCCGCCGGCGGTGCATGCCAGGTCCCACGGGTTACGCGCCGGCGGCGCCACCTCCCCTTCGGTGTAGAGCGAACAGCCCAGCTCGGCGGCGGTGGTCTTGCCGAGGCTGACGGTGCCGGCGGCACGCAGCAGGCGGACCACGTCCGCGTCGACGCTCGGCACGTAGTCGGCGAACGCCGCCGAGCCGAAGGTGGTCCGGACCCCGGCGGTGAGGGTGAGGTCCTTGATCGCCACCGGTACGCCGTACAGCGGGCCGGGGTGCTGCCGGGACCGGATGCCGGGCGCGACCCGGCCGAGGGCGAGGGCCTGTTCCCGGGCGTGCTCCGCGGTGACCGTGACGAACGCCCCCACCGTGTCCGAGTGGGCGTCGATCCGGGCCAGGTAGTGCTCGACGATCTCAATGCCACTCAACTCGCCCCGGCGGATCGCGGCGGCCTGCTCCAACGCGGTCAGATCATGGATCTGCGACATTGACCGATCCTGGCAGGTCACCCGTTGACGCGTCATCCCGGTGCGGGATCACCCGGAGGTGGGAGGCATAGCCGGCGCCGGGACGGGAAGTCGGGCCAGCAGGCTCCGAACGTCGGTGCGGCACACCGGTCGCGCCGACGGTGCCGGCACGGCCGGGCCGGCCGCAGCGGCGACGGGGCAGACACGGCCGGCCGGGGCACAGTCGGGGGGAGATCATGCGCAGAGTGAGCAATCCGGTCCGGACGCTGGCCGGGCTCGCCGCCGCCGTGCTGATCGGCACGGTGGCGGCCGGGGTCGACGCGTCGCCGGCGCATGCGGGCAGCACCTACGTGGAGGCCGATCCGAGCACCGTGCAGGCCGGTGGCCGGGTGACCGTCCGGGCCAGCTGCGGCGACGACAACACCAGCCAGGCGACGGTCGAGTCGGACGCGTTCGGCCGGGTGATCGTGATGCCGGACCAGGACGTGCTGACCGGTCAGGTGACCGTGCCCAGCAGCAAGCGGCCTGGGCGCTACCCGGTCGACCTGCAGTGTCAGAACGGAAACACGGCGACGACCACCCTGACCGTGACCGGCACCGCCCACCCGACCCGGGGGCCGGACGCCGGTGGCGGCGGCACCGCGTCGGCCAGCACCGGTTCCGGCGGCTCGGCCTTGCTGGTCGGCGGCATCGCCGCGATCGGGCTGGGTGCCGGGATCGGGCTGCTCGCGATGCGCCGCCGACGCGCCGACTCCGGCGCGTGACCAGCGGGCAGGCAGGTGGTCCGTCCCACACCGGCCGGCGGCCGTCCGGGGGGCTGGCTGCTCCCGTTCCTGACCCAGGTCACGGCGGCCGGTACCACGGCGCACACGGTGGCACCCCGGGTGTCGACCTACGGTCAGCCGAGGCCGACAGCACCGGATGAGCGGACGGACGGTGCGGCGGATCAGCCGGGCGCGCATCCGGCGATCCCCGGCACCGTCCGAGGGGTGGCCCGTGCCCCGCTGCGCGGGGTGGCGGCGGTGCCGGGTGCCGCCGGACGCGGCGGCGGCTACGGATCCGCCGCCGGCCGTCGTCCACCGCACGGCTCACCCCGGCGGCGGGGCTGGCCCGGATTCGGGTCGCTGCGTCCGGGTCGACGCCGGGTGCCCTCGGCTGCCGACCGGCGGGCCGCGCTGGGCGGCTACCGGGGACGACCGGACGTGCCGTCGCGGTGGAGCCCGGTCGCGCTGGTGCTGATCGTGGCAGGCGTCTTTGTCGCCGGGTTCGGCTTCGAACGGGTGACCGGCACCCCGCTCGGGCAGTGGCTGCCCGGAGCACACCGCGCGACGCCCGAGACGCACCCGCCGCTGGGCGCCAGCGACCCGGTCAGCCTCGCCATCCCGGCACTGAACCTGCAGGCCGCCGTGCACGATGTCGGGCTGGCTGAGGACGGCACGATCGCGGTGCCCGAGCTGAACCGGCACAACGAGGCCGGCTGGTACGTGGCGAGCCCGACGCCGGGCGAGAACGGCTCGGCGGTCATCGTCGGCCACGTCGACACCAGTACCGGGCCGTCGGTGTTCCACCGGGCCGCCACGCTGCACCCGGGCGCGCAGATCCAGGTCCGCCGGATGGACCGGTCAGTGGCGCTGTTCGAGGTCACCTCGGTCGAGCAGTTCGACAAGTCGTCGCTGCCGGCGGACCGGGTGTACGACGACTTCAGCCACCCGGGGCTGCGTCTGATCACCTGCGGTGGTCAGTGGGTCGGCGGCGCCACCGGGTACGCGGACAACGTCGTCGTCTTCGCGTCACTGGTCGGCACCCAGAACGGCTGACCTGCGCAGCCGCCCGTACCGGCCCGCAGCCGCCAACAGCGGCCTGAGCCGGCCCGCACCGGCTCAGGCGACGGCTTCGGACGACAGGTCGAGCCAGTCGGCCCAGCGCGGATCCGGCGCACGGTGCCCGAGCACCCGCCAGGCGGTGCCCTTCGGGGCGGCCGGCGGGGATGGCAGCCGCCACCCCAGCTCGGCCGGGGTCCGGTCGCCCTTGCTGTGGTTGCAGCGGGCGCAGGCGGCGACGACGTTCTCCCAGATGTGCCGGCCACCACGGCTGCGGGGAAAGACATGGTCGATGGTCTCCGCCGGACCCCGGCAGTACGCGCACCGCCAGCCGTCGCGGGCGAAGATGGCCCGGCGGGAAAGTCCGACGTGGGTCCGGTAGGGCACCCGTACGTAGCGGGTGAGCCGTACCACCGACGGCACCGGCAGGCAGTGCCGGGCGCTGTGCAGCATGCCCTCGCCGTCGGCGACGCAGACCGCCTTGGCGGACAGGACCAGGATCGCGGCCCGGCGTACGGATACGACACACAGCGGCTCATACGTCGCGTTGAGCACCAACGAACCGGAGCCCACCGTGGGTCGTATGTCAGGCATCCCGCTCACCCTCTCGGTTGTGTTCCCACCCGCTCCTAGTGCCGACTGCGACTCGACGCGGACCGAAGGTCGGACCGCGACCGGCGCTGGCGAATCGCCAGCGCCCGTGCGC
Source organism: Solwaraspora sp. WMMA2065 (assembly GCF_030345075.1). NCBI lineage: Bacteria > Bacillati > Actinomycetota > Actinomycetes > Micromonosporales > Micromonosporaceae > Solwaraspora > Solwaraspora sp. WMMA2065. The sequence goes on from NZ_CP128361.1 coordinate 3,089,199, forward strand.
CAATAGTCCCCGATTGATGACCCGAATGCACGTACTATTCGGGCCTGACCCCTCGGGCGTTCGGCCGATGGCCGGTCGCTGTGGTGTTCCACCTGGTCAGGCCGACAGTGCGGGTCGGCCGCCGACCGGGCAGGGCGGTACGGTACGAATTGACGGTGACCGCACGATCGCCCGCCCCCGCTGACCCCGAGCCTCCCGACCCGGCGACCGACCCGCCGTACCAGTGGGCTCAACCGGAGCCGCAGCCCTCGGTGAGCCCGGTGTGCCCCGACGACGACCCGGTCTGCAGTCAGGTGCTCGACTGGACCGGGCTGCCGTGGCTGGCGGAGGGGAGCTTCTGGCTGCTGGTCAAACCCCTGCGGATCGTGCTGATCATCGCGGTCGCGGTGGTACTGCGGTACCTGCTGCACCGGGCCATCCGCCGGCTGGTGACCAGTACCTCGACGGTCGCCGGGCCGACCATCCTGCGGCCGTTGCGGGAACGGACCCCGCCGGCCGGGCCGGTGGTGATGCCGGAACGGCGGCGGCAACGCGCCGAGGCGATCGGCTCGGTGCTGCGCAGCACGGTGAGCGCGACCGTGTTCGGGATCGCCGTACTGCTGGTGCTGGGTGAGCTGAGCTTCAACCTGGCCCCGCTGCTGGCCAGCGCCGGCATCGCCGGCATCGCGCTGGGTTTCGGGGCGCAGACGCTGGTGAAGGACCTGCTCGCCGGGCTGTTCATGCTGCTGGAGGATCAGTACGGCGTCGGCGACATTGTCGACCTTGGCGAGGCGACCGGCGTGGTCGAGGCGGTGGGTCTGCGGATCACCACGGTCCGGGACGCCCGGGGCGTGCTCTGGTACATCCGCAACGGGGAGATCATCCGGGTCGGCAACAAGAGCCAGGGCTGGGCCATGGTGGTGGTCGACATGCCGGTCGGCTTCGCCGACACCGAGCAGGCCGCTGCGGTGCTGCGTACCGCCGCCCTTGGGGTGGCCGCCGATGGGAAGATGGCCGGCCACTTCGTGGAGCCGCCGGACGTGCTCGGCGTCGAGCAGGTCACGGTCGACGGCGCGGTGATCCGTACGGTCGCCAAGACCACCGCCGAGGGGCAGTTCGTGGTGGGCCGCGAGTTGCGCCGTCAACTGGCCGCGGCACTGCACACCTCCGGGATCTCGGCACAGATCGTGGCCGGGCGGATGTTCGTCGCCCGTGGGTCGGGAGGTGGGCAGGAGGAGCCCGGCCAGGGCGGAACGACTTGACCGGTCACCGGGACGACGCGTCCGAGTGCCGGGACGACGCGCCCGCCTCGGCCGACTAGCAGGGGCTATGCACCGTATGGCGAACTGGTTGTCATCCGAATGTTTAGTCGGAGTGACGACAAACTAGCCGTTCACACTAGCCAGATGTCACCCGATCGGGCATGATCCGGGACGAGTGTCATCGGAGTGTCACCACCACTTCGCTCAGCCGTACGTCCGGGACGTTCCCCGGTAGTACCCGCCACGAGCGGGTGCCGCCGAGAACGATGGAGGCGCCGTCCGTGTCCGACGAGGCACAAACCGCCGGGAGTCCGGCGACCTTCCGCGAGGTGTTCGCGGCGGATGAGTTCCGCTTTCTCTTCGTCTCGGTGGCGCTGTCCTGGATCGGCGACTACATCGCGAAGGCAGCGGTCACCGTCCTGGTCTACCGGGAGACGGAGTCGGTGGCCCTGTCGGCCGCCGCCTTCGCGGTCAGCTTCCTGCCCTGGTTGATCGGTGGTCCGCTGCTCACCACGGTCGCCGAGCGGCACCCGTACCACCGGGTGATGATGACCACCGATCTGATCCGGATGGCCCTGATCGCCGTGGTCGCCACCCCCGGCCTGCCGGTCTGGGCGATGATCAGCCTGCTGTTCTGCACCACACTGGCGAATCCGCCGAACCAGGCCGCCCGGTCCGCGCTGATGCCGACCGTGCTGACCGGTGACCGGCTGATCGTGGGGCTGTCGCTGATCGCCAGTACCGGCCAGCTCGCCCAGGTCGGCGGCTACGTCGCCGGCGCGGCGATCGCCTCCGTCAACCCACGGGCTGCGTTGCTGTTGAATGCCACCACCTTCGCCGTCTCGGCCCTGGTGATCCGGCTCGGGGTCCGGGCCCGTCCGGCGGCCACCGCCCCGGACCGCCGCCAGCATCTGCTCCGCGAAACCGCCGAGGGCTTCCAGTTGGTGTGGCGTACCGACGTGCTGCGGGCCATTGCGATCCTGGTCTGGACGGTCCCGCTGTTCGCCATCGTGCCGGAGGGGTTGGCCGCCGCCTGGGCGGCCGAGCCGGGGGTTTCCGACTCCGAGCGGGGTCTCGCCCAGGCGATGATCATGGCGGCGAGCCCGACCGGCTACATCGTCGGCGGCCTGCTGATCGGCCGGCTGGTCCGTCCGGGGCGTCGGCGCAGACTGATCCGACCGTTCGCGGTGATCGCTCCGCTGGCGCTGGTCCCCACCCTGCTCGACCCCTCGCCGCCGGTGGTGGCGATCCTCGCCGGGGTCTGCGGCTTCGCGGTGGCCGGCCTACTGCCGGTGACCAACGGGCTGTTCGTCCAGGCGTTACCGCATGGTTACCGGGCCCGCGCGTTCGGCGTGATCGCTACCGGCATCCAGGTCGGCCAGGGAGCTGCGGTGCTGGTCACCGGTCTGCTCGCCGACCGGTTCGACATCCCGACCGTGGTCGGGTTGTGGAGCCTCACCGGCGCGGTGGTGATCTCCCTGGCGCTGCTGCGGTGGCCGGCCGAGGAGCGCTTCGACGCGGCGATCGCCGCCGTCGCAGCCGCCCCCGGTGCCTCGACCGGCGGTAGACCCGGCACAGCGACCGCTGGCACGCCGGATACTTCCGCCACCGGCCCCGCCGCCAACCCGGCGGCCAGCAACGGCAGCCCCGTACCGCAGGCCCGTGACGCGCAGCAGTCCGACGAGGTCGGCAGCGCCTGAGCGACGCTGGTACACCGCACCGGGCACCGGGCACCGGCCGGTTGCGCACCGGCTGGCAGGATGGAGTGGTGACAGCGTCAGATCCTGCCAACGGCCCGGCCGGCGCGACGCCCGCAGCCGGCGGTCCCACCCCGACCTTCTTCGCCGCCATCGGCGGCGAGCCTGCCTTCCGCCGGCTCGTTGACGAGTTCTACGCCGGTGTCGCCACCGATCCGCTGCTCCGCCCGATGTACCCGGAGCAGGATCTGGGGCCGGCTGCGGAACGACTGACCCTGTTCCTGATGCAGTACTGGGGTGGCCCCGGCACGTACTCCGAGCAGCGTGGGCACCCCCGGCTGCGGATGCGGCACGCACCGTTCCGGATCGGTCCGGCGGAGCGGGACGCCTGGTTGACCCACATGCGGCGGGCGGTCGACCGGCTGGACCTGCATCCGGAGCTCGCCGGGATGCTCTGGGACTACCTGGAGCGGGCCGCCTACTTCATGGTCAACGAGATGGACCCGACCGAACCGCCCCGGCGCGACCTGGCCAGCGGCTGACCGGCCGTCAGAGCAGGGCACCCTCGTCGTGCAGCCAGTCGACGAAACTGGTCGCTACGGCCGCTCCACAGTCCAGCAGCTCGACCAGCAGCGCGTCGTTGGCTCCGGCTGCGAGTGGGACCTGCAGCTCGGCGTAGATGGGCAGCTGACTCCGGTCGGTAGGGTCGCCGACGTACGCCTTGCAGAACCGTCTGGTGTGGTTCCACTCGTTGACCACCCGGTAGGCACGGTCTGCCCAGTCGGGCGGCACGGTGGAGTGCGGTCGGGCGCGGACCACCAGGATCTCGTCCTCCGGCCCTTCGAGGGTGAACAGGACGGCGTGCCGCTCCCACATCGCCAGCAGGCTGCCATCACCGTCCGCGAGATACCGAATGTCCAACATGTCCAATGCGGTGCCGATCCGACGGAGGGTCACCGGCACCACCTGCGGCGAGAGCTCCTTGCCCGCTGCCGGCGACGGCATCGGGCAGGACGGCCCCGCAGGTCTGGTCGACCCGAGTTCGGTCGACGACCGGGGCGCCTGCTCCGGCGTTCGTGGCGCGGGCGGTCCAAGTCGGACACCGCCGTCCACTCCGGTCCTGCTTCGGGTATCCGGCTCACCGCCATCTGCGTGACCGGAGCGCCACGACCACCATGGCATTATCCGCACCTCACTCCCCAGCGGATCCGGGTGCCTACGTTGCGTCGGATCCGAGGCCCGACGGTACCCGGATAGCCGTTCCTAGACACCCCCCCAACGAACCCCCCGAACCAGAGGGATGAGGTAGCATCATACTTTCGGCTGAGTGATCGTCGGCATGAGCGCAAGATTGTTAGCTCTTTGTGTCCAGGCAACCCCGAACGGCGCATCAAGTGCTACCCAATTACCTACTGTCCTGACCCGTACCACCGATTGCGGTTGATCCCCGGGGCGGCCCGACAGGTCGGTCCGGTCCTGACAGTCGACCGGCTCCGGCCGACCGACCGGCCCCTCGGTCGTGCCGAGAAAGCCCATCCGGGCCACCGCCTGCACCAGCCCTTGGCGGATCTCGATCCGCTCGCCGGTCGGACCGTCGTCGGTCACCACCACGGCCACGTGGTCGAGCAGGGCGTCCCGTACCGCCCGCTGGCCCACCGCCCGTCCACCGACGCCCTGCGTCTCGGCGGCTCGCAAGGTGCCGGCCGCCGCCACCGCGACCCGGCGCAGATCGGCCGCTGGCACCACCTCGACGGCCCGCGCCGGGCCGGGCGGCAACGGCCACCGCCACGCGCTGTCCCGGCGCGGCGGCAACCCGGTGGAGACCGCCGTCAGCCGGGCCAGCAACTCCGCAGCGGACACCGTGGCGTCCCCCGGGCCGGGCCCCGAGACGGTCCGCTGCACCAGGACCGCCCACGGCAGGCGGGCCCAGAGCTCGGTGCGGTCCCGGCCGGCCGACCGCAGCCGGACCGGCGCGTCGGGGTCCAGCCGGACCAGCCGGGCCAGGAACGCGCCGGCGTCGGTCAGCCCGGTCAGCCGGTGACCGGCCGACGCCGGGTCAGCCCGGGGTGCACGGCCGGCCATCATGCCTCGGCGGCATCGGCCGGTCGGACGTACGGCAGCAGGAAGGCCCGCTCCGCCTCGGTCAGCCGACGTGGCCGCCCCCGCTCCAGGTCGAACGGCACCAGCACCGAACGGGCCCGGCTGACCAGCAGATCGCCGTCGAACATCTCGTAGGCGACCGTGAACCGCGACGGACGGACCTGTTCGATCCAGAGCTCGATTCGGACGGTCGGTGCCTGGTCGGCAGTCGACCGGCCCATCCGGTAGTCGACCGGGCGCAGGTAGTCGACCTCGTGCCGGTGAATCAGCACCCCGTCGGCGAACGAACCGATGCCCCAGGCCCGCCCGCCGGAGAACATCAACGCGACCCGGGCCTCCTCGTACAGCGTCAGGAACCGGGCGTTGTTGACATGCCCGTACGCGTCGAGATCGGACCAGCGCAGCGCAGCGTGAAACGTGTAGCGCCGGCCACCGCCGACGGCCGGAACCTCGCCGGTCGTCGACGAGGCCCCGGCCAGTGCCGCATCAGTCACGGGTCAGCTTGCGGTAGGTCACCCGGTGCGGTCGGGCCGCTTCCGCGCCGAGCCGGTCGATCTTGTTCTTCTCGTACGCCTCGAAGTTGCCCTCGAACCAGAACCACTTCGCGGGGTTGGTGTCGTCGCCCTCCCAGGCCAGGATGTGCGTGGCGACCCGGTCCAGGAACATCCGGTCGTGGGAGATGACCACGGCGCACCCCGGGAACTCCAGCAACGCGTTCTCCAGGCTGGACAGCGTCTCCACGTCGAGGTCGTTGGTCGGCTCGTCGAGCAGGATGACGTTCCCACCGATCTTCAGGGTGAGCGCCAGGTTGAGCCGGTTACGTTCACCACCGGACAGCACCTTGGTCGGCTTCTGCTGATCCGGTCCCTTGAAGCCGAACGCGGCCACGTACGCCCGGGACGGCATCTCCACCTTGCCGACCATCAGGTGGTCCAGCCCGTCGGAGACCACCTCCCAGACCGTCTTGCTGCTGTCCAGGCCGGAACGGTTCTGGTCGACGTACGACAGCTCCACGGTCTCGCCGACCCGGACCTGGCCGCTGTCCGGCTGCTCCAGCCCGACGATCGTCTTGAACAGCGTGGTCTTACCGACGCCGTTCGGGCCGATGATGCCGACGATTCCGTTGCGCGGCAGCGAGAAGCTCAGGTCGTCGATGAGGACCCGGTCGCCGAAGCCCTTCTTCAGGTTCACCGCCTCGATGACGGTGTTGCCCAGCCGCGGCCCCGGCGGGATCTGAATTTCCTCGAAGTCCAGCTTGCGGGTCTTCTCCGCTTCGCTGGCCATCTCCTCGTAGCGGTCCAGCCGGGCCCGGGACTTGGTCTGGCGTGCCTTCGCGTTGGACCGGACCCATTCCAGCTCCTCGCCGAGGCGCTTCTTCAGCTTGGCGTCGCGACGACCCTCGACCGCCAACCGGGCGGCCTTCTTCTCCAGGTACGTCGAGTAGTTGCCCTCGTACGGATAGGTCCGGCCACGGTCCAGCTCGAGGATCCAGTTGGCGACGTTGTCCAGGAAGTAGCGGTCGTGGGTGATCGCCATCACGGTGCCGGCGTACTTGGCCAGGTGCTGCTCCAGCCAGTGCACGCTCTCCGCGTCCAGGTGGTTGGTGGGCTCGTCGAGCAGCAGCAGGTCCGGCGCCTCCAGCAACAGTTTGCACAGCGCGACGCGGCGGCGTTCACCGCCGGAGAGCTGGGTCACCTCGGCGTCCGGCGGCGGACAGCGCAGCGCGTCCATCGCGAGTTCGAGCTTGGAGTCGATGTCCCAGGCGTCGGCGTGGTCCAGATCCTCCTGCAGCTGACCCATCTCGGTCATCAGCTCGTCGGAGTAGTCGGTCGCCATCTGCTCGGCGATCTTGTTGAACCGCTCCAGCTTCGCCTTGGTCTCGGCGACCGCCTCCTCGATGTTGCCGAGCACCGTCTTCGCGTCGTTGAGCGGCGGTTCCTGGGCGAGCATGCCGACGGTGTAGCCGGGCATCAGCCGGGCATCGCCGTTGCTCGGCCGGTCCATGCCCGCCATGATCTTCAGCAGGCTGGACTTGCCGGCGCCGTTCGGGCCGACCACACCGATCTTGGCACCCGGCAGGAAGTTGAGCGTCACGTTGTCCAGCACGACCTTGTCGCCGTGCGCCTTGCGCGCCTTTTCCAGGACGTAGATGAACTGGGCCACGGTGCGGCCTACCTCCAGAACTCTCGTGGGACCCGTCGGTACGGGCAGGTCACGACCCCGCGTACCGGCCGCCGGCACCGACCGGAGCGGCTACGGGTGGTACGCGGTACGCGGTCGTGCGCGGTACGACGGTCCGATCGGTGCGTACGCCGTTGTCAATCCTGACAGGTCCGACGCCCCAGCCGCACCTCACCCCACCGGACGACTGGGAGGTTCCCGCCGGTGGTACCTGCCGCATTGCGTCCGGCCGGGTTTCGAAGTCCTGATCAGCTGGGCACCAAGAGGGGGACGGGGGTCCGCCCGTCTGGCCCGCACAGTACGCTCATGGCGGTCCCGTAATCACCGGAGGTGTACGGAACGTGACGGTTCGGAGCTCGTTCGTAGTGGTCGCCAACCGCCTGCCGGTGGACGAGGTGACCACGCCGGAAGGCCGCCAGTGGCGGCGCAGCCCCGGTGGTCTGGTGACCGCCCTGCACCCGGTGCTCGCCGCGCACCAGGGCACCTGGGTCGGCTGGGCCGGTGGCGCAGGTGCGGCGCCGGAGCCCTTCGACCTCGAAGGCATCCGGCTGCACCCCGTCCCGCTGAGCGCGGAAGAGCTGGAACGGTACTACGAAGGTCAGTCCAACGCCACCATCTGGCCGCTGTATCACGACGCCGTCGAAACGCCGGCGTTCAAGCGCCGCTGGCGGGAGGCGTACCGGGTGGTCAACGCCCGGTTCGCCGAGGCGGCTGCGGAGGTCGCCGACGAGGGTGCCACGGTGTGGGTGCAGGACTACCAGCTGCAGTTGGTGCCGGCCATGCTCCGGGAGATCCGCCCGGACCTGCGGATCGGTTTCTTCCTGCACATCCCGTTTCCACCGATCGAGCTGTTCATGCAGATGCCGCAGCGCGCCGAGATCCTGCGTGGGCTGCTCGGCGCCGACCTGGTCGGCTTCCAGCAGCGGCTGGCCGCGCAGAATTTCGTCCGGCTGGCCCGCCACCTGCTCGGGCTGCGGTACGAGGGCCAGATGATCCAGGTCGACGGCCGTAAGGTCAAGGCCGGCGCCTTCCCGATCTCGATCGACGTTCCGGAGATGGAACGGATGACCCACGACCCGACGGTGGAGGCACGGGCCAAGCAGATCCGCGCCGAGCTGGGGGATCCGAAGACGGTGATCCTCGGAGTGGACCGGCTCGACTACACCAAGGGGATCGAACTCAGGCTGAAAGCGTTCCGGGAACTTCTTGCTGACGGAAAGCTGACAGTTCCGGACGCGGTTATGGTGCAGGTCGCCACCCCCAGCCGCGAGCGGGTCGAGCACTACCAGGCACTTCGGGTCAAGGTTGAGCGCGAAGTTGGCCGGATTAATGGTGAATTCGGCCGGGTGGGTGTGCCCGCCGTGCACTACCTGCACCAGTCGTACAGTCGCAGTGAACTCGCCGCGCTCTACCGCGCGGCCGATGTGATGATGGTGACACCACTGCGAGACGGAATGAACCTGGTGGCCAAGGAGTACGTCGCGGCCCGCGCCGACACCGGCGGCGCCCTCGTGCTCAGTGAGTTCGCCGGCGCCGCAACGGAGCTGCGTCAAGCGTTCCTGTGCAACCCGCACGACCCGGACGGCGTCAAGGACGCGTTGTTGCGGGCGGTGCATGTCGACAGTTCCGAGGCCCGGCGGCGGATGCGGATCATGCAGCGCCATCTGCGGACCCATGACGTCGGCCACTGGGCCCGCTCCTTCCTCACAGAACTCGGTGTGCCCGAGACGGAGGAATGAATGAGAACGTCCGTCCTTGACGGGGACGTACGCGCGGCCGCGGATCAGATCGATCCCGAGCTGCGCGCGGCGATCGGGCGGATCGCCCGGATGCCGATACTGCTGGTGGCCTGCGACTACGACGGCACCCTCGCACCGATCGTCGAGGACCCGACCCGAGCCGTACCGCTACCGGAGTCGGTCGCGGCGGTGCGGGCGCTGGCCGCGCTGCCGCAGACCACCGTCGCGGTGGTCTCCAGCCGAGCGCTGCGCGACCTCGCCGCGCTGTCCCGGCTGCCCAGCGAGGTCCATCTGGTCGGCAGCCACGGGTCCGAGTTCGACATCGGCTTCGTCGAACGGCTGGCCCCCGAGCAACTGCAGGTGCACTCCCAGCTCAAGCGGGAGCTACGGCAGCTGATCAAGGACCAGCCCGGGGTACGGCTGGAGGTCAAGCCGGCCAGCGTCGCGGTGCACACCCGGGGCGCCGATCCGGCGGTCACCGAAGCGGTCGTCGCGGCGGTCAACACCGGGCCCGCCGCATGGCCGGACGTCACCGTCACCCAGGGCAAGGAGGTCGTCGAACTGTCGGTGGTCGCCACCGACAAGGGCACCGCCCTGGACCAGATCCGCACCCAGACGTCGGCCAGCGGCGTGCTCTTCATCGGCGACTCGATCACCGACGAGAGCGCCTTCGCCAACCTGCACGGTCCGGACGTCGGCATCAAGATCGGCGACGGTGACACCCGGGCGCCGTTCCGGGTGGCCGAGCCGATCGACGCCGCACGGGTGCTCGGCGTCCTGCTGGAGACCCGGCGCAACTGGCTCTACGGCGAGCACGCGGTGCCGATCGAGCGCCACTCGATGCTGGCCAACGGCCGGACCATCGCGCTGCTCACCCCGGACGCCAAGGTGACCTGGCTCTGCCACCCCAAACCGGACTCGTCGGCGATCTTCGCCGATCTACTCGGCGGCGCACCGGCCGGGCACTTCACCGTCGCACCGGCCCGCGGCGGGTTCCCGCTGGGCCAGCGCTACCGGCCCGGCACGATGACCGTGGAGACCCGTTGGTCGGGGCTGACCGTCACCGACTGGCTGGACCACCCGCCAGCCGAGTCCTCAGCCGGCGACACGGTGCTGCCGGGCGCCGACTCCACCCTGGTCCGGGTGCTCACCGGCACCGGGCAGGCACAGCTGGAGTTCGCGCCACGCCCCGAGTTCGGTCAGGTGGCTGTGCAGTTGCAGCCGCTCGGCGACGGGCTGCTGGTGCTCGGTTCCAACGAGCCGGTCGCCCTCTACTCCCCCGGGGTGGAGTGGAAGGTCATCGACGACGGTGGCCGGGAAACCGCCCGAGCCCTGGTCGACCTGGCTGCTGTCGACGGCATGCTCACCATGGAACTGCGGTTCGGCTCGCACAGCCTGGAGCACCACACCGTCACCGTGCAGGACCGCCAGTCCACCGCAGAGCAGCCGTGGCGGGAGTGGGTCCGGCAACTGCGGCTGCCGAACACCGGCCGGGAGCTGGTCGCCCGCAGCGCGCTCACCCTGCGAGGGCTGTGCCACGAGGCGACCGGCTCGATCCTCGCCGCCGCGACCACCTCACTGCCCGAGGAGCTCGGCGGGGTACGCAACTGGGACTACCGGTACTGCTGGCTGCGGGACGCGGCGATGAGCGCCCGGGCGTTGGTCGACCTCGGCTCGCTGGCCGAGGCCGAGGCGTTCCTACGCTGGGTGGACGGCTGCGTCGAGCGCACCGGCGGCCACCCGGAGCGGTTGCACCCGCTCTACACGGTGGAGGGACTGGAGCTGGGCGCGGAGGCGGTCATCGACACCCTCCCCGGCTACGCTGGTTCCCGCCCGGTGCGGGTCGGCAACCTGGCCAACCACCAGCTGCAGCTCGACGTGTTCGGGCCGATCGCCGACCTGCTCGCGGTGGTCGCCGATGCCCGTGGTTCCGTGCACGATGACGAGTGGCGGGTGCTGGAGGCGATGGTGCAGGCGGTCGAGCGCCGCTGGCACGAGCCGGACCACGGACTGTGGGAGGCCCGGCTCGCTCCCCGGCACCATGTCTTCTCCAAGGTCATGTGCTGGATGACGGTGGACCGGGCGCTTCGGATGGCGGGCCGGCACGGCGGCGGCGAACGGCCAGACTGGGTCGAGCTACGCGACCGGATCGGCCGCAACGTGCTGGAACACGGCTGGCATGCCAAGGCCGGCGCGTACACAGTCGCCTACGGCGACGAGGAGATGGATGCCTCCTCGCTGTGGATCGGGTTGTCCGGGCTGCTGCCCGACGACGACCCGCGGTTCCTCGCCACCGTGCTCAAGGTGGAGGCGGACCTGCGCAGCGGCCCGGTGGTCTACCGCTACCGGTGGGATGACGGGTTGCCCGGCCGGGAGGGCGGGTTCCACATCTGCACCGCCTGGCTGATCGAGGCGTACCTGCGCACCGGGCGGCGCGGTGACGCCGAGGAGCTGTTCGAGCAGATGATCGACACCGCCGGCCCGACCGGTCTGCTGCCCGAGCAGTACGATCCGCTCGCCGAACGCGGGCTGGGCAACCATCCTCAGGCGTACAGCCATCTGGGGCTGATCCGGTGCGCGCTGCTGCTGGACGACATGCTCAAGCTCTGAAACCGCAGCTGGTCCGGCGCGCCGCTCCCCCGGCACGCCGGACCGCTCAGTCCTCGGTCCGGTCGGCTCGGCCGGTCGGCCGGTCGGCTCGATCGGTCGGCACGTCCAGCGTGCCGACCACGTCGCCGACGACCACCACGGCCGGCGGCCGCAGTCCGGCTGCGGCGGCCTCGCCGGCCACCGCGCCCAGGGTCGACGTCAGCGCCCGCTGGGCACCGGTGGTCGCCTCCTGCACCACCGCCGCCGGGGTGTCCGCGCCACGGCCGTTGGCGAGCAGCGTCCCGGCGATCGCCGGCAGGTTCTTCAGCCCCATCAGCACCACCAGGGTGCCGCGCAGCCGGGCGAGCGCCGGCCAGTCCACGAGCGACAGCCGGTGCCCCGGCGGCAGGTGGCCGGAGACCACGGTGAACTCGTGGGCCACCCCCCGGTGGGTGACCGGGATACCGGCGGCGGCGGGTGCCGCGACCGAACTGCTCACGCCGGGCACCACCGACACCGGTACGCCCGCCTCGACGCAGGCCAGCAACTCCTCGCCGCCCCGGCCGAAGACGTACGGGTCACCGCCCTTGAGGCGGACCACTGTGGATCCGGACCGGGCCCGGTCCACCAGGATCCGGTTGATCTCCTCCTGAGCGGCAGCCGGGCCGTACGGGATCTTCGCGGCGTCGACCAGCTCGACCCGGGCGGGCAGCTCGTCCAACAGCAGCCCGGGCACCAGCCGGTCGGCGACCACCACGTCGGCTTCGGCGAGCGCGCGGCGGCCCTTCACGGTGATCAGTTCCGGGTCGCCGGGGCCGGCGCCGACCAGGACCACCCGGCCGGTCGGGCCGGGGCCGGCGGTGGCCGGTGCCTCCCCGGCGGGGTCAGCGACCGGGATGGTGCCGTCGGACAGCCGCTGGTCAATCGCGTCCCGGACCCGGACCGCCCGCTGCGGGTCCCCGCCGCCGAGCACCGCCACGGTCACCGGGCCGTGCCGGGTCACCGCCGGCGTCCAGGCGGTCGCCTCGGTCCGGTCGTCGGCCCGAACGCAGAACACCCGCCGGGGCTCGGCGGCAGCGCTGACTTCGGCCGCCGCCGCCGGGTCGTCGACGGCGACCTGGACCAGCCAGGCCCCGTCCAGGTCACCGGGCTGGAACCGCCGCTGCCGCCAGCTCAGCCGCCCGGCGGTGACGAGCCCGTGCAAAGCCGGGGTCAGCTCGGGTGACACGACGAGCACGTCGGCTCCGGCGTCCAGCAACGCCGGCACCCGCCGGGTGGCGACCGCGCCGCCGCCGACCACCAGCACCCGCCGGCCGTCCAGCCGCAGCCCCAGTGGGTAAAGATTCACTTCTCGGAAACTCCCGCCGCGTCAAAGGTGGCCACCTCGTGCAGGACCCGGACCGCACTGACCATCATCGGCCAGGCGAGCAGGGCGCCGGTGCCCTCTCCCAGGCGCAGCTCCAGGTCGACCAATGGGTGCAGGCCGAGCTGGCGCAGCCCAACGGTAGCCCCCGGCTCCACCGAACGGTGCCCGGCGACCATCGCGGCGGTGGCGTGCGGGGCCAGGGCCGCTGCGGCCAGCGCGGCGGCCACCGCGCTGACCCCGTCCAGGATCACCGGGATCCGCCGGGCGGCGGCACCGAGCAGGAAGCCGCAGAGCGCTGCGTGTTCCAGCCCGCCGAGCGCGGCCAGCACGCCGACCGGGTCGGCCGGGTCCGGCCGGTGCCGGCGCAGCGCGGCGTCCACCACGGACATTTTCCGCTGGTACGTCGGCTCGTCGACCCCGGTACCCCGGCCGGTGACATCAGCTGCCGCCGCACCGGTGAAGCCGGCGATCAGGGCCGCCGCCGCGGTGGTGTTGGCGATCCCCATGTCCCCGGTGAGCAGGCTGGCGGCGCCACCGTCATGCAGGTCGCCGGCGACCCGGATGCCCACCTCGACGGCGGTACAGGCCTCGTCGACGGTCATCGCCGGCCCGCTGGACAGGTCGGCGGTGCCGGGGCGTACCCGGGCCGACACCAGCCCGGCGGCGGGCTCCAGCGGCGCGGCCACGCCCACGTCGACCACGGTGACGCTGGCCCCCATCTGCCGGGCGAAGGCGTTCACCACCGCGCCGCCGGCCAGAAAGTTGGCCACCATCTGCGCGGTGACCTCCTGCGGCCAGGGGGTGACCCGTTGCCGGTGCACCCCGTGGTCGGCGGCGAAAACGGCCACCGCGCCGGGCTCGGGCAGCGGTGGCGGGCAGGCCGCGGCGAGGCCGGCGAGCCGCACCGACAGCTCCTCCAGCGCGCCGAGCGAGCCGGCCGGCTTGGTCAGCCGGGCGTGCAGTGCGCGGGCCTGAGTCATCGCGTCACCGTCAGGTGGCCGGATCCGCGCCAGGGTCGCCTCGACCAGTGAGCCGGTCGGGCCGTCGGGCGCAGGACCTCCAGAGCCGTCGGGCATCAGTCCTCCAGGGTGGTCGACAACACGGAGACGAAGGCGTCGGTGGTGGCAGTGTCCCGTACCGCGATCCGCAGCCAGTCGACACCCAGCCCGGGGAACGTGTCGCCGCGGCGTACCGCGTAGCCACGCTCGCGCAGCCGGTGCCGAACCCGCTGCGCACCGGCGACGTGGATCAGGACGAACGCGCTGGCCGGGGTGCCGGCCACGGTGACCGCGGGCAGTTCGGCGAGCCGTCGGACCAGGTGGGCGCGCTCGGTGGCGAGCGCGGCGGCGAACCGGCGTTCGGCGCCCACCGCCCGGCGGCTGGCGCACACCTCGGCGGCGACCAGCGCCGGAGTGGCGACCGGCCACAGCGGCGCCGCGGTGGCGAGCCGGCGCAGCAGCGGCTGCGGGCCGAGCAGGTAACCGATCCGCAACCCGGCCAGGCCCCAGGTCTTGGTCAGGCTGCGCACCACGACGAGTCCGGGCAGGTCGCGCCGGTCGGCCAGGGACTGAGGTTCACCCGGTCCGTCGGCGGCGCAGGTAGTGTCGGCGAACGCCTCGTCGACGACGACGACCCGGCCGGGTCGGGTGAGCGCGGCGACCGTCTCGGCGGGGTGCAGCACCGACGTCGGGTTGGTCGGGTTGCCGATGAGCACCAGGTCCGCGTCGGCCGGGACGAGGCCGGGGTCGAGGGTGAACCCGGTGTCGGCGGACAACAACACCCGGTCGACCCGGTGCCCGGCGTTGCGCAGCGCGGCTTCCGGCTCGGTGAACTGCGGGTGCACCACCACCGGGTGGCGGGCGTCGCGCAGCGCCTGGGCGATCAGTACGAAGCCCTGGGCGGCGCCGGCGGTGAGCAGCACCTCGCTGGCGGGCCGGCGGTGCCGGGCTGCGACGGCCGTGACAGCGGCCCGCTGGTCGGGGTAGCGGGCGAGGTCGCGCAGGCTGGCTCGGACCGGATCGGTCAGCCAGCGCGGCGGTTCGCCGACGCGGACGTTGACCGCCAGGTCGATCAGGCCGGGGGTGGCCTCGACGTCGCCGTGGTGCCCGAGATCGTACTCCTGCATGGTGGCGATCATGCCGGGCGGGCGGGATGAAATCGACGAAGGGTGACGCTTGTGACACGATTCGTCTTGTGGTTTTAATCCTTTTGGTCACTTTTTGTAGCTGTCCGGCTTAGCTTTGGGCCGTGAGGAAACACACCCGCCACCCCGCTCGCCGTGGCCGCCTCGTCCAACTGCTCCGGGCCGGTCTGATCGCCGGTGTCGTGGTCGCCGCCGCCGCGTACCCGATGGCCGCCGTCGCCGGACTCGGCATCATCGCCAGCACCAGGGCGATCGACCAGATTCCCAGCGAGCTGCGCGACGCCCAGCCGGCCCAGACGTCGTACGTCTACGCCGCCGACGGCAAGACCCTGGTGACGATGTTCTACGAGGAGCACCGCAAGTACGTACCGCTGACCGAGATGTCGCCGTTCATCCAGCAGGCCATCGTCGCCTCGGAGGACAACCGGTTCTACCAGCACTCCGGCGTCGACCCGAAGGGCGTCGCCCGGGCGTTCGTCGCCAACCAGCAGGCCGGCGGGGTGTCCCAGGGCGGCTCCACCCTGACCATGCAGTACGTCCGGCTCGCCCTGCAGCAGACCGCCCAGAACCCGCTGGAGCTGCAGGCAGCCACGGCACAGACCCCCGGCCGCAAGATCCGGGAGATCCGGATCGCGATGGAGCTCGAGAAGCAGATGTCCAAACCGGAGATCCTGGAGCGGTACCTCAACGCCGCCTACTTCGGTCACCGGGCGTACGGCATCTACGCCGCCGCGGAGATCTTCTTCTCCAAGCACCCGAAGGCGCTGACCGCCAGCGAGGCCGCGCTGATCGCCGGACTGGTCAAGGCACCGTCGGAGTACGATCCGGCGACATCGGACCAGGCCGCGGCCACCGAGCGGCGCAACTACGTCATCGACCGGATGGCCGACCTGGGCTACCTCTCCCCGGTCGCGGCCGAGCAGGCCAAGGCCGAACCGATCCGACTCAACCTGAGCACCCCGCCGAACGAGTGCGTGTCGGTGCCGCAGGAGCACAACGACTGGGGCTTCTTCTGCGACTACCTCAAGTCCTGGTGGATGAGCCAGAAGGCGTTCGGCGACAGCCCGTCCGAGCGGCTGGCCAACCTGCGTACCGGCGGGTACCGGATCGTCACCAGCCTCGACCCCGGCATCCAGAAGGTCGCCCAGGAACAGGTCACTTCCCGGGAGTCGATCGGCAGCCCGTTCGCGCACGGCCTGGTGGCGGTCGAACCCGGCACCGGACAGGTCAAGGCGATGGCGGTGAACCGGGTCTACTCGCTCGACCAGACCGGCAACGGCCAGCACTCCAACCCCAACCTGCGGGAGAAGGTCAAAGGCAACTACCCGAACACGGTGACACCGCTGCTCGGCGGCGGCGACCTGCCCGGGTACCAGGCCGGCTCGACCTTCAAGATGTTCACCATGCTGGCCGCGCTGGACGCCGGAATGCCGTTGCGTTCCGGATTCAACGCGCCGCACCGGATCAACTCCATCTACGACGGCGGCCAGGGCAGCAGCAGTTGCGGCGGACGGTGGTGCCCGAGCAACGCCGACGGGTCGATGGCCGGCTTCCACTACATGTGGTCCGGGTTCGGTAAGTCGGTCAACACCTACTTCGTCTGGCTGCTGCAGCAGGTCGGCGCGGAGAAGGCGGTGCAGATGGCCGAGCGGCTCGGGCTGCGTTGGCGCACCGACGTCGACCGGCGCAACGCCTCACCCGAGTACGCCAGCAAGTGGGGCGCGTTCACCCTCGGTGTCTCCGACGTGACCCCGCTGGAGATGGCGAACGCGTACGCCACCATCGCCGCCGACGGCAGCCACTGCGAGGACTCGCCGGTGCTGGCGGTGGAGAACCCGGACGGCAGCCCGGTCACCTACCGGGCATTGACCGGGGCCGACGTCGAGGTGGCCACCCCGCGCTGCCGGGCGGCCTTCTCTCCGGACGTGGCCCGGGCCGCCACCGACGCCGCCCGCTGCCCGGTCGGCGACCGCCCGGCCACCGGCGGCTGTGGTGGCTGGGCCACCGCTGAAGGGGTCGCCAAGGCGGTCGGGCGACCGGTCGCCGGCAAGACCGGTACCACCGACAGCACCCGGTCCGCCTGGTTCACCGGCTACACCCCGGAACTCGCCGTGGCCAGCTTCATCGCCGACCCGGACAACCCGTTCAACGCGGTCGGCGACTGGCAGTCGCAGAAGCCGGTGGACTCCGCCGCCGGCACGTTGAAGAACGCCCTCAAGGGCAAGCCGGTACGCCAGTTCACTCCGCCGTCAGCCGAGATCGTCGGCTGAGGCCACCAGCACCGGCTCGGTGTCCTCGTCGTCGCCGACAGCCGGCGGCCGGGGCCCGGGGGGATGCGGCGCGGACGCATGCGGCGCTGCCGAATGCGGTGCAGGCGGGTGCGGACCGGGCGGATGCGGCGGCACCGGCGGATGCGGTGCGGGCTCGCCGGCCGGCGGGCCGACCGGGGAGCCCGCACCGGGGCGGCCGTCGGCGGCGGCGACCACCAGTCGCCGGGCGATCTCCGGCGCCCCCGCCCAGTGCAGCGTCAACTGGGAGGCGTGCACCCGACGCCAGACGAAGCCTTCCGGCACCCCGTTGCCCCAGGTCCACGCGGGGGTGTGGCCGGCACGCGGGGAAACCACCGCCTGGTGCTGCTTGTAGCCGATCAGGCGACCGCCGAGCGGCGCGACCGGGGTGGCCGCCCGCGACGTCGCCTCCCGGTAGCCGACGATCATCCGGTCGGTGGTCGACGCCACCGCGTCGAACACCTCACCCATCGGCCGCCCGTCACACTCCCGGACCAGCCAGAGCAGCCCGGTCCCCTCGGCCAGCACCGGCCGACCGGACCGGGCCAGGTCGGCCACCGCGAGGGTCAACGCCCGGTTCGCCGACAACTCCGGCAGGTAGGTCTCCGGCAGCCCGCCGGGCAGTACCAGCGCCGCCGTCGCCTCCGGCAACGACTCGTCCCGCAGCGGATCGACCGGCACCACCGCGGCACCGGCGGCGGTGAGCAGTTCGACCGTCTCCGCGTAGCCGTAGATCAGCTCAGCGGTGCCGGCGACCGCGATCACCGGACGCCGGGCCGGCGGCGGCGCCGGCGGCACCCCGGCCGCCTCGGCCTCGGCGGCCAACGCGTCGCCGGCGGTCCACTCCGGCACCGGCAGCTGCGGCGCCGACCGGGCCATCGCCAGCACCAAGTCCAGGTCGACGGCCGCGTCCACCGCCTCACCGAGCCGGCGGATCAGCCGTACCGTGTCGATGCTGTGGTGCGCGACCGGCACCACCCCGGCCGGGCGCGGGATCCCCGCCGGCAGTTCGCCCCGGTGCAGCGCGCCGAGCACCGGCACGCCGATCTCGTCCAACGCGGTACGGAGCACCTGTTCGTGCCGCGCCGAGCTGACCCGGTTGAGGATCACCCCGCCGAGCCAGAGCAGTTCGTCGTACGCCCGGAAACCGTGGACCAGCGCACCCACCGACTGGCCCATCGTCGCCGCGTCCACCACCAGCAGCACCGGGGCGCGCACGGCGGTGGCGACGGTCGCCGTGGACGGGCTGTCCGGCCGGCTGCCGAGACCGTCGAACAGCCCCATCGCCCCGGCGACCACGGCGATGTCGGCTCCGGCCGCACCGTGCACCAGCAGCGGACCGATCCGCCCGGAGCCCACCAGCATCGGGTCCAGGTTGCGGCCCGGACGCCCGGCGGCGGCACCCAGGTACGCGGCGTCGGTGTGGTCCGGCCCGACCTTCAGCCCGGCGGTGCTCAGCCCTCGGTGCCGCAGCGCGGCCAGCAGGCCGATCGCCACCGACGACTTGCCGTGGCCGGACGCGGGGGCGCTCACCACCAGGCGGGGCAGGGACGGCATCTGCGACTCCTCTGTACGTACGGGTGACGGGCGGTCCCGGGTGACGGACGCCCGGTGGGGTCGGCCGGACCGCCTCCGGCGGCATCGGTGGAACAGCCGCAAGACGATACCCGGTAGTCTCCGCCATGTGTACCGGTTCCTGCTGACGCCCCGGTGGCTGGGCTACCTCGTGGTGGCCCTGGCCGCCGCGGCGGTGATGGTTCAGCTGGGAAACTGGCAGCTCGACCGCTACCACCAACGCAGCGCGGTCAACGACCGGATCGACACCGCCGGGCAGCAGACCCCGGTCGAGCTGACCCGGGCCGCCGGCCACCCAGGCCCGGCACCCGGCCAGGCCGGCGACCCGCCACCGGAGTCGGCGACCTGGACCAGGGTGACCGCCGTCGGACGCTACGACAGCGACAACGACGTGCTGGTCCGCAGCCGTACGGTGAACAGCCGGGTCGGCTACGAGGTGCTCACCCCGCTGGTGCTGGCGGACGGTTCCGCGGTGCTGGTCGACCGGGGCTGGATCCCGCCGGACGACAGCGGGCTCGCCGTCGCGCCGCCGGTGCCGCCGGCGCCGACCGGCGAGGTGAGGGTGACCGGGCTGCTGCGCCAGCCGGAGCCGATGTCCGGCTCGGTGACCCGCCAGGACGGCACGCTGCAGACCCGGCGGATCGCCACCCCGGTGCTCGCCGCCGAGTTGCCCTATCCAATCTACGGCGGCTACGTGCTGCTGCAGGAGCAGGATCCGCCGGCCGACCCGGTCTTCGTCGCCGTACCGATCCGGCACGAGAACAGCTGGCAGAACGGCGGCTATGTGGCCCAGTGGTGGATCTTCGCGGCGATGACCCTGGTCGGTTTCGGCTGGCTGGCCCGGCGCGAGGCACACCACCG
The DNA here is from genome assembly GCF_030345075.1 of Solwaraspora sp. WMMA2065. Lineage (NCBI taxonomy): Bacteria > Bacillati > Actinomycetota > Actinomycetes > Micromonosporales > Micromonosporaceae > Solwaraspora > Solwaraspora sp. WMMA2065. Next base: position 3,108,979 of record NZ_CP128361.1, read on the forward strand.
GCGGCGGCCGGCCGGTGACGGTGACCGGGCCGACGCCATCGGAGGCGATGCCGACCCGGTCGACCGGCGTCCGACTACCGTGCGGTGAGCCCGACCGACCCGTCGCCCGGCGGCCTGGCCCGCCGGCTGGGCACCGGCGACGCGGTGGTCGTCGGTCTCGGCGCGATGATCGGCGCCGGGGTGTTCGCCGCGTTCGCCCCGGCGGCGGCGGCCGCCGGCGGCTGGCTGCTCGCCGCGCTCGGCGTCGCCGCCGTGGTGGCCTACTGCAACGCGATGTCGTCAGCGCGGCTGGCCGCCCGTTACCCGGAGTCCGGCGGCACCTACGTGTACGGCCGACGCCGGCTCGGCGATTTCTGGGGCCACCTCGCCGGCTGGGGGTTCGTGGTCGGCAAGACCGCCTCGTGCGCGGCGATGGCGCTCACCGTCGGCAGCTACCTGGCCCCGGGGTACGCCCGGCCGGTCGCCGTCGCGGCGGTGGTCGCGCTCACCGCGCTGAACCTGTTCGGCGTGCACCGGTCGGCCCTGGCCACCCGGATCATCGTCGGTGTCGTGCTGGTGGTGCTGGCGGCGGTGGTCGTGGCCGGGCTGATCGGCGGCACCGGGCCGGTCGTCGGCGGGGCAGGCGGCGTACCCGTCGACGGCTGGGGGGTGCTGCAGGGCGCCGGGCTGCTCTTCTTCGCCTTCGCCGGCTACGCCCGGATCGCCACCCTCGGCGAGGAGGTCCGCGACCCGCGGCGCACCATCCCGCGGGCGATCCCGATCGCACTGGGCATCACCCTGGCGGTCTACGCGCTGGCTGCGGTCGCGGCGCTGCGGGCCCTTGGCCCGGCCGGGCTGGCCGACGCGCCGGCACCGCTGGCCGCCGCCGTGTCGCAGGCCGGTGCCGGCTGGTTGACCCCGGTGGTACGCGTCGGCGCGGCCACGGCGGCGCTCGGGGCGCTGCTGGCATTGATCCTCGGGGTGTCCCGGACCGTGTTCGCGATGTCCCGGGGCCGGCATCTGCCGGCCGGGCTGGACGCCGTACATCCGCGCCGTCAGGTGCCGCACCGGGCGGAGATCGCGGTCGGGGTCGCGGTGGTCGCCCTGGTCTGCGTCGCCGACCTGCGCGAGGCGATCGGCTTCTCGTCGTTCGGGGTACTAATCTACTACGCGGTGGCCAACGCCGCCGCGTTGACCCTGCGCCGCGACGAGGGCGCGCTGCCGAAGGCCGTACCGGTCGTCGGGATCGCCGGCTGCCTGCTGCTGGCCGCCACCCTGCCCGGCACGGCAGTGCTCACCGGGCTGATGGTGTTCGCTGTCGGCGTCGGCGTCTGGTGGGCCGGCCGCAGCGTCCGGTCCCACCGCTGAGCCGTCCGGCCGCCCGCTGAGCCTTGCCCGGCGGCGAGGGAACCCACCTGGATGTCCTGGAGCCGATTTCACGACGTTGACGGTCCCTCGACGGCCAGGACGGTCCCTCGACGGCCAGGACCGTGGACCTGCTGGTCCCGCTGCCCGGGGCGCCAGCACCCGGGCAGCAGGACCAGCAGGTCAGAAGCCGCGGGCGAGCCGATGGTACGCCTGGCTCCAGCGCAGCTCGGCGGCGAACCGCCGGACCGTCGTGTCGGCGTCGATGACCGCCAGTTCAGTGCCGGTCATCTCGGCCAGATCGTGCAACTCGTCCACCCCGACGGCCTGGGAGAGGACGGTGTGGTGCGGGCCGCCGGCGGTCAGCCACGCCTCGGCCGACGTCGGCAGGTCCGGCTCGGGGCGCCACACCGCCCGGGCCACCGGCAACTTCGGCAACGGCTGTGCCGGCGGCACGACCTCTATCTCGTTGGCCACCAGGCGGAACCGTTCGCCCAGGTCGACCATGCCGAGCACGACGGCCCGGCCGGGTGCGGCGTCGAAGACCAACCGGACCGGGTCCTCCCGGCCGCCGATGCTCAGCGGGTGAATCTCACACGACGGGGTGTCGGCGGCGATGCTCGGGCAGACCTCCAGCATGTGCGCGCCGAGGATGAGCTCCTGACCAAGGGTCAGGTCGTACGTGTAGTCCTCCATGAACGACGTACCACCGGAGGTGCCGACGGACATCGCCTTGAGGGTGCGCACCAGTACGGCGGTCTTCCAGTCGCCTTCACCGCCGAAGCCGTAGCCGTCGGCCATCAGCCGCTGCACCGCCAGACCGGGCAGCTGCCGCAGCCCGCCCAGGTCCTCGAAGTTGGTGGTAAAGGCCCGGAAGCCGCCCTCGGTCAGGAAGCCGCGCAGGCCCAGCTCGATGCGTGCGGCGTAGCGCAGCGAGTCGTGCCGGTCGCCGCCGGCCCGCAGCGCCGGGTCCACCCGGTAGCGCTGCTCGTACTCGTCGACGAGAACCTTGACGTCGGTGTCGAGCACGGCGTCGACCGCCTCGACGAGTTCGTTCACCCCGTACGTGTTGACCGAGACTCCGAACCGGACCTGCGCCTCCACCTTGTCGCCTTCGGTGACCGCGACGTTGCGCATGTTGTCGCCGAACCGGGCCAGCTTCAGTGAGCGCAGCTCGGTGTGGCCGATCGCGGCCCGCGCCCAGCCGGCGATCCGGCCGACGACCCGGGGGTCGCTGACGTGGCCGGCGACGGTCTTGCGGGCCACCCCGAGCCGGGTCTGCACGTAGCCGAACTCGCGGTCGCCGTGCGCGGCCTGGTTCAGGTTCATGAAATCCATGTCGATCTCGGCCCACGGCAGCGTCACGTTCGCCTGGGTGTGCAGGTGCAGCAGCGGCTTGCGCAGCGCGTCCAGGCCGGAGATCCACATCTTCGCCGGGGAGAACGTGTGCATCCAGGCGACCACCCCGACCACGCCGGGTTCGGCGTTGGCGGCAAGGCAGACCCGCAGGATCTCCTCCGGGCTGGTCAGCACCGGCTTCCAGACGATCTTGACCGGCAGCCCGTCGGCGGCGTCCAACCGCCGGGCGATCTCCTGGGACTGCTCGGCCACCTGCTGCAACGTCTCCGGACCGTACAGCCCCTGGCTGCCGGTCAGGAACCACACCTGCGCCGACCGCATCGATGCCTCCATCACCACGGATCCCCCCTGTGCCCCACTTCTCGGTCCCATCTGGACAATCTCTGCCGGCCGCGGTTCACCGCTGGCCGTACACGTTCTGGTAACGCTCGTACAGCGCGTCGACCGCTGCCTGCGGCAGCGGCTCGACCGGACCGAGCTGGCGGGCCAGGTGGATGGTGCGGGCCACGTCCTCGCACATCACCGCCGCCTTCACCGCCGCCTTCGCGGTCGCCCCGATGGTGAACGGGCCGTGCTGGCGCATCAGCACCGCCGGTGACCGGTGTCCGGTGAGCGTCGCGACGATACCCCGGCCGATCGCGTCGGAGCCGATCAACGCGAACGGCCCGACCGGGATCTCGCCGCCGAACTCGTCGGCCATCGCGGTCACCGCGCACGGGATCGGTTCGCCGCGCGCCGCCCAGGCGGTGGCGTACGGGCTGTGCGTGTGCACCACCCCGCCGACGGACGGCATGTGCCGGTAGACGTACGCGTGCGCCTCGGTGTCGCTCGACGGCGCGTAGTCGCCCTCGACCAGCGCGCCGTCCAGATCGGTGACGACCATGTGCGCCGGGGTGAGCTCGTCGTAGCTGACCCCGGACGGCTTGATCACCAGCAGGTCGGCGCCGGGCACCCGGGCCGAGACGTTGCCGCTGGTCCAGGTGACCAACCCCCAGCGGGTCAGGTGCTCGTGCAGCCGGCACACCTCGGCACGCAGTCGGGTGATCTCGGCGGCGAGTTCGGCGGAGTGGATGGCGGTTGTCGTCGTCATTACGCGGAAGCCTCCCGGTCGGAGCGGGCGAGCGCGGCGTTGCGGATGTCCCGCAGCCGGTGCATCGCCTTGTCGGCACCGGCGCCGAAGTGGTCGTGCAGCAGCTGGTACTCGGCGTACAGCCGGTCGTAGCCGGCGGCGGCGTCGGGGTCGGGGCGGTAGACGGCGGTCTCCACCGCGCCCATCACCCCTGCCGCGGTGACCACGTCCGGGTAGGCCCCGGCGGCGACCGCCGCGTGGATCGCCGAACCGAGCGCCGGTGCCTGGTCGGAGCTGGCCACGCTGACCGGCCGGCGCAGCACGTCGGCGTAGATCTGCATGATCAGCTTGTTTCGTTTCAGCCCGCCGGCGACGACGAACTCGGTCACCGGCAGCCCGGCCCGTTCGAACGTCTCCACAATGGTGCGGGTGCCGAACGCGGTCGCCTCGATCAGCGCCCGGTAGATCTCGTCCGGTCGGGTGGCCAGGGTCAGCCCGACGATCAGCCCGGACAGGTGATGGTCGACCAGGACCGACCGGTTGCCGCTGTGCCAGTCCAGGGCGACCAGCCCGTGCCCGCCGACCGGCTGCTCGGCGGCCTGCCGGGTGAGCAGCTCGTGCACGCTGAGTCCGAGGCGCGCGGCCTCGTCGTGCACCGCCGGCGGTACGCCGTTGTCGACGAACCAGGCGAAGATGTCACCGACGCCGGACTGGCCGGCCTCGTAGCCGTACGCCCCGGCGGTGATGCCGCCGTCGACGACGCCGCAGATGCCGGGGACCTCGACCAGGTCGGTGCCGTTCATCACGTGGCAGGTGGAGGTGCCCATCACGGCGAGCAGTTGCCCCGGCGCGACCGCGCCGGCCGCCGGCGGGGTGACGTGCGCGTCGACGTTGCCGACGGCGACCGCGATGCCGGCCGGCAGCCCGGTCCAGCCGGCGGCCTCGGTGGTCAGCCCGCCGGCCCGGGCGCCCAGCGGCAGGATCGGATGCTCCAGCCGGGTGGCCGCGAAGTCGGCGAAGTCGGGGTGCAGCGCGGCCAGGTACGCCGGGTCCGGGTACCGGCCGTCCTGGTAGATACCCTTGTAGCCGGCGGTGCAGGCGTTACGGGTCTCGGCGCCGCACAGCTGCCAGACGATCCAGTCGGCGGCCTCGATCCACCGCTCGGTACGGGAGTAGACCTCCGGATCCTCCTCCAGCAGCTGCAACGCCTTGGCGAACTGCCACTCGGCGGAGATCTTTCCGCCGTACCGACCGATCCACGGCTCGCCGCGCTGGTGGGCCAGGGCGTTGATCCGGTCGGCCTGTGGCTGCGCCGAGTGGTGCTTCCACAGCTTCGGCCAGGCGTGCGGCCGGTCGGCCAGCTCGGGCAGCTGGCACAGCGGGGTGCCGTCGGCCAGGGTCGGCAGCACGGTGCACGCGGTGAAGTCGGTGGCGATGCCGATCACCTGTGCCGGGTCCACGCCGGCGTCGGCGAGCGCCGCCGGTACGGCGTGGCGGAGCACGTCCCGGTAGTCCTCCGGGTCCTGCAGGGCCCAGTCCGGCGGCAGCGGTTTGCCGCTTGACGGCAGTGTCCGGTCGATGACGGCGTTGCGGTACTCGTGCACCGCCGAGCCGGCTTCGGCGCCGTCGGCGACCCGGACCACGACGGCCCGCCCGGACAGGGTGCCGAAGTCGATGCCGATGGTGTACTGGTCGGTGTTCACCCGTTCTCCCTGTGGTGGATTCCTGCCTGGCCACTATGGTGAGTCATCCGCGCCGCCGGGTGACCAGGCGTTGCAGGATGATGAAGGCGAACAGCAGCGCGCCGATGACGATCTTCGTCCACCAGGAACTCAGATCCGCCTGGAAGGCGATGATCGTCTGGATGAGACCGAGCACGCCCACCCCGAGCACCGTACCCAGCAGGTACCCCGATCCGCCGGTCAGCAGCGTGCCGCCGATCACCACCGCGGCGATCGCGTCGAGTTCCATTCCCTGGGCGTGCAGGCTGTAGCCGGAGAGCATGTAGAAGCTGAGCAGCACGCCGCCGAGCGCCGCGCAGAACCCGCTGATGGTGTAGACGGCGATCCGGGTACGCCCGACCGGCAGGCCCATCAGCAACGCCGACTGGGGGTTGCCGCCGATGGCGTACACCTTGCGACCGAACGGCGTATACGCCAGCACGAAGGCGGCGATCAGTACGACGACGAGCGCGATGACCACGCTGATCGAGATGAAGTAGCCGTCGCCGAAGCGGATCCGGTGTTGCGCCGCCGCGGTCCAGAACACGTCGGTGATCGGGATCGAGTCGCTGGTGATCAGGTGGCAGAGTCCACGGGCGAAGAACATCCCGGCGAGGGTCACGATGAACGGCTGGATGTCGAAGAAGTGGATGATCAGACCCATCAGCAGGCCGAGCGTGGTGCCGACGAGCAGGACCAGCGGCAGCACCACACCGGCCGGCCAGCCCGCACGCAGCAGTACGGCGGCGCAGACGGTGGTCAGGGCGACCACCGCGCCGACCGACAGGTCGATGCCGCCGGTGAGGATCACGAAGGTCATCCCGACCGCGACGACCAGCAGGAAGGCGTTGTCGACGAAGACGTTCAGCAGGATCTGCGGCTGCGCGAACCCGGTGTAGTTGAGCGCGCCGAGGCCGTACATGGTGGCGAGCAGGGTGAGCGTGGCGAGCACCGGCAGGTGCCGTTGCTGCGGCAGGTACCGCCGAGGGCGGACGGTCGGCGTCGGCGCGGTGGCCGTCGCCTGCCGGGGGTCGCTGACGTCGATCATGCCCGTACCTCCGCCTCTGCCGGCGCCGCCGGGCCGGTCTGCTGGGGCAGCCCGCCACCGGCGCCGTCCGGTCGCTTCCCGGGCGGCGCCCCGGGCGGGCGGGCGGGGCCGCCCCGGCGGGTGATCCCGGCCAGTCGGGCGCGGAACGCCGACGACTGGGCCAGGCACAGCACGATGACCACGACCGCCTTGAACAGCAGGTTCGCCTGGCTGGGGATGCCGATGGTGTAGATGGTGATGTCCAGCGCCTTGATGATCACCGCGCCGAGGACGCTGCCGGCGAGGGAGAACCGGCCACCGGTGAGCGCGGTACCGCCGATGACGACGGCGAGGATCGCGTCGAGTTCGATCAGGTTGCCGGCGTTGTTGCCGTCGGCGCTGGAGACGTTGGAGCTGAAGATGAGCCCGGCGATGCCGGCGCACAGTCCGGCGAAGACGTACGCCAGGATGACGAGTTGCCGGGCGCGGATGCCGGCCAGCCGGCTGGCGGTCGGGTTGCCGCCGACCGACTCGACCAGCATGCCGAGCGCGCTGCGCCGGATCAGCAGCGCCGCTGCGGTGACCACCGCGACGACGATGAGCACCGACACCGGCAGGGTGAACGCGTAGCCGGCACCGATCACCTTGTACGGTGCCGAGTTGACGTTGATGATCTGCCCGTCGGTGATCAACTGGGCCAGCCCTCGGCCGGCCACCATCAGGATCAGCGTGGCGATGATCGGCTGGATGCCGATCGCGGCGACCAGGGTGCCGTTCCAGAGGCCGAGCAGCACCGACAGCCCGAGCGCCAGGGCGACGGCGAACAGTACGCCGGTAACGCTGTTCTGGTCGGCCAGACCACTGATGTGCAGGCAGGCGAGCGCGCCGGAGATGGCCATCACCGAGCCGACGGACAGGTCGATGCCGCCGGTGGCGATGACCACGGTCATCCCGACGGCGACCAGGACCAGTGGGGTGCTGGCCCGCAGGATGTCGATCAGCGACCCGTACAGATGTCCGTCACGAACCGTGACGGAAAAGAAGCTCGGAGTGAAGAACAGGTTGCTGACCAGCAGCACCACCAGGATCAGCACCGGCCAGAACAGCCGCTGCCGGACCAGGCCGGTCAGTCGTCGGTGCGTGTCGCTCATGCTGCCGCCTCCCCGGCGATGGTCCGCATGATCCGGTCCACGTCGACGCCCGCACCGTTGGCGAGCTGGTCGATCATCTGCCGGTCCCGCAGTACCGCGATCTTGTGGCTGAGCCGGAGGACCTCCTCCAGCTCGGCGCTGATGAACAGCACCGCCATGCCGCCGCCGGCCAGCTCGACCACCAGGCGCTGGATCTCCGCCTTGGCGCCGACGTCGATCCCCCGGGTCGGTTCGTCGACGATGAGCAGCTTGGGCTCGGTGATCAGCCACCGGGCCAGCAGCACCTTCTGCTGGTTGCCGCCGGACAGGTTACGGATCGGCAGCTCCGGGTCGGCCGGGCGGATCTGCAGCGCGGCGATGTACTTGGCGACCAGCTCGTCCTGGCGGCGACGCGGGATCGGTCGGGCCCACCCCCGGGCGGCCTGCATGGCGAGGACCAGATTCTCCCGTACGGTCAGGTCCTCGACCACGCCCTCGGCCCGGCGGTTCTCCGAGCAGAACGCGATGCCGTTGGCCATCCCGGTCCGCGGGCCGCGCAGCGCGATCGGTCTGCCGGCGATGCTCAGCCGACCCCGCTCCGCACGGTCGGCGCCGAACAGCAGCCGGGCCGCCTCGGTACGCCCCGATCCGAGCAGCCCGGCGAAGCCGACCACCTCGCCGGCGTGGATGGTCAGGTCGAACGGGGCGACCGCCCCGGACCGGCCGAGTCCGGTGGCCTCCAGCACCGGCTGACCGCCCTCCAGGGTGGCCAGGTCCGGCTTGGACTCACCGTCGAGCTGCTCCAGCACGCTGAGGTCCTTGCCGATCATCTTGGCCACCAGCTCCAGCTGGCTCAGCTGCGCGACCGGCCACTCACCGATCAACCGGCCGTTGCGCAGCACGGTCATTCGGTCGGCGATCTCGTAGACCTGGTCGAGGAAGTGCGAGACGAACAGGATCGCCACCCCGGAATCCTTGAGCTGGCGGATCACCGCGAACAGCTGTTCCACCTCGGAGGCGTCCAGGCTGGAGGTCGGCTCGTCGAGGATGAGCACCTTGGCCGAGATGTCCACCGCGCGGGCGATGGCGACCATCTGCTGTACGGCGAGCGAGTGGCTGGCCAGCGGCGCCGTCACGTCGATGTCGAGGTGCAGCCGGTGCAGCAGCTCGGCCGAGCGGCGCCGCATCGTGGCCCACCTGATCGCGCCGAACCGACGGGGCTCCCGCCCGATGAAGATGTTCTCCGCCACCGACAGGTTGGGGCAGAGGTTCACCTCCTGGTAGACGGTGCTGACGCCGGCCTGCTGGGCCTGCAGCGGACCGGCGAACCGGACCTGCCGGCCGGCGAGCCGGATCTCGCCGCGGTCGATCCCGTAGACCCCGGTGAGAACCTTGATCAGAGTAGACTTGCCGGCGCCGTTCTCGCCCATCAGGGCGTGCACCTCGCCGGGGAACATCCGGAAATCGACGTCGTCGAGCGCGACGACGCCGGGGAAGGTCTTGCCGATCCCGGTCATCTCCAGGATCGGCGCCGCGTCGGTCATCCGTACCTCTCACTGCTGTCGCTGCGGTCGGCCACCGCCGGCCCGGTCGGCGCCTGCGAGGGCCGACCGGGCCGGCGGCCGGCGCCTGCCCCGTCGTCCCGCCCGGCGCGGTGGCCGGGCGGGACGACGGATCGGCTCAGTACTCCCGGGTGGGCAGCGCTTCCTCGGCCTGCTCCTGGGTGAAGGTGGTCTCCTCGGTGACCACCCGCTTGGGCACCGACTCGCCGGCGTGCACCTGCTCGACCAACTCCATCAGCTGTGGCCCGAGCAGCGGGCTGCACTCCGCGATAAAGTTGATCTTGCCGTCGGCGAGCGCCTGCATGCCGTCGCGGACCGCGTCGATCGTGATGATCGTGATGTCCTGGCCGGGCACCAGACCGGCGGCCTCGATCGCCTCGATCGCGCCGAGACCCATGTCGTCGTTGTGCGCGAAGAGCACGTCGATGTCGTCGTGGGCCTGGAGGAAGGCCTCCATGACCTCCTTACCCTTGGCCCGGGTGAACTCACCGGTCTGCGACGCGATGATCTCGAACTTCGGGTCGACGGCGATCGCCTCACCGAAGCCCTGCTTGCGGTCGTTGGCCGGAGCCGAGCCGGTGGTGCCCTGCAGCTCGACGATCCGCACCGGGCCGGGCTCGTCGGCGAACTCCTCGGCCAGCCACTCCCCGGAGAGCCGACCCTCGAGGACGAAGTCGGAGCCGATGAAGGTCTCGTACAGCGTCTCGTCCTGCGAGTCCACTGCCCGGTCGGTCAGGATCACCGGGATCTCGGCATCCTTGGCCTCCTTGAGCACCGTGTCCCACCCGGACTCCACGACCGGGGAGAAGGCGATCACGTCGACCCGCTGGGCGATGAAGTTGCGGATCGCCTTGATCTGGTTCTCCTGCTTCTGCTGGGCGTCGGCGAACTTCAGCTCGATCCCGGCCTCGGCCGCGGACTCCTGGACCGACTTGGTGTTCGCCGTACGCCAGCCACTTTCGGCGCCGACCTGGGAGAAGCCGAGGACGATCTGGTCGTCACCGCCGCCACCCCCCTCCGCGCCCGAGTCACCACAGGCGGCGGTGGTCGCCACCATCATCGCCGCGATCATGACGGCGGAAAAACGTCTGAACACTGCCTACCTCCCGCTGAGGCTGATGTCGTCCGCCGGTTGGCCGGACGACCGGCGGTCGAAACGGTCCACGGATGCGGTGGACCGACTGTTAGCGTTAACTTTGCGATTCGGCCAAACACCCGGCGTACGCCAAGCTTCCGACCCACCGACACCCTTCCCAGGTGGCCCAACTGGTCGGGATGCCATCGACAGCCGAGGCTCAACCGCCGCGTTTCAGGAGTGTTACCGTTCTCATCGAGCACGTCAAGGGGGTGGATCGCGGCCGTTACCGCTCTGTTGCGACAACTTTCCTCGGCACCACCGAGTGGGGCGGGACGATCAGATGAGCGATAACATCGACAACGGTCGCAGACCAGGGTATCCGGTCGGGTCTCCGTAGTAGGGCAACCGCTGCCGGATCGGCGGAACCAGGTTCTCCCCTCGGCTCGCCGCCAGCCCATGGCGGCTCCCGGTGGGTGACCGCTAACCTCGCTGTTGACGGAGCTGGCACGGGCACCGGAAGACAGCCCGGCCCACCCGGCCGGTCCAGTTCCGCGGCCCTGGCACCACGCCGGGTCTGAAGATCATCGGCAGTGCCGGCACGTCCCGGCCGGACTTGAGGTGGGCAGCGGTGAGCAGCAGAAGCGTCCGGGAACCAGCGATGACGGATGTGGCCAGGCTGGCCGGGGTGAGCCACCAGACGGTGTCCCGGGTTCTCAACGGTCACCCCAACGTGCGCGAACAGACCCGGCTACGGGTCCGAGCCGCCATCGCCGAGCTGGGCTACCGGCCGAACCGCGCGGCCCGCGCCCTGGTCACCGGCAAGTCACAGGTGATCGGAGTGGTGGCACAGAACTCGACGCTCTACGGCCCAGCGTCCCTGCTCGCCGCGTTCGAGCAGGCCGCCGGGGCCGCCGGGTTCGCGGTCAACGTGGGCAGCGTCCGCAGTCTGGATCGGCAGTCCATCGCTGGCGTCGTCGACCGCCACCTCGACCAGCGGGTCGCCGGCCTGGTAGTGCTCGCACCGGTGGTCTCCGCCGGCGAGGCCGTGCAACAGGTGCCGGCCGGAGTGCCACTGGTCACCATCGACGGTGACCCGCAGCACAACACCGCGCTGGTCACCGTCGACCAGGCGGCCGGGGCCCGGGCCGCCACCCGGTGCCTGCTGGACGCGGGTCACCCGACCGTCTGGCACGTCTCCGGTCCGGGCGACTGGTTCGACAGCGCCGGGCGGATCCACGGCTGGGAGCAGACCCTGCGGGACGCCGGCGCCGAGGTCCCGCCACTGGTGCCGGCCGACTGGAGCGCGGCGTCCGGCTACCGCGCCGGGCAGATGTTGGCCCGGATGCGCGACGTCACCGCCATCTTCGCCGCCAACGACCACCTCGCGCTGGGCATCCTGCGGGCCCTGAGCGAGCGGGGCCGGCGGGTGCCGGACGAGGTCAGCATCGTCGGCTTCGACGACGTGCCGGAGGCCGCCTACTTCACCCCACCGCTGACCACCGTACGGCCGGACTTCGACGCGGTGGCCAAGGCGAGTCTGGCGCTGCTGCTGCGGCAGATCGAGTCGGGCGCGCGCAGCGACGAGCGGCACACCATCGAGCCGACCCTGGTGCACCGGCGCAGCGTCGCCGCGCCCAGCTGAACCGGCCCGCCAGCAGAGCCGACGGCGCTCCACATCCAGCCCTTGAGCTGTGGAAACGTCCCGCAACGGAGGCGTCGGGGCGACGCCGGCGCGGGCGGTCGGATGTTTCGCATCGGTTTCCCAAGGATCGCGTAGGGGCTCTTGACAGCGAACTTGTGAGCGATAACACTGCGACTCACAGTGCCACCGATAGTTTGCAGCAACCCGACAGCGTGACGGGGCCGCATGGCCACCGGCCGCCCGCCGTGCCCGGTGCACCGCCCAGCGGTCCGGCACCTCATCGCCCACGGCACCACAACCTCCCGCCTGCGGCGCCACCGCCCGCAGCCCATCCCAGAGAGGGAGACGTCCGTGCAACTGCGCACGAGCACCATAATCCAACGGCTGGCCACGATCGGCGTAGCCGCTGCCCTGGCGACCAGCCTGGCCGCCTGCGGCTCCAGCGAGAAGACCATCAACCAGGAGACCGGCGACGGCGACAACACGGGGGCCCTGGTCGGTGTCACCATGCCCACCCGGTCCTCCGAACGCTGGATCAGCGACGGCGACAACGTCAAGGCCGCGCTGGAGGAGCTGGGTTACGAGGTCGACCTGCAGTACGCGGAGAACGACATCCCGACCCAGGTCAACCAGATTGAGAACCAGATCACCCGGGGCGCCCGGCTGCTGATCGTCGCCTCGATCGACGGCACGGCGCTGACCACCCAGCTGCAGCAGGCCGCCGACCAGGGCATCCCGGTCATCGCCTACGACCGACTCATCCGCAACAGCCCGAACGTGGACTACTACGCCACCTTCGACAACTTCAAGGTTGGCGTACAGCAGGCCACGTCCTTGCTGGTCGGACTCGGCATGCTCAACGCGGACGGCTCCGCCGGCGAGGCCGACGGCCCGTTCAACATCGAGCTGTTCGCCGGATCGCCGGACGACAACAACGCCACCTTCTTCTTCGACGGCGCGATGTCGGTGCTGCAGCCGCACATCGACTCGGGCAAGCTGGTGATCCGCAGCGGCCAGACCGACTTCGACACCGTCGCGATCCTGCGTTGGGACCCGGAGACCGCACAGCGGCGGATGGAGGACCTGCTCACCCGCACCTACCAGGGCGGCGTCACGGTCGACGGGGTGCTCTCGCCGTACGACGGGCTCTCCATCGGCATCCTGTCCGCGCTCAAGAGCAGCGGATACGGCACCGCCGGCCAGCCCTACCCGGTGGTGACCGGGCAGGACGCCGAGGAGGTCTCGGTCAAGTCGATCCTGGCCGACGAGCAGTACTCGACGATCTTCAAGGACACCCGCGAGCTGGCCAAGAAGACCGTCGAGATGGCGCACGCCGTCCTCAGCGGCGACGAGCCGGAGGTCAACAACACCACCGACTACGACAACGGGGAGAAGGTCGTCCCGTCCTACCTGCTCGAGCCGGTGATCATCGACAAGAGCAACTACGAAGTGCTGATCGACAGCGGCTACTACTCGGCCGAGCAGCTGGGCTGAGTCCACGATCATGCCGACCGACGCCATCCTGCAGATGCGGGGCATCACCAAGACGTTCCCCGGCGTGCGTGCCCTGCACGACGTCAACCTGACCGTACGCCGGGGCGAGATCCACGCCATCTGCGGCGAGAACGGCGCCGGCAAGTCGACCCTGATGAAGGTGCTCTCCGGCGTCTACCCGCACGGGTCGTACGCCGGAGAGACCAGCTTCGACGGCCGGCCGGCCCGGTTCGCCGGGATCCGGGACAGCGAGCACCGGGGCATCGTGATCATCCACCAGGAGCTGGCGCTCTGCCCGCAGCTGACGATCGCCGAGAACATCTTCCTCGGCAACGAACAGACCCGCCGTGGGCTCATCGACTGGAACCACACCAACCACCAGGCGGCCGAGCTGCTGCGCCGGGTCGGGTTGACGGAGAATCCGACCACCCTGGTCGCCGAAATCGGGGTGGGCAAGCAGCAGTTGGTCGAGATCGCCAAAGCGCTGTCCAAGCAGGTGAAGCTGCTGATCCTGGACGAGCCCACCGCCGCGCTCAACGACGAGGACTCCGCGCACCTGCTCGACCTGCTCCGCGGGCTGCGGGACACCGGCATCACCTGTGTGATCATCTCGCACAAGCTCAACGAGATCCTCGCCATCGCCGACACGATCAGCATCCTGCGCGACGGCGAACTGATCGAGACGCTCGACCCGGCGAACGACGAGGTCACCGAGGACCGGCTGATCGCCGGCATGGTGGGCCGGTCGATGGAGCACCGGTTCCCGCCGCGCACCCCGAAAATCGGCGCCGAGGCGCTGCGGATCGAGGAGTGGACGGTGCGCTCCCCGGACGGCGACCGGGTGGTCGTCGCCGACGCCAACCTCACCCTGCACCGTGGGGAGGTCGTCGGGCTGGCCGGGCTGATGGGAGCCGGTCGGACCGAGCTCGCGATGAGCGTCTTCGGTCGGGCGTACGGCCGGGACATCAGCGGCCGGGTCTACAAGGACGGCCGGCAGATCCAGCTGCGCTCGGTCCGCGAGGCGATCGACCACGGCATCGCGTACGCCACGGAGGACCGCAAGCGGTACGGACTCAACCTGATCGAGGACATCCAGCGCAACGTGTCGGCGGCCGGGCTGACCCGGCTGGCCCGCCGTGGCTGGGTCAACGAGGGCGCCGAGCACCGGACGGCGCAGGGGTTCCGCCGCAGCATGAACATCAAGGCGCCGAGCGTGGCGAGCATCGTCGGCAAGCTCAGCGGCGGCAACCAGCAGAAGGTCGTGCTGTCCAAGTGGATCTTCACTGAGCCGGACGTGCTGATCCTGGACGAGCCGACCCGGGGCATCGACGTCGGCGCCAAGTACGAGATCTACTCGATCATCAACCAGATCGCCGACAACGGTACGGCGGTCCTGGTCATCTCCTCTGAACTGCCCGAACTGATCGGGCTGTGCGACCGGATCTACACGTTGTCGGCCGGCAGGATCACCTGCGAGGTGCGGCGGGCCGACGCCACCCAGGAGCGACTCATGCAGCACATGGTGCAGGGACAGGAGCAGGGATCGGGGGCCGACCGGTGAGCGTCGCCCGGATCAACGTCCGCGAGAGCGGCATCTACATCGCGTTCGGGCTGATCGTCGTGCTGTTCGCGGTGCTGACCGACGGGGCACTGCTGCAGCCGCAGAACCTGTCCAACATCATCGTGCAGAACTCGTACGTGCTGATCCTGGCGATCGGCATGATCCTGGTCATCATCGCCGGGCATATCGACCTGTCGGTCGGCTCGGTGGTCGGCGCGACCGGGGCGATCGCCGCCGTACTGATGGTCGAGCACGACCTGCCCTGGCCGCTGGCCCTGCTGATCACCCTGATCGCCGGTGCCGCGATCGGCGCCTGGCAGGGCTTCTGGATCGCGTACTTCGGCATCCCGGCGTTCATTGTCACCCTGGCCGGGATGCTGCTGTTCCGGGCGCTCACCCTGAGTGTGCTCGGCAACCAGGGCATCGGGCCGTTCCCGGATCCGGTGCGTACCCTCGCCAACGGCTTCACCGAGGGCTATCTGGGCAACATCGGGTTGGGCCCGCTCGGCGGCGCCGATCTGGTCAGCCTGCTGGTCGGTCTGGTCGCGGTCGGCGGTATCGCGGTCAGCCAGTGGCGGGCCCGGGTCGCCCGGCTCGGCTACGACCAGGCGGTGGAGCCGATGCCGGTCTTCCTGTTCAAGATCGTCGGCGCCTCGGCGGCGGTGCTGTTCGTGATCGTGCAGTTGGCCCGGTTCAAGAACCTGCCGTGGGTGCTGGTGCTGCTGGCGGCCCTGGTGCTCGGCTACTCGCTGCTGACCAAGCGGTCGGTGTTCGGTCGGCAGATCTACGCGGTCGGCGGCAACCTGCAGGCCGCGGTGCTGTCCGGGGTCAAGGTCAAGTCCGTCGTGTTCTGGATCTTCGTGAACATGGGGGTGCTCTCCGCGCTGGCCGGGATCATCTTCGCCGGCCGGCTCAACCTGGCCGGACCGACCGCCGGCAACACCTTCGAGCTGGACGCGATCGCCGCCGCGTTCATCGGCGGGGCGGCCGTGCAGGGCGGGGTCGGCAAGGTGGTCGGCGCGGTCACCGGCGGTCTGATCATGGGCGTGATCAACAACGGGATGTCGCTGATCGGCGCCCCCAGTGAGAACGTCATGCTGGTCAAGGGTGCGGTGCTGCTGGCCGCGGTCGCCTTCGATGTGTGGAGCAAGCGCCGCGCCGGCGTCGCCTCCCGCTGACCCCGCCGATCCACCCGGACCGCCTGGGCTGTCCACCGGGATGCGGCGCAGCTCACCATCGACCCCACCGGTCCGACACCCGCAGCCCGCACCGCTAACCTCCTGATGCTCGGCGACAGCCCGGAGCCGCCGGCGATCCCGGCGGCGGTGACCATCACGGCCAGCCACGGACGTCGTACCGCGAACCGTAGGCAACCACGCCTACCGCGGCCTGCCCTGCTCCCACACGACGGGGGCGGGGCAGGCCCATGTCGTCCTAGCGCACCAGCTTGGCTTCACCTGACGATCTGGCCCCGTCCGCCGCCAGGGCTGGGCTGCCAGGGCCAGGGCACGTCCCGGTAGGCGGCCTCGATGAGCAGCGACTCCAGGTCGCGCAGGTACGGCTCGATCGTTTCCGGTGCCAGGAACCGGGTGTCGACCGTGTAGGTGAGGCCGAGCGCATCCGGCTCGTCCACCACGTGCAGCAGGCGGTGCCAGGAGGCGGCGTCCAGGCCGTCGGTCCGGGAGAAGCGACTGTCGTCGGCGGCCGCCCGCAACTGCTGCTCGGCTACCGGCGGCACGTCGTCCACCACGTCCCCGCCGGGCAGCCGGACGTCGTTAAAATAGTAGTGCGGCAGGAATGCGGTGGTGTAGTCGTAGCCGAGCTCCTCGAACGTCGTCCGCATCGCGACGGCGTCGTAGTAGGCGTGCAAGTATCCGTCCAGCGCGACCCGATAGATCCGTGGTAGCAGCTCAAAGAAACCCGGGCGATCGGCGATGTCCAGCACGCAGAAGCCGATTTGACCGAGATTGGCGATCGCATTGACGTACTCGGGCCGGAAGCGGTTGTGCGACATGTTGAACAGTCCGCAGACCTGACGCCCGGTCGCTCCGGCGGACAGGGCGGTGGTAGCGGCGAGCAGCACCGTCGAGAAACTCACCCGATGCCGGGCGGCGACCATCCGGGCGGCGGTGGCGGCGGCCGACGAGACCAGTGTGCCCCGGTGCAGCCGTGGGGTGGCCGGCGGCGCCGGCTCGTCGAGCGAGACGTCGGCCAGCCGGCGGTACTGCCGGAGCCAGTACGCCACGGTACGGCCCGAGTGCCGCTGGTCCGGCCCGTGCTGGCGGCGGGCCACGTCCACCGACTGCAGCCCGGCCGGGGTGCCCAGGTCGCCCCGGAGCAGGATCAGCCGCAGGTCACGCAGCACCACCTCGACCGCGTACGCGTCCACGGTCGAGTGGCTGAAAACCAGCACCAGCTGGCGTACCACGCCGTCGACCCGCACCACGGCGAACCGCACCGGCCACTCCCGACCGTGGTCGAAGGCGATATCACCCAGCCGGCGGGTGAGCTCGGCGGCCGCCACGGCGCCGTCGCCGGTGCCCGCAACCACCAGGACCGGGACCTGCCCGGCCGCCGCGGTCTCCTGCCGCGACGTGCCGTCCGCCGTCCGGCATACCCGGGTACGCAGCCCGCCGTGCCGGCCGACTAGCACGCCGATTGCCCGCACCACGCTGGACAGGTCGGCCGGGGCCCGACGCGGCACCGCCAGCACCCGACGCAGGTTGAGGAACAGGTGCTGGGTCCTCGACAGGGCGGCGGCCCGCCACATGACCTGCTGCGCCCAGGTCATGTGGGCCACCTCAGTCCGGCCACCGTGGAACTCCGCGTGGACCAACTCGTCCATGGCCCACTCGGCGGGCACGACGGCATCGACGAATCGCATTCCCGACGGTACGACGGCACGACATGCATCGAATCGATCATTCGTCCGTACCACAGTGCACTAAAAGTTGATTCCGCTGTGCCGACGACGGGGGTCAGGCTGATGGCTCACGTAGACGAATCAAAGGCAATCCGGGTGACGAATCTCGACGTACCAGCGCAGGATGTCCCGATCCAATCACAAGTGATTCAGCACCGAAAAGGGGAAAGTCCGGCACTGTCGTTCGGTCAGGAGCGGATCTGGTTCACCGAACAGCTGACGCCGGGTACCGCCGGCTACGTCGTGCACAGCACGGTACGGATGGGTGGACCGCTCGATGCCGACCTGCTGCGTGCCGCAGTGGATACCGCCGCGGCCCGCCACGACAGCCTGCGGATGCGGTTCACCGAGAACCTCGACGGCGAGCCGCAGGTCGAGGTGGTACCGCAGGTCACCGTACCGTTCACGGTGCTCGACGCCGACAACGAGGCACACGCCCGGGAGCTGGTCGACGCCGCCGTGCGGACCCCGTTCGACCTGGCCGTCGCACCGCTGCTGCGGGTGCTCCTGGTCCGGCTCGGCGATGACGACCAGGTGCTGCATGTGGGGATGCACCACATCGTCAGCGACGGCTGGTCGCTGAACCTGCTGCTGGCCGAGGTCGCCGCCCTCTACGGCGCGCTCACCGACGGTCTGCCGGTGCCGCCGGCACCGGCCATCGACTACGCCGACTACGCCGCCTGGCAGCGGGTACGCGGTGACGGGCCGGCCGTTCAGCGGGAGCTCACCTACTGGACCGGGGCGCTCGCCGGAGTGCCGCCGCTGCAGCTGCCGACCGACCGGCCCCGACCCGCCGTGCAGTCGTACGCCGGCGACGTGCACCGGTTCGGCTTCGACGCCGAGCTCACCGCGGCGCTGCGCCGGCTGAGCCGGGCCCACCGCAGCACCCTCTACATGACGCTGCTCACCGGCTGGCAGGCGACGTTGTTCCGGTACAGCGGGCAGCGGGACTTCGCCGTCGGATCACCGGTCGCCGGCCGGGTGGTGCCGGAGGTGGAGAACCTCGTCGGGCTGTTCGTCAACACGGTGGCGATCCGGGCCGACCTGTCCCGGGCACCGGCCAACGGCGCCGGCGGTGGCGGTGCCGGCGATCGCGGTGGTGCCAGCAGTGCCGGCGACGGCGGTGAGCCGGGCTTCGGTGAGCTGCTGCGCCGTACCCGGGGGCGGGTGCTACGGGCGCTGAGCCACCAGGAGGTCCCGTTCGAACGTCTGGTCAAGGAGCTCAACGTCGCCCGCGACGTCAGTCGGGCGCCGGTGTTCCAGGTGCTGTTCACCCTGCAGAACTACTCGCGGGCGCGGAGCAGCTGGCCGCGCGGGATCACCACCGGGGCGTTCGGCAGCGACACGGCGGCGGCCCGGTTCGACCTGTCGCTCTACGTCAGCGAGACCGGCGACGGGCTGCGGGCCATGCTGGTCTACAACACCGACCTGTTCGACGCCGCCACCGTGGCACGGCTCACCGGGCACTACCGGGCGTTGCTGCGCGCCGCGGTGGCCGACCCGGACCGGCCGGTGGTGGATCTGCCGCTGCTCGACGACGCACAGCAGCGGCAACTGACCGCGTTCAGCACCGGCCCGGTGCCCGGCACCGACCGGCCACGACCGGCCACTGCCGGGGCGGTCAACCTCGGCGACCTGGTCACCCGGCACGCCACGGCCACCCCGCAGGCACCCGCCGTGGTCCACGGCGACGACCTGATCAGCTACGCCGAGCTGGACCGACGCGCCAACCAGCTGGCCCACCAGCTGCGGGAGCAGGGTGTCGCGCCGGGCCACCTGGTCGGCGTCTGCCTGGACCAGTCGGTGCAGTTGGCGGTCGCGCTGCTCGCCGTACTGCGGGCCGGCGGGGCCTACCTGCCGCTCGATCCCGAGCAGCCACCCGCCCGGCTGCGGCTGATGCTCGCCGACGCCGCCCCGACGGTGGTGTTGACCAGCAGCGCGATCCGCGCCGAGCTGGGCGGCGACGCCGCCCAGGCGGCCCTCGCCGGGGCGACCTGCCTGGACCGGATCGCCCCGGTCGTCGCAAAGCAGCCGACCGGGCCGCCGGCAGGGGCGGCGGGCGGCGACGACCTGGCCTACGTCATCTACACGTCCGGCTCGACCGGCGTGCCCAAGGGGGTCGCGGTCGCCCACCGGCAGGTACTGAACTATCTGGACGGGGTCGCCGAGCGGTTCGACGTCGTGCCGGCCGGCCGGTACGCGCTGCTGCAGTCGCTGTCGTTCGACTTCAGCGTCACCGTGTTCTACCTGGCGTTGGCGACCGGCGGTTGCGTGCATCTGGTGCCGAGGCGATGCACCGGCGAGGAGCTCGCCGACGCGCTGCGCACCGGACGGATCGACTACCTGAAGATGACGCCGTCGCATCTGCGGGCGCTGGCCGCCGAGGTTGACACGGCGCGGCTGCTGCCCCGGCGGGCGCTGATCCTGGGCGGGGAGGCGGCCGACCTGGACTGGGCGGCGGACCTGGCCGGGCACGGCGTACCAGTGTTCAACCATTATGGACCGACTGAGGCCACCGTCGGGGTGACCACCTACCGGGTGTCGGCGCACGAGCGGGGGCCGGGCAGCGTGCCGATCGGCCGCCCACTGCCGTACGCCCGGGTGCACGTGCTCGACGCCCGGCTGCGGCCGGTGCCGGTCGGCGTACCGGGTGAGGTGTACCTGGGCGGCGACCGGCTGGCCCGCGGCTACCTGAACCGGCCCGGGCTGACCGGGCAGCGGTTCGTCCCGGACCCGTTCGGTCCGCCCGGCTCCCGGCTGTACCGCACCGGTGACCTCGGCGCGTGGCGTGCCGACGGCGAACTGCTCTTCCTGGGCCGCACCGACCACCAGGTCAAGATCCGCGGCTACCGGGTGGAGCTGGGTGAGGTGGAGGCGGCGCTGCGCGAGATTCCCGGGGTACGGCAGGCCGCCGTACTGCTGCGTGACGACCGGTTGGTCGGCTACCTGGAACGCGCCCCGCAGGACCCGGCACCGGAGACGGCGCACGGGCCGGAGCCGGCCGAGCTGCGCCGGCTGCTCGCCGACCGATTGCCGGACCACATGATCCCCAGTCGGTACTGCTGGCTGGACCGGCTGCCGCTGCAGGAGCACGGCAAGATCGACCGCAGGGCGCTGCCGGAACCGGGCGACGATCAACCCGCCCGCGAGTACGTCGAGCCGACCGGTCCGGTGCAGACGCTGATCGCCGCCGTCTGGCAGGCGGTGCTGCAGGTGCCCCGGGTCGGCGCCGACGACGACTTCTTCGAGCTGGGCGGGCATTCGCTGCTGGCCACCCAGGTGGTCGCCCGGCTGCGCCGGGAACTGCCGACGGTCCGCGTCGGCGACGGCGCGCCTCCGGCTGTCAGCGTGATGGACCTGTTCCGGCACCGCACCGTACGCGAACTCGCCGCCCTGCTGACCGACGGTGACACCGAGCGGGGTCGGCTGCTGCATGAGCTGACCGCACCGACCTCCGCCGCCGAGCGGGTCGCCACCCTGGTCTGTGTCCCGTACGGCGGCGGCAGCGCGGTGGTCTACCAGCCACTCGCCGACGCGCTGCCGGCCGGCTGGCGGCTGCTGTCGGTGGCGATGCCCGGGCACGACATCGGGCTGGCCGACGAGCCGGCACCGATCGACGAAGTCGCCGAAGGCGTGGTCGCGGAGATCCTGGACCGGGTCGACGGACCGCTGATCCTCTACGGCCACTGTGGGCCCGGCGGGGCGCTCGCCGTAGAGGTGGCCCGCCGGCTGGAACAGGCCGGGCGGGAGTTGACCGCGGTCTACCTCGGTGCGATCTTCCCGTTCGGCCGGCCGACCGGCGGGCTGCTCGGTCCGCTGCTGCGGCTGCGGTTGGTGGAGCGGGTCCGCAGCGACCGGATCTACCGCACCTGGTTGCAGGCGCAGGGCACGTCGATCGGTTCCCTCGACCCGGAAGAGGCGGCGTTCCTGATCCGGGCGATGCGTCACGACGCCCGGGTCAGCGAGGACTACTTCACCGCGCTGATGCGCGACCAGGTGACCCCGCTGCGCGCCCCGGTGATCTCGGTCGTCGGGGAACGCGACCGGGGCACCGACTTCCATGAGGAACGTTTCCAGGAGTGGCACTTCCTGTCCGACCGCACCGCGCTGGCGGTGATCGACGAGGCAGGGCACTACTTCCTCAAGTACCGGGCCGGCGAGTTGGCGGAGATCGTCACCGGCGTCCACCTCCGGCTCGCCGTACCGGCCGAACCAGACGTGCCACCCACCGACGATGCGGGGGTGGAAGACCCAGCGTGGCGGCTGCACGCGGTCTCCGACCGAGGCCCGGCCGCCAATCCGCCGGGGGCCCGGTCCGGACCGTCGGCACCGGACCGGGCGGCGACCGGACCGGACCGGGCAGGTGGGCCACAGCCCAGCCTGCGCCGGTTCGGTCTGGTCGCGGCCGGCCAGATCGTCACCACCACCGGCACCGCGTTGACCAACTTCGCCGTACCACTGTGGATCTATCTGGAGACCGGTTCGCTGGCCCGGTTCGCCCTGTTCTCGATCGTCAGCCTGCTTCCCGGGCTGCTGATCGCCCCACTGGCCGGGGCGTTGATCGACCGGACGAGTCGCCGCCGGGTGCTACTGGCCGCCAGCGTCGCCGCTGGCGGCGCCAAGGCGGTGATGGCCGGGCTGCTGATCGCCGACCGGGCCGAGATCTGGCACTTCTACCTGCTCGTCGGCTGGCTGTCGGTGGCGTTGGCGTTCCAACGGCTGTCGTTCGTGTCGGCGGTGCCGCAGCTGGTGCCGAAACGCTTCCTCGGCCACGCCAACGGCCTTACCCAGACCGCAGTCGGGTTGACCCAGTTCATGGTGCCGCTGCTGGCGGTCGCGCTGCTGGAGGCGGTCGGACTGCGCGGCATCATGATCATTGACGTGGTGGCGTACGTTTTCGCCGTCACGGTGCTGATCGCGATCCGGTTCCCCCGCACGCTGGCGCTGCAGCGGCGAGAGAGCCTGGGGCAGGAGATTCTCAACGGACTGCGCTACTCGCTGCGCCGCCGGGAGTTCCGCGGCATGCTCGCCTTCTTCGCCGCCCTCAACCTGTTCCTGTTCCCGGTGCTGTTCCTGCTCTCCCCGCTGGTGCTGGGCTTCGCTGAGCTGGCCGAGGTGGCCCGGATCGCGCTCACCGGCGGGGTCGGCGCGGCCGTCGGCGGGCTGGTGATGCTGGTCTGGGGCGGCCCACGCCGCTACCGGATGCGGGCCGTGCTGATCGGCACGCTGGGCATCGCGGTGGCCTGCGCGGTGACCGGGCTACGCCCCAGCCTGCTGGTGATCGGTGCCGGGGCGTTCGGCATGTACTGCGCGCTCGGCCTGGTCAACGGCATCTACAACACGATCATCCAGATCAAGGTGCCGCCCCGGTTCCACGGTCGGGTTTTCGCGCTCAACCAGATGGTCGCCTGGTCGACGATGCCACTCGGCTGGGGGGTGATCGCCCCGCTGGCCACCAGCCTGATGGAGCCGCTGCTGATGCCGGACGGGGCGCTGGCCGGCACGGTCGGGCTGGTGATCGGGGTCGGTCCGGGCCGGGGCATCGCCCTGCTCTACATCGCCTTCGGCGTCTGCATCGCGCTGACCGCGATCGTCTCCATGCGTACCCGGGTGCTGTCCCGGTTCGACGACGAGGTGCCGGACGCCCCGCCGGACGACCTGGTCGGCATCGAGACCCGGCAGGCCCGGGTGGCGGCGTCCCCCGGCGGTGGACAGCGAGCCCAGCAACCGGCGTCCCCCGGCGGTGGCCGATGAGCCCAGCTACCGGTGTCCCCCGGCGGCCGGCCGCCGCGCCGGCCGCTCGGACCGTACCCGAACTGCTCGACTGGCGCTGCGCCCTGCACCCCGACCGGGTCGCCATTGAGGTCCACGGCGTGGGCCAGCTCACCTTCGCCGACTGGCGGGTCGGGTCGCTGGCGGTGGCCGCCGCGCTGCGACGGGCCGGGGTGACCCCCGGTGACCGGATCGCGCTGGTGTTCGCGGCGCGGGAGTGGACCGGCTACGCCGTGGCGTACTGCGCGGTGTTGCGGGCCGGTGCGGTCGCGGTGCCGCTGTCCGACCGTCTCGCCCCGGCCCAACTGGAGTACGCGGTGCGGCACTGCGCCGCCCGGCTGGTGCTGCACGGCCCGCTGACCGCTCCGGCCGGACCGGCGCCGGCCGTACCCGCCGGGGTCGCGCCACTGGCGCTCGCCGACCTGGTCGCCGACGGCACCGACGCGCCCGCTCCCCCGCCATGCCCCGGTGACCTGGCTCAGATCCTCTACACCTCGGGCACCACGGGCCGACCCAAGGGCGTCGGCGCCAGTCACGCCAACCTCGTGGCCGGGGCGCCGAACCACCCGCGCCGGCTGGCCCTGGCCCACTCGGAACGCTTCCTGCACGCCTTCCCGATCGGCACCAACGCCGGGCAGACCATGCTGTTCAACGCGTTGACCGCGAAGCCGGCCGCGCTGACCCTGCCCCGGTTCACCCCGGCGCGGTTCGCCCGCCTGGTGACCGCGCCCGGCACCGGCACCGTCTTCCTGGTCCCGTCGATGGCGATCGAACTGCTCGACTCCGGTGCCCTGCGGGCGCGGGACACCTCCGGCGTGATGCTGATCGGGTCGACGGCGGCGGCGCTCGCACCGGCGGTCGCCACCCGGCTGGCCGCGACGTTCCCGGCCGCGACGATCGTCAACTACTACTCGTCGACCGAGGCCGCCCCCGCCCAGACCGTGATGGTCTTCGACCCGGCACGACGGGCCGCCGTGGGCCGGCCGGCCGAGGGTCAGCTGATGATCGCCGACGAACAGGGCCGGCCGCTGCCGCCGGGCAGTGTCGGCGAGGTCTGGCTGCGCTGCCCGCATCCGCGCTCGTACTACCGCGACGGCCCGGCCACCGAGGCGACCTTCCGTCAGGGCTGGGTCCGGATGGGTGACCTCGGCCGGCTGGACGCCGACGGCTACCTGTACCTCGCCGACCGGCACCAGGACATGATCAAGTCCGGTGCCTTCAAGATCTCCTCACTGGAGGTGGAGGCCGCGCTGCACGAGCATCCCGCCGTCGGCGAGGCGGCCGCGGTCGCCGTCCCGCACCCCGTGCTCGGGTCGGCTGTCGGGGCGGTGCTGGTACCCCGCGCCGGGCATGCACCGCACGAACTCGCCCTGCCCGCGGTGCGTGCCTTCCTGTCCGACCGGCTCGCCGACTACCAACTGCCGGCCCGGGTGCTGGTCGTCGAGGCGCTGCCCCGCAACGAGGCCGGCAAGGTCCTCAAACGGGCGCTGGCCGCGCTGTTCGACCCGCCGGGCTGACCGGCTCCGACCCGGCCGCACCGTCCGACATCGACAAGACAACAGCAGTACCAGGAGGATCCCGTGGGCACCGCCGAAGCGACGTACGCACAGCACGCCGTCTGGTTCACCGAACAGGCCGGGGTGGCGGGTACGGCGTACCACATGGCCCTCGGCGTGTGGTTCGCCGCCGGCCTGGACCAGGCAGCGCTGGCCACGGCGTGCGCCGCCGTCGTCGACCGGCACCCGGTCCTGGCCACCCGGGTCGACGACAGCGACGGCGTACCGCGACTCGCCCCGGCCGCCGACCGCCCGACGCTGCAGCATCAGGCGCTGCAGCGGCTGACGCCGTCGGCCGGTGGCGCGGACGCCGACCGGCTGATCGCGGCGGAGATCGCCCGCCGCCACGACCTGCGCACCGGTCCGCTGGCCAGGTTCAGCCTGATCCCCGCCGCCGACGGTGACCGGCACCTGCTGCTGATCACCGCCCACCACCTGGTCTTCGACGGCACGTCCAAGGACGTGCTGGTCCGGGACCTGGCGGCGGCATACGGTGCCGCCCGCGCCGGTCGCCCGGTCGAACTGCCGGCGGCACCGACCGACGGGTACGCGGCACGGGCCGGCACCGAACGGGACCGGGTCGCGGCCGAGTCGGCGGCGGCCGCAGAACACTGGGCCACCCGCTGGTCCGGCCCGGGTGGGCTGGTGCTGCCCGGTCTCACCCGGGTGCCGACCGGCGCCGAACCCGGCGACGCCGTACCGGTGGTCCTGGCGCCGGGTCTGGTCGCCGGGCTCGACCAGGCCCGGCGCAAGCTCGGGATCACCCGGTTCGAGCTGCTGCTGGCCGCGGTGCACGCGCTGCTGCACAGGTACGGCAACCAGCAGGTCCCGGTCGGCGTCGGGGTGTCGACCCGTACCGCCGACGACGCCGACGAGATCGGCCTGTTCGTCAACGAACTGCCGGTCACCGTCCCGGTGCCCGACGACGCGGGTTTCCGTGACCTCGCGCACGCCGTCCGGGACGAGACACGGGCGCTGAACCGGTTCCGGGCCGTCCCGCTGGCGCACGTTGCCACCGGGCTGCGGCCGGCGCCCGCGCTCACCCCGGTGTCGATCGGCTACCGCCGCCGCGCGCCGGGACCTGTGTTCGACGCGGTGCCGACCACCGTCGACTGGGCGATGTTCAGCGGCGCGGCCCGCGACGCGCTGCACATCCAGGTCGTCGACGGGCCGGCACCGGACAGCGACCAGGAGCACCTGGAGATCAACCTGCAGTTCAGCCCGACGGCCGTTCCCACCGCCGCCGTCGCCCGGGTCGGCGACCATTTGCGGACCCTGCTGGCCGCCGTGGCCACCGACCCGGAACAGCCGATCGCCGACCTTCCGGTGCTGCCTCCCGCCGAGTCCGAGCTGGTCTGCCGTGGCTGGAACGCCACCGGCCGTGACTACCCGGCCGACACGACCGTGCCGCTGCTGTTCGCGGCGGCGGTACGGCGGACACCGGACGCCGTCGCGGTCGTCGACGGTGGGCGTACGCTGAGCTACGCCGATCTCGACGCGGCCAGCGCTCGGCTGGCCGGGCTGCTGCGGGCCCGTGGCGTCGGGGCGGGATCGCTGGTCGCCGTGCTGCTGGACCGCTCCTGGCAGGCGGTCGTCGCGCTGCTCGCGGTGCTGCGCAGTCGGGCCGCGTACCTGCCCGTCGACCCCAACTATCCGCCGGCCCGGCAGGCGATGATCCTCGACGACGCCGCGCCGGCGCTGGTACTGACCACCAGCGGTACGGCGGCCGCCCTGCCGGCCGGGCCACCGGTGCTCGCCCTCGACCAGCTCGATCTGACGACTGCTGACCCAGAAACCGGTGCCCCAGGGGCCGCTGACCCGTGGACCGCGGACCTGCCCGACCCGGACGAGCTGGCGTACGTGCTCTATACCTCGGGTTCCACCGGGCGGCCCAAGGGGGTACGTGTCCCGCACGGCGCGCTGGCCAACCTCCTGCTCGGCATGCGGGACATGTTCGACAGTGGGCCGGCTGACCGGTGGCTCAACCTGACCTCGCCGTCGTTCGACATCTCGGGGGTCGAGGTCTACCTGCCGCTGACCACCGGTGGTCAGGTGGTGGTGGCCTCCGGGGTCAGCGCGCTCGACGGCGCCGGGGTGCTGCGGCTGATGCGCGAGACCGGGGTGACACATGTGCAGGCGACTCCGTCGGGTTGGCGGGTCCTGCTGGAGGCCGGGCTCGACGACCAGGTGGTGGCGGTCACCGGCGGCGAGGCGCTGGCGGTCCCGCTGGCCCGCCAGTTGCGCTCACGGGTGGCCCGGCTGGTCAACGGGTACGGCCCGACCGAGGCGACGATCTACGCGACGATGGCGGAGATCCCGCCGCAGCCGGACGAGGTCACCATCGGCCGGCCGGTGCCGAACACCACCGCGTACCTGCTGGACGCAGAGCGGCGGCCGGTGCCGATCGGAGTGCCCGGCGAGCTGTACCTGGGCGGGCGGGGCGTCGCCGACGGCTACCTGAACCGCCCCGAGCTGACCGCCGAGCGGTTCGTCCCCGACCCGTACGCTACCGACGCCGGCCGTCGTCTGTACCGCACCGGCGACCTGTGTCGCTGGCTGCCCGACGGCCGGCTGGAATTCCTCGGCCGGGCCGACGACCAGGTGAAGATCCGCGGCCACCGGGTGGAGCTGGGTGAGATCACCGGCCGGCTGCTGGAGCATCCGGCTCTCGCCGAGGCCGCCGTACTGCTGAACGGTACGGACGAGGCGTCGCCGCGGCTCGTGGCCTACCTGGCGCCCCGCGGTGCCGCGCCGACCGTCGCCGAGCTGCGCCGGCACCTGACCGAAACGCTGCCCACGGCGATGGTGCCCACCGACTGGGTGCTGCTCGACCGGCTACCGGTGAGCCCGAACGGAAAACTGGACCGGGCCGCGCTGCCGGCACCGACGACCGGCGGTACGGACCCGGTCGGCGCCCCAGACCCCGCCGAGGCGGACCCGGTCCTCGATGCGATCCGGTCGATCTGGCAGGACGTGCTGCAGATCGCCGAGATCGGCATCGACGAGGACCTTTTCGACCTGGGCGGGCACTCGTTGACGATCACCCGGATCAGTAGCCGGATCCACCGTCGGCTCGGCGTCGAGGTGCCTCTGGACGCGTTCTTCGACACGCCGACGATCGCCGAGATCGCCAACCTGGTCCGCGAGGCCGGCGGCCGGTGCTGACCGGGCGGACGACGCCGAACAAGGTGGAGACGAAGGAGGATTCGGTGGACACGACGACGCTGCGGCAGCGGGTGATGGAGCTGGTCGACGAGGCGACCGGCGGCACGGTGCCGATCGACCAGCTGACCGGCGGCGGATCGCTGATCGCGCTGGGAGTCGACTCGCTTGGCCTGCTCCGTCTGGTCGACGCCGTCGAGGCCGAGTTCGGCGTCGAGGTGGAGTTCGACGGCTCCGGCCAGCGGATGGACACTCTGGACGACCTGGTGGCCGCAATCGTCGACGCCCGCGACGAGGCGGAGCCGGACCGGGTCGCCACCACCGGGTGACGAATCGGTCATTACCCGCCAAGGCGCCGGCTTCGATGCCTGTCCGACACGGCGTCACTGTCCGTCGGTGCCGGGTGAGCCGGTCGCTCGACTAGACGAGTTGTTCCGAAGTCCCGTCAGTGGTCGTAGGCGATCAGGGACCGGGTGACGGGTGCGCCGGTCTTGTTGTTGTGCCAGATCGCGGCGGCCATCGCGAGGAGTCGCTGGGCCACCCGTACGGCGACGCCGACGAAGGTCCGCCCACCGTGTTCCTCAAGATCAAGCTGGCCCTTGAGGGTGTCGTTGACCGACTCGATCAGCTGCCGGACCTTCTTGAGCATCGGTTCGCCGTAGCGGGCCTTCTCCCGCTTGCGTGACGGGCGTAGCAGGGTGATGCCCTGGTCGGCGAGTTCCCGCTCGAGTGGTCCGGACGCGAAGCCCTTGTCGCTGATCAACAGGATGCCGTCGTGTTCGGCGACGACACCGGCCTCGACCTCCAGCATCGCGGCGAGGACCTCCCGCTCGCCGATCTTCGGGTTCGCCAGGGCCCACAGGATCGGCATCCCGGTCGGGGTGCAGACCAGGTACAGGCGCAGTCCCCAGAAGAACCGGGAGTGGGAGGCGCAGTAGCCGTATCCGGCCCAGCCGGCCAGGTCCGAACGTTGCACGGTGGGGCGGGACATGCCGCACGGCACCGGGGTGGAGTCGACGATCCAGTGGTTGTCGAACCAGAAGTCGCTGTCGCGGGCCAGGTTCCGGATCGTCTTCTTGATCAGCGGGAGGGCGGCGCGGAGCCGTTTGTTGTAGCCGGGCCGCTGCGGTAGGTAGGGGAACATGCCGGCCAGGTGGACCCGGGCGTAGCGGATCCAGCGGGCTTCGGAACGGGCGCCGAGCAGGACCTGCGCCACGGCCAGGCAGACCAGTTCGGAGTCGGTCAGCAGTGGTGGTCTGCCGCGCCACCGGGGCGTGCGGATGCTGTCGTCGATCTTCACGTACAGTGCGGTCAAGAGGGTGTCCAGGTCTTGCGTCACAACATGATCTTGGATGCCCTCTCCTCATGCCCGGACATCGACCCCTGACTTCGGAACTACTCGTCTAGGAGCAGCGGGAACGTCGCGCAGGTCGAGCCGGCAGCAGCGCTCATCGGGACGCCCTGTCCCGTCGACCGGGCGGGTGACGCCCCGGGCCGCGATCGCGCCGGTGGATAGGGGTTGACGTCGGGACCGCAGACCTCGTACCTCAGGTGCCGGATCCGACGCGGCCGGCCCGGTTGCCCGGACCGACCGCAACGCTGGCCCGGGCCAACCGTGCGCGGGTCACCAGTGGGTCCCCGCCCGACCGAGCCCGGTCAGGACTGCTTGCGCAGCCCGATAATCTGCAGAACGGCAAACAGGCCGACGACCGCTGCCTGCATGACGATCCAGACGCGGGCGATGGTGGAGGGATCACCGAGCCCGGCAGCCGCCACCACCAGACTTGCCAACACCCAAATCACATTGACGAACACCACCATACCTGCGGCGCTGGCGCTGATCACCGAACGGGTCCCGACGATCCACACGCCGACACCGAATACCAGCAGGAAGACCCCGATTCCCCGCAGGAATCCGGTGGACAGGTCGAAAAGATCACTGAGCATGCTGGCCGCCACGAGGTACGCCAGTCCATTCAGACTGGTAACCACGGCATCCAGCTTCAACGCGAGTCGGAGGAACTTGTCGGATGTGCCGTCTGCAACGGAGCCGCGTGCCGCGGCGGCAGGAGTAGTCATGGGACGACCTTGCCAGCCCATTGGTCGCGCTGTCGATTACCTATGAGATAAGCAAATACCGAATATCAGCCGGTCGATAGCGCGAAACCGGGTAGGCCCCGCAACTCGCGCGCGGTGGCCTCGTCAGCCGGGTAGAACGATTCGATCGACAGTTCCGCGACCGTTATGTCCAGTGGAGTGCCGAACGTCGCGACTGTCGTGAACATACTCAG
The DNA here is from genome assembly GCF_030345075.1 of Solwaraspora sp. WMMA2065. Lineage (NCBI taxonomy): Bacteria > Bacillati > Actinomycetota > Actinomycetes > Micromonosporales > Micromonosporaceae > Solwaraspora > Solwaraspora sp. WMMA2065. The sequence goes on from NZ_CP128361.1 coordinate 3,139,670, forward strand.
CACGCCCCCGCCCCGCCGGACCCGTAGCGGGACGACGATGCTGTCGACCAGGGTCAGCTCCACGTCGCCGGAATCGTCGCCCGGGTAGCCGGACAGCTCCTCCTGCAGCTCGGCCAGCACCGGGTCGCCACTGGCCTCCACCTGCCGACGCAACCGGTGGAGCAGGTGGGCCCGCCACTCCCCAAGGTTGACGATGTGTGGTGCCAGCCCTTCCGGGTGCAGGCTTGCCCGCAGAACGTTCGCCGGTGGGGCGAGCAGTGACGGCGAAACGAGATCGGTCAGCACGCCGAGGCTGGTGTTCGCTTCAACGAGATTCCAACCCCGGTCCACGACGACCGCTGGATAGGGCTCGTGGCCGGTCAGTACCTGGCGGACCGCAGCCCGGATCAGCGACATCGACGGCTCGTCCAACGGCGTCTCCGAGTACACCGGCGCGTAGCCGGCCGCCATCAGCAGTCGGTTGCGCTCGCGCAACGACAGGTCGAGCTGGTCTGCGAGTTGGAGCACCATCTCCCGGCTTGGGGCCGACCTGCCGGTCTCCAGGAAGCTGAGATGGCGGGTGGAGATGTTTGCCCTGATGGCGAGTTCGAGCTGGCTGAGCCGCCGGCGCCGCCGCCAGTCCCGCAACAGCTCACCAGCAGCCGACCTGGTCATGGTGATGGACATCAGCTCATTGTGCACCACCGACTACATCGCGTCGATTACCTAGCAGGTAAGGTCTTTCGAACAGGCTGGCGGTCGCCAGCACCGTACAGGTAGGTGACGCTGGTCCGCAGCACGACCGTCGGGGTCGCGCCGTCCCTGGTCTCCAGCTGTACGCCGAAGACCGACTCCCAGTACCCCCGCGGGCGTGCCCGCGCCGACCGCAACTCGATCTGGGCACGCAGGCACGCCCCGACGCCCACTGCGGCGCCGAGCCGAATCCCGTCCACGCCCTTGTTCAGGACATGGTCCACCCCGTCCACGGTGATCACCTCGTCGATCATCGCAGGAATGAGTGCCACCACCAGAAAACCGTGCGCCACCGGGCGGCCGAATGGCCCGGCCCCGGCCCGGCCCGGGTCGACGTGGATCCACTGCCGGTCACCAGTGATGCGCGCGAAGTCGTCGATCAGCTCTTGGTCGATCCGCTTCCAGTCGCTGGTGCCGAGGTCGGCTCCCACCAGTGCAGGCAGATTGGCAGGACAGGCCAGCCGATGCATCAGCGCACCTCGGCGGCGTCGCGCCTCCCGCTGGTGGCGGCGGCCGTCGGTACCGAAGCCGCGCCCATCGCATGCACCCCGCCGTCGGCGTGGATCACCTCGCCGGTCACCGCAGGCAGCCAGTCCGACCAGAGTGCGCAGATCACCCGGCCGACCGGCAGGGCGTCATTCACGTCCCAGGGCAACGGCGACCGGTCCCAGGCCGTCTGCAGCGTCCCGAACGAGGCGATCGCCGTGGCCGCGACGGTCCGCAGCGGGCCGGAGGCCACCAGGTTCACCCGGGTGCCCTGCGGCCCCAGCGCGTGGGCCAGATACCGACAGCAGCTCTCCAGGCCGGCCTTCGCCACCCCCATCCAGTCGTAGCCGGGCCAGGCCTGGCGGGCGTCGAAGTCGAGACCGACGACCGATCCGCCACCGGCCTTCGCCAACAACGGAGCGCACGCTCGAACGATCGCCGCGAAGGAGTAGGTGGAGACCTCGATCGCCCGCGCCACGTCAGGCCACGGCGTGTGCAGGAAGTTGCCGTCCAACGCCGACGGCGGCGCGAAAGCGGCGGCGTGCAGGAGGCCGTCCAACCGTCCCCATCGTGACTGCAAATCGGCTGCCGCAGCCACCAGGTGATCGGGATCAGTGAGGTCGAGCTCCAGCACCGGACATGGTCGTGGCAGTCTCTCTGCCACGACCATGGTAATCGACAGCCCTCGCCCGAATCCCGTGAGGACGATTTCCGCGCCCTGCTCCTGCGCCAGTCGGGCGGCGGCGAATGCTATCGATCGGTCGGTGAGCACGCCGGTGACCAGGATCTTCCTGCCAGCCAATAGCATCGTATCTCCCATCGTCGTCGAGGGTGAAGGCCGGCGTCGCGGCCTTTCCGCTTTCCTGTCGTCTTCATTGTCCGACAGCCAGCTGACGAGACATTGACAGAGCACTGATCCGGCCATCTCAGCCCTCATTACCCACCAGGTAATCGACGGGCCGACCGCAGCGTGCCATATTTTCATCGACTGTCGACCCCAGCAGCTTGGCTGCCTCTACCGAAACGGAGCTAGGCGTTTCATGAGTGAAGTCACCAAGATCGTCGAACGGTACCTCGAGATCTGGAACGAGCCGGACGCACAGGCGCGCACGCAGCAGATTCGCGATCTCTGCCAGGAGAGCATCGTCTTCACCGACCCGATGGCGGACGTAAGCGGACACGAGGCGTTCAACGCACTCATCGGCGCGGTGCAACAGCAGTTCCCCGGGATGGTGTTCACGCTCGCCGGCGCCGTCGACGCCCACCACGACCTGGCCCGCTTCACCTGGGGGCTAGCGCCGGCGGGAGCGGACGAGCCCTTGGCGATCGGGTTCGACGTGATCAAGGTCGGTTCGGACGGCCGGCTCGCAACGATCTACGGGTTCCTGGACAAACTTCCCGGCTGACCGGCCCCTTCCCCACGGATGGCCTGGCCATCCGGCCTTCGGGCTCCTTGTCCGGCGGCGATCTGGCCAAGGCTCACACCAATGGGCCTTGGCCAGATCGCCGCTGCCCTGAGGCCGCAACCCGTCGCGGGGTGGCGGCCGAACCGTTCTGCTCGCCGTCCGGGCAGCGCGCCCGTACCACGGCGACCCCTCCTGTCGCGCCGGGCGACCCTGGCCACCGCCGGCAACCTGCCGCCCGCTGCCGGCGACGTGACGGTTCGGCTGACTGGCTTCGTGCCGGCCCACCGGTGAGCGGGCGGCCTGACGGCTGGAGCTCCCCTTGACGCACTCCACCACCATGTCCGAGCCGGCGTACAGTTCGTCGATCGGCACCCGGCTCGACCGGATGCCGATCACCGGCGCGCACCGTACGCTCACCCTGCTGATCGGTCTCGGGCTGTTCTTCGACTACTTCGACAGCAACCTGTCGGGCACGGTGTCCAAGGTCCTACAGGTCGAGTTCGGTGTCGACGGCAACGCCCTCAAGCTCTTTCTGGCGTCCGGATTCATCGGCCAGTTCTTCGGATCGATACTGCTCGGCCGATTGTCCGACATCATTGGACGCCGTCGGGCGTTCATGCTCAACCTCGCCGTCTACAGCGTCTTCACCCTGCTCGGTGCATTCTCGCCGAACGTCGCCTGGCTGATCGTTACCCGTTTCATCGCCGGTGTGGGGATCGGCGCAGAGCAGACACTGGCAGACTGTTACCTGGCGGAGGTACTGCCCGCCCGCCGCCGCGGACGCTTCATCGGCTGGGCCTACTGCATCGCCTTCTGCGGCGTTCCTGCCGTCGGGTTCACCGCGCTCTGGCTCGCACCGCGGACGATCCTGGGACTCGCTGGCTGGCGTTGGGTGTTCATCATCGGCGCGCTCGGCACCGCGCTCATCTGGATCCTGCGGCGCAGGCTGGTCGAATCCCCACGCTGGCTGGCCGAACAGGGCCGGACCGCCGAAGCCGAGGCAATCGTCAGCGGGCTCGAACGGCAGGCCGGAATCCAGCAGCCACCGGCCGGCACGACACCGAGCATGCTCGGACGCCCCCGCCCCCGCCCCCGCCCCCGCCCCGGCTACCGCGAGCTATTCGGGCCGCTGTACTGGCGCCGCACCGTCATGCTCTGGACGTTCTGCCTGCTTTCGGTGACGGCATACTACGGATTCGGCACGTTGGCACCACAGGTGCTCGCGGTCAAGGGATTCGACATCGTCGCCGGGCTCGGCTACACCGCGATGTCCTTCCTCGGCTATCCGATCGGTTCCCTACTGTCCGTGCCCATTCTCGACCGCGTCGAGCGACGGACGCTGATTTGTGTGTCGGCCACGCTGATGGCGGCGAGCGGCATCGGCTTCGGCCTGGCCGGCAACGCCGTCGCCATCGTCGCCTTCGGCTTCAGCTACACGTTGCTGAGCAACGTGTTCTCCACCGCGTCGCACGTCTATCTGTCCGAACAGTACCCCACCGCGTTCCGAACGACTGCGGCCGGCGCGGCCTACTCGCTGTCGCGGCTCAGCGCCGCTCTGCTGCCCTTCGTTCTACTACCGATCCTTACCAACGCCGGCGCCGGTTGGTTGTTCACCGTCATCGCCGGTTGCGTGGTCGTCATGATCGTCGCGGTCCTGCGGCTCGGCGACCGCACCACCGGGACGTCGGTCGACCTACCAGTGCAGGTGGAACAGGCCGGCTACCGCAGGAACTGACCCCGCACGCAATCGGGGTGTCCGCAAACCGTGGACGGTTCGCGGACACCCCGGTGGAGCTACCGTCTGTGTCGAACGGCGTGAGCGCGTCAGCCGAGCACGATCTGGGACTGAACGACGATCCCCACCGCAGGATGCTCACCGTCTGCCAGCCCGGCCTGCACAAGCTGCAGATCCGTCTGAACCACGACGACACTACGACCGACGCTCAACGGCCTCGCAACCGCTCGCACCGTACCCTGCCGGACCGGGGCGAAGAAGTTCACCTTCAGCTCGATGGTCGAGGTAACCGCGCCAGCGGGAATGTTCAGATAAGCGCACACACCCGCCACCGAATCCGCCAAGGTGACCAGGGCGCCCCCGTGCAGCACGCCGCCGGCCGTGCAGAGCCGCGCCTGCCAGTCCATCTCGCCGACTACCCAGTCCTGGTTCAGCTGTCCAAACCGGATATCGAGGGTCGCCGACATCGGCATGATGTCCGGCAGGGTCCGGCTGGTGACGGCCGCTGCGGTGGCCTCGTCACGGCCGTCCACGGACGGTGTCAACGGACCCTCGACGATTCGAGCCGGTAGAGGTGACGCGCGAAGTCGGTAGTGACGGTCAGTGCGTGGGCGTCGATGTAGAAATGGCCGCCAGGGAACTCACTGTTGCCGAGGTACCGGGGAGTACGGTCGCGCCACGACTGCATGGCGTCCCGCCGCTGCATGAGCGGATCCGACGCCCCACCGTACGAGACCACCGGACAACCGACCACTGCCGGCTCGTCGACGTACTGCGCGCAGATCGCCAGATCGGCACGCAACGCCGGAACCACCAGCGCCAGCATCTCCGGATTGTCATAGATTTCCGCTGGGAAGGAGCCAAGCTTCTTGATCCACTTGACCATCTCCGACTCCGACATCCGGCTCTGTTCGTCCGTCGGCTGGAAGAAGCCCTGCGGCGCCCAGCCGGACATTCCGAGCACGATCGGTCCAGGGTCGCCCTCGGCCTCGATCCGCTGAGTCAACTGGTACGCCAACTGTGACCCCATGCAGTGTCCGAAGAAGGCGTACGGACGATGGTCGAGTTCGCTGACGACCGCCTCGTACAGGGCGTCCATCAGCGGCTCCCACCGGTCGTACGCCTCCTCCTCACGCCGGTTGTGCCGGCCAGGCAGAGTAACCGCCTGAACCGCGATGTCCGACGGCAGCAACTCCGGCCAGTCTCGATAGATGATCGCTCCGCTGCCGGCATGTGGAAAGAGGAACAGGCGGATTCTGGCGTCGGCGGACGGCTCCTGCGGATGCAGCCACTGCCCAGCCTCCGACGTCTGCCCGACATAGTCAGTCATGATCGACCTCCGGTCCGGATCAGGTAGTAGCCAACGGGACGGCTGCTTCTCGCAGCGCCGGCAGGACCACCGCGCCCAGTTGGTCCAGCTGCCGGCTGGGATCCAGCGACCCGATCCGGATCACCACGTGCCGGGTGCCGGAACGCAGGTATCCCAGCAGCCAGTCGGCGCACTCCTCGGCCCTGCCCCAGCCGTACGCCTGAATCCTGGCCATCGTCTCCAACGACCGGCCGTAGTACCGGTGCAGGTAGTCCGCCAACTCAGCCTCGGCCTCGGCCTTGCTGTCACCGATGGTCACCGTGGCGTACAGGCCTGGGGTCACCGCGCCCTGCGGTCGGCCCAGCTCCCGGCAGTGCGCCAGCACCGTCTGCCAGGCCGTGTCGTACGCAGACGCCGTGGGTAGGAAGGGCAGCCACCCGTCGTACCGTTCGGCGACCCGCCGCAGCACCCGGGGGGTGTCGCTGCTGGCCAGCCAGAGCGGCGGTCCTCCGGTCCGGTAGGGCGTGGGCAGCCGGTGCAGGCCGCTCGCCTGCCAGTACCGTCCGGTGAAGTCGACCTGACCGTCACTGCGGCTGGCGCCCCAGGCCGCCCGCCACAGGTCGGCGATCTCGTCGAGCCGGCTGGCGCGGCCGGGGAAGACAGCGCCGACGATGCCGAACTCCTCCTCCGTCTCAGGGATCGGAAATCCCGAGCCGAGGCCGAGAGCCAGCCGGCCGGCACAGGCATGATCAAGGCTGGCGATCATGTTGGCGCCGATCAGCGGATGCCGCAATGCCGGCGTCATAGCGGCCGTACCGAGAGTAACCTGGCTGGTCACGGCGGCGCAGGCGGCGAGCACCACCAGCGGGTCCAACCGCGGCCGCGCCACCAGCGAGTCTCCGGTCCACAACGAGTCGAAGCCCAGCAGCTCGGCTCGCCGCGCGAAGTCAAGGATCTGCGCCATGTCGATGTTGTCGGTTATCGCCTGTTCCCGGGTCGGCAGCAGAACCCCGATCCGAAAGGGCTGGTCGATGACGGACACCTCAGTCTCCTTCCGATGCTGACGAAGCGACTGCGAGGTCGGCAGCGGCCCCGGCGGCAAGGCGTTCCCGGACCAGTCGGCGGAGAATCTTTCCCGACGGATTGCGCGGCAGATCCTCGACAATGTGATATTCGACCGGGATCTTGTAATCGGCTACCCGACCGCGGAGGAACATCAGCAGCTCGCGACGGGTCGCCTGGCGCTGGGGGCGCAGCACCACACAGGCGTGGACCGCATCGCCCCAGCGGGGGTGCGGCATCCCCACCACGGCGACGTCGGCGACTGCGGGATGGTCGGCGAGCTCCTTCTCGACCTCTGCCGGGTACACGTTCTGCCCGGCCACGATGATGGTGTCGTTGATCCGATCGCCGAGGAAGAGGTGGCCGTCTTCGTCGAGCCGGCCGGCGTCACCCATGTACAGCCAGTCACCAACGAGCGTCTGTGCCGTGGCGTCGGGCAGATTCCAGTAGCCCAGCATTCGGGCTGGGGTACGGATGCACACCTGGCCCGTCTTGCCCGGTGGGACTTCACGGCCTTCCCGGTCCACCACCTTGATCTCGGTGCCCGGGCAGGCCCGACCTGCCGCGCCCAGCAGTCGGCTGCCCGGTACGTGTGCCTCTGGCGGCAGGCAGACCGCCACCGTCCCGGTCTCGGTGCTGGCGTAGATCTGCGCGAACTCGCAGCGGAACGTCTCCAGGCACTGGCGGAGCAGTCCGGCTGAGATCGGCGCGGCGCCGTAGGCCACTTTCCGCATCGACGCGAACGTGTGCGGGCCGACACCGTGTTCGGCGAGCATCATCGCGAGCATGGCGGGAGCGACGAACGTAATGGACACCCTGTACTGCTGGATGAGTCGGACCGCTTCCTGCGGAAGGTACATCCGCATCACCACGTTGGTGGCGCCGGCGTTGAAGCCGTGCATGAACCAACCGATCCCGGCGATGCCCAGACCGGGCAATGAGATGAGGCTGACGTCGTCGGCCCGCCAGTCGATCCAGTCGACCCCTGCGGCACGCATCGCAGCAGGCAGTGTGAAGAAGCTGCGATGGGCCAGGACGACCCCCTTCGGCTTGCCGGTCGTCCCGCTGGTGTAGATCTGTACGACCGGGTCGTGCGGACCGCAATGGTGATGTACGTCAGCGTCCGACGCGTCGGCCAGCCAACACCGCAGTCCCGCACCCGGGTCGTCAGGGTCCTCGGCGTCGAGCTCCACCACCTCGCGAAGCGTCGGAAGATCCGGACGCACCCGGTCGACCACCGGCCGGAACTCACGCTCCACGAAGAGCAGTTCAGCTGTGGAGTCCCGCAGGATGTGGTCGACCTCGCCTGCGGTGAGCCGCCAGTTGACCGGGACCAGCACTGCGCCGATCTTGGCGCCGGCAAGCACCGTCGAGTAGTAGTGTTCCGACTCTTTGCCGAGATAGGCGATGCGGGTCCCCGCACGGACACCGGCCTGGCGCAGCCGGTGCGCAGTCCGGTTGCTGTCCCGGTGCAGCTGCGCGTACGTCAGTGCCCGATCCGCACAGCGGATCGCCACGTGATCGCCGCGGTCACGCGCATGCGCCGCGGACGTGACCGGCAATGTCCACTGTTCAGGCAGGTCTTCCACACAATCCTCCAGAATGGCAGCGGGACCGATCCGCGGGACCAGGTAGGGGTATCGGCCCGGCGGTCAGCCGAGGTACTCGGCGGCGAACCGCCGGTCCAGGAAATCAACCAGCTCCTGTACCGACGGGTGGTCGAAGGTCAACGACGCGGGCAGCGGGATCCGCAGCGCCGATTCCAGGCCACTCTTAATCTCGACTGTCATCAGTGAGTCGAGTCCGAGTGAAACGAACTCGGCGGCAGGGTCAAGTTCACTCGGGTCATCGAGGTGCAATACCTGCGCCACCTTCGCTCGGACCAAGTCGCCGATGGCGGCGCTCCGGTCGACCTCCGGGCTCAGCAACCGCTCGAGCAGATCGCTGCCGGCAGGGCCGGACGGCCGGCCGTCGGAGACACGCGAGTACAGGGCGTTGTCCAGTGGCAGTGCACTCGCGATCCGGTCCCAGTCGTACTCGCCGACCACCCGATGCGCGACCGGTCGGTCCCACAGGTGAGTGAGGGTGTCCAGTGCCCGCGCAGGGGAGAAGAACCGGACGCCGCTGCGGTCGACCTCCTGGCTCAACTGTGCGTCGAGCCGGGCCGACATGCCGACCTCGCCCCAGGCACCCCAGCTCAAGCTGAGACCAGGCAGCCCAAGGGCTCTCCGCCAGGTGGCCAACGCGTCCAGGAAGGCGCTCGCCCCGGCGTAGTGAGCCTGGGTCGCGCCGCCGATGACGGCCGCGATCGAGGAGTAGATCACGAAGAACTCGTGCTCCGGGCAGCTGAGGCTGAGCTCGTGCAACAGCCATCCGCCAAACACCTTGGGACCGAACTGCTCCTCGATCGCCGGCCAGTCGAGCTTCGCGATGAGTTCCTTGCCGACCGCACCCGCCGCGTGCACGAATCCGCCGACCGGGTGCGGCATGCCACGCAGCCGCTCGGCCAGGTCGGCCACGTCTGCCGGCTGGCTGATGTCGGCCGCGAGCACGGTCACCTCGGCCTGTGCCCGCAACTCGGCGAGGATCGACTCCGCCTCCGGAGTCGCTCGCCCGCTGCGGCTCACCAGGACGAGTTGACGGGCACCGCCCTCGACCAACCGTCGCCCAGTCACCAGACCGAGCCCGCCCAGGCCACCAGTGATCACGTACGTCCGGTCCGCCCGGAGACGGCGGAGCCGTCCCGGGGTGGCGGACGCGTCCGCGCCGACGTCGGTCAGGGCCAGGGCCACACTGCCCGGCGCGGCACCGTCCCGGAGCAGTCTCGCCACCTCATCCACTTCGTCTGGCCCGTACCGGATGAGCCCGCCCTCGGCGAGGCGGTCCTGGCCAGCTGAGACGGCGGCTCGCCCGGCCGCGATCTCAACCGCGTCCGCGCCCGGCCGTACCAGGATGGCGTCCGACACATTTATCCGGCTCGCCGGCTCGCCTTCGTAGCTGACCACGACGACGTCTCCTACGCGAAACTCGCGGTCGGCTGGAGCATGCGACACCGTACCCGCGCAGACGCTGCGGGTCAGCTCCGGACCGATTGGCACGACGACATCGACCAGCACCTCGATCTGTCCCGGACCGGGCACGACGGTCGGAGCCGGCGTGATCCGGTACCGCGCCGCGGCACCGGCCGGCGCGTCCGGCCCGGACACGACGAAGCCACCGGGCCAGGGCGGCGTGTTCTCGCCCGGCAGCAGCCGGCGTACGAATCGTCGGCCGTTACGGAACGCGACCTGGAAATCGTCCGGCCGGGGGGTACTCCACTCGCGGACCAACGCAGCCAGGTCGGCGGGATCGGCGAGGTCGGCAGGTATCCCCGACCCGGCGGCAGGCGCGAGATCGACCAGCGTCGCGCGGTACTGCGGATACTCGGTAAGTAGGACCGGGCCGAATCCCCACAAGGAAGCGGCGCAGAGCCCCACCGCCGCCGGCTCGTCGCCGGGGAGCATTTGTGCCCCCCTGGTTACCAGCCACAGCCGGGGTCGCCGCTCGACGGGTGCGGCGTCCAGAGCCGCGATCACTCGTAGCAGTTCACGGTAGTGGTTTTCGGACTGCCGGTGCAGTTCGGACATTGAGAATTCCGTACCGCCGCCGCGCCAGAACCAGGCCACATCGGTGACGCCGGATTCGGCCAGAGCCGCCGGGGCGCCATCGGCCTCCGGTATCACCAGCACCCCCACGCCCTCGCGCGTCCCGGCCTCGCGGAGGGCTTCCGCCAGCGCCGGCTCGGCATTCATGACGAGCACCCGCCGGGTGGCCTCGGTCACCTGCCGATCCGGCTGCGCCCGCAGCCAACTGAGCCGATGGGTGAAGAACCGTTGCCGGGTGGCGTCGCGGAACCCCCACCGAATGCCGTGCAGCCGGGCGGCGAGCCGGTCCCCGTCGAACAGCCACAGGTCGACCGAGCCGAGATCGGTGGCGTCCACAGGAACGCGCAGCCGTGCCTGGAAGCGGATCTGACCGGCTCGCGGCCGACGTAGCACCTGCGTCGTTCCGATCATGAGGGGGCCGGCGGCCGGACCGGCGTCGTGCACGGCCGCTATCCCCTGCAACGCGGCCTCGAGCACGTCGATCGGGAAGAACTCACCAGGGCTCACGCGCCGGTTGGTGAGTCGACCGGCGATCGAGGCACCATCGCGGAGCACCTCTTCCAGCCGCCGCAGCAGCGGACCGTAGACGCGGCCGACCGAGGCCAGGTCCAGGTAGGCGCTGTCACCGTCACGGGACTGCGGGGGCCAGACAGCGCCGGCTTCCACGGCCGGGACCTGCGGCTGCGGTACCTCCTCCGGCCCGACGGCGGTGTCGGCGTCCTCGACCAACGCGGTGAGGTGCTTTATCGGGGCGTCGCCGACGACGCTCAGCACCTCCACCGCCACCGTGCCGTCCGGACCAGTGACGCACCGGGTGTGCACCGTACGCGGCTGCTCGGTCAGGATCAGCGGCGCGTGCAGGACCAGATCTCGTACGACCCCACGGTGCTGACCGAAAAGCTCCTCCTGCACCGCCAGCAGCAACTCGACGTACGCCGAAGCCGGCACGGTCGCTTCCCCGTTGACCACGTGATCTGCCGCCAACGGCAGATCCAGTGACGAGAACTCGCTGGTGAACTCACGGCGCTCAGGCGTACCGGTGTCCCTGCCGAGCAGCGGGTGATGCCCGCTGCCGACCGACCCGGTGGAGCGGGTGGCGGACCGACCCGGGGCGGGCAGCCAGTGCCGCCGCCGCTGAAACTGGTACGTCGGAAGCGACATCGTGGGCTTTCGGCGGTCGTGCAGGCCACGCCAGTCCACCGCGATCCCGGCGCTGTACAGCGCCGCCAGACAGCGCAGGGTCGTTTCGTCGGTCCGGTCGCGCCGGCTGAGGCTGGCTACCCAGACGTGGTCGTCGGCGTTGACGCACTGCCGTGCCTGGGCGGTGAGGACCCCGGCCGGGCCGATCTCGACGATCGCGTGTCGCCCCCGCTTGACCAGGGACCGGATTCCGGACAGGAACTGCACCGGTTCGGCGACGTGCCGGACCCAGTACTCCACGTTTCCGATCTCCGCGAAGCGGGCCGGTGCACCGGTCACGTTCGACACGATGGCGATGTCGGGTTCCTGGAAGGTGATCCTGTCGAGCGCGGCCCGGAACTCGTCGAAGATCTCCGCCATCAGTGGCGAGTGGAACGCGTGTGACACCGCGAGCCGGTCCACCCGGACGCCGCGCTCACTCAGCCTCCGGATCACCTCCTCCAGCGGTCCGACGGCTCCAGAGACGACGCACTGGGTCGGGCTGTTGTGCGCGGCCAGGGCGAGTTCAGGCTGAGCCGCCAACAGCGGCTCGACCTCCTCGATTTCCGCGTGCACGGCGGCCATCCCGCCGGGTCGGCTCACCGACTGCATCAGCCGGCCCCGGACGGCGACGAGGGTCACCGCGTCCGGCAGCGTGATCAGCCCGGCGACCGCCGCCGCCACGACCTCGCCGATGCTGTGCCCGATCAGCACGCTCGGCCGGATCCCCCAGGACAGCCACAACCTGGCCAGGGCCAATTCCAGCGTGAACAGCGCGGGTTGCGTGAGCCAGGTCTGGTCGATCGCTTCCGGGTCCGACGCCTCGTCGAGGAGCAACGCGCGTACTGACCGACCGAGGTGCCCAGCGAACAGTTCGTCGCACTGGTCGACCCAGTTGCGGAAGACCGGGAACCGGCGGTAAAGGGCGGCCCCCATTCCGGCGTACTGGGCGCCCTGCCCGGTGAACATGAACGCCACCTTGCGGATCGGCGCCTTCGGCCGGGCGTCCGGCTGGGCGTCGAGGCCGGCCAGCAGCGTGTCGAGCTGGGCCCGGTCGGCGGCAACGCCCGCGAGGCGTTGGCCGAAATGGGTCCGCCCGACGTTGGTGGTGTAGCAGAGCCGGGCCAGGTCGACTTCGGGCTGTTCGGCGAGCAGCCGCTGGTAGCGCTGGGCGAGCGCGGTCAGCCCGGCGTGGTTCTTGGCAGAGATGGTGAACACGTGCCGGGCGGCGCTCGGCCCAGTGGCCGTCAGCGCCGCCGGCCGCGCGGGTGCCTGTTCCAGTACGGCGACCGCGATGGTTCCGGCGAATCCGAAACTGTTCACCACCGCCCGGCGTACCGGTGCCGACCAGGGTTGGCACTCGGTCGGCACCCGGACCGGATAGCTGTCCCAGGGAATCCGCCCTGACGGGGTCCGCAGGTTCAGGTGCGGGTAGATCGTCGCTGACCGCATCTGGAGGACAACCTTGATCAGGCCGACGATACCGGAGGCCGGCTCCATGTGGCCGAGGTTGGTCTTGACCGAACCCACCAGGACCGGTGACTGGTGGGTACGCGACTCGGCGAACACGTCGTTGATGGCACCCATCTCGATGGGATCACCGAGCGGGGTGCCGGTGCCGTGTGCTTCCACGTACTGGATGTCCGCCGGGCGCAGCCGGGCCGCGGCGAGAGCGGTCCGGATGGTCTGTTCCTGCGCTGCGCCGTTGGGCACGGTCAGTCCAGCGCTGTCACCGTCCTGACCGACCGCAGTGCCCCGCACGACGGCCAGCACGGTGTCGCCGTCCGCGATGGCCGACGACAGCCGTTTGAGGACCAGTACGCCACAACCCTCGGCGCGCACGTAGCCGTCGGCCGACTCGTCGAAGGTTTTGCACTGACCGTCCGGGGCGAGCATCTGTCCGTGGGAGAAGATCACCGGGATCCGGGGGTGGTGCAACGCGTTCACCCCGGCACAGAGCGCTATGTCGCACTCGCCTCGACGCAGTCCGCTTGCCGCCAGATGCAGAGCGGTCAGTGACGACGAGCAGGCCGTGTCCACGCTGAGGCTGGGTCCCCGCCAGCCGAGGAAGTACGACAGCCGGCCGGACAGGGGAAACATCGTGATTCCCGACGCGAGATGACCGTCGAGTTCCGCGTAGGGAATCTCGCTGATCTCCAACGCATAGTCGATCGAGCTCGCTCCGACGTAGACTCCACCGTTCCCCCTGCGCAGCGGTGTCGGATCGATGTTGGCGTTCTCCAGTGCCTGCCAGGCGGTCTCGAGCAGCATTCGTTGCTGCGGGTCGATGTACTGGGCCTCCTTCGGCGATATGTTGAAGAACCCGGCGTCGAAGTGGTCGATCCGTTCGAGGAACCCGCCGCCGGTCGTATGGATCTTGCCTTTCTCCCCCGGCGCGGCGGGTGTGAAGGCCGCCACGTCCCACCGGCCGACCGGCAGGGGCACTATGCCGGACCGCCCGTCGCGCAGGAATGCGTCGAAGTCGTCGAGCGAGTCGCAGCCGCCTGGGAATCTCAACCCGACGCCGACAACGGCGATCGGCTCGTCCAGGTCAGCCGACCGCACGGCGGCGGTGGACGGGGCGACGGTGTCGGTCATCGGGCGACCTCCGCGTCCCGGCGTTCGGCGTCGCTGCGCTCGGGCGCGTCGAGTTCGCGCATCAGGTAGTCGGCCAGCTGCGCGATCGTCGGCTGGTTGAACAGCACCCGAGTGTCGATCTGCAGGCCCAGGCGCCGCTCAAGTGTCCGGCGCAGCTCGATCAGGCTCAGGGACGTCAAGCCGAGTTCGAAGAATCCGCTCTCCAGCGGGAGATCGTCATCGCTCTCCATCAGAAGTGCCGCTTTGAACTGATCGAGCACGAAGCTCTCCACCGCATCCCGTCGCTCGGCGAGCGGGAGCGCGTGCAGTGAAAATTCGTCGGGCATGCTCTGGCCACACCTTCGTCGTAGACGCCCGCAGTCGCGGGTCCGGCGGATCGGGAGACGTACGGGATCAGGTGCCGGCGGATCCGGTCGCGACCGGCAAGGGACGTCGGGCGGGTTCGCTGACCTCGTGCAGGAACGACGCGACCTCGCGGTACGACTCGAACAGAGTCACCTCGCGGTACGGGATGTCGTGCTCACCGCAGTAGCGCTGCACGATCGGCCGGCACCGGTTGAGGTTCATCCGTGGCATCGTCGGGAAGAGGTGATGCTCGACCTGGTAGTTGAGCCCGCCGTAGAGGAAGTCGACCAACGGGGACGGACGGATGTTGCGCGAGGTCAGGACCTGACGTTCCAACCAGTCCAGCGACTCCTCGCCGGCACGCACCTCCATGCCCTTGTGGTTGGGCGCGAAGATGAGGCCGAAGTAAACGCCGAGGACGGCCTGCTGCACCACGACGAAGGCGACGGCCTTGACCGGCGACAGGACGACGAACAGCAGCCCCAGGTAGACGGCCATGTTGGCCAGGATGAGCACGAGTTCCTGCACCGGCTGGCGGAGATTCCCATTGAAGACGGCGAGCAGCGAGGTGCGCCGCATCTTGTAGCCCTCGAAGATCAGCAGGACGAAGAAGAGCGTGCGTTGGTGGCGAACCACGAAACGGCCCCACCGGGTGCGGGTCGCGTACTGGCTCATGTCGAAGATCGCCGTACGCCGGCCGATGTCCGGATCGAGGTCGATGTTGTTCGGGAAGCTGTGGTGGCGGTTGTGGTGGTTCACCCACCACCCGTAGCTCACGCCGTTGACGAGGTTCGCGTGGATCAGCCCCATCGCGGTGGCCGCCCTGCCACGGAACATGGCCTTGTGCCCGGCGTCGTGCCACATGAACGCACTCTGCGCACAGCTGAGACCCATCCAGGCCGCCACCGCCAGCTGCCACCACGAGTCGCCAATCAGAAAGAACGCCACCAGACCGGCGCCGAACATCGCCGCGTTGAAGGCCAATCGTGCGTAGTACCGCTTCGGCGCGAGATCCAGCAGCCCGGCGGCGCGGACCTCCCTGGCGAGTACCGCGAAATGCGCACCCACCTCACTGGCCGTCGCTGAAGCGGGATCGGCGCCGACCAGGCCGCTTCTCGCCGGCCCGGCGCCGGTGGCCAGATCTTGCTGGTTGGCCTGCATGGATCATTCTCCTTCCTGGATGCGAACCTGCTCATGAGCCTGCTGCTCAGCGCTGACCGACACCTGACCGGACGCTGACTGAGTGCGCTGGACGGGCGCTGCTGCGCCTGAGACGAGTAGTGCCCGCGACGGGTTGCGGCCGGTGCGGGCCGGCAACGGTCAGGCTCGAGCGACCAGAACCGCCGCGTTCTGGCCGCCGAATCCGAGCGAGGTGCTGAGCGCGATATCGAGTCGCAGCGGGGTCGGCTTCTGTGCGATATCGATGTCGAGCCGTCCATCGGGTTCGTCGAGGTTGGCAGTCGGTGGCACCATGCCGCGTTCCACCGCCAGCACTGTGAACGCGGTCTCCACCGCGCCGGCCGCACCGAACAGATGGCCGGTTACTCCCTTGGTCGAGGTCACCAGCGCGCCCCGGCCGACCACCCGGCGCAGCATCTGTGCCTCCACCAGGTCGTTCAACGGAGTCGCGCTGCCATGGGCGTTGACGTGCTCCACCTCACTGGGTGCGATTTGGGCGTCAGCCAGAGCGCCGCGGACCGCGGCCTCGGCTCCCCGTCCCTGAGGATCCGGGGACGTCACATGGTGGGCGTCGGCGCTGGCACCGAAGCCGGCGATCCGCGCCCGGACCCGCGCCCGGCGGGCCTGGGCGTCGGCGAGCCGTTCGAGCACCAGCACACCCGCGCCTTCGCCGGCCACGAAGCCGTCCCGGGCCGAGTCGAACGGACGCGACGCAGCGGACGGGTCGTCACAGCGTCGTGACAGCGCGCCCATCTGTGCGAACCCGGCCATCACCAGCGGGGTCAGCATGGCCTCACCGCCGCCGGTGACGACGATGTCACAGCGCCGCAGCAGCAGCAGGTCTCGGGCGAGTCCGATCGCGGTCGCACCGGACGCGCAGGCCGTGGCGACCACCAGGCTCGGACCGGTCGCGCCGAGTTCGATGGAGACCTGGCCGGCCATCATGTTGGGTAGCTGCCTCGGCAGCAGCAGCGGCGAGACCTGTCCGGCACCTTCGGTGAGCAGGACGCGGTGCTGCTCCTCGACGGTGCCCGGACCACCATCGGCACATCCGAGGACCACCCCGACCCGTGCACCGTCCCAGTCGCGAACGTCGAGTCCGGAGTCAGTGACCGCCTCCTCGGCCGCCAGCACCGTCAGCTGAACGAACCGGTCGAGGCGCCGGGCCCGCCGCGGTCCGAGCATCCGGTCCGCCGCGAAGCCCGGCACCCGGCAGGAGATGTCCACCGGGCAGTCGTTCAACAGCGGATCGGTCTGCGCGGTCGGCATCCCGGCGCACACCCGGTGCCAGTTGGCCTCGACTCCGATACCGGCCGGACTGACGAGGCCCAGCCCGGTCACCGCCACGTCGCAGGTGGACATCAGACCCTCGTGCTGCGGGATTCGACGAGATCGCGGACCGCTCCGATCGTCCCTGCCTGAATCAACTCGTCGTCGGAGACGGGTACTCCCAGTTCCTTATCGATCACCAGGCTCAGCTCGACCATGTCGAGCGAGTCGAGCTCCAGGTCCTGGAACGTCATCTCTGGGGCGAGCGTTGTCCGGTCCAACTGGAACTTGCGGGCGATGATTTCCGTCAGCTGCTCGAACATCGGTATCTCCCTAAGGTTGATCTTGTTCGGTGTTGGTGCCCCGGATGCCCGGGACGATGGGGTGTGGCTGATCAGGCGTCTGCCGCACGGTGGCTCGGAAGGAACGGCCGCCCTGTCGTTCTGGACGCCCTGACCACCGATTCAGATCTGATGCGGACCGTCGCTGTTCAGGGACCTGTTGGCGCAGTTGTCCACGGAGCTGACCCGCCTGAGATCGCACCACGAGGACCTGATGGCCGACTGGGTCCGCAGCGTCAACCGGCTGCGTGACATGCTCACCGGGATCTTCCCCGCACTGGAACGCGCCTTCGACTACTCGACGCGCTCCGCGTTGAACCTGCTCACCGGCTTTCAGACCTCGCAGACAATCCGCGACGCCGGTCTCGCGGGCATCGAGGAGTTCCTGCGCGAGCAGCAAGCCTAACCCAAGGGCATCTACGATATGGCCGCCACCGCCCTGGCCGCAGCCGAGCAGCAACTTTCGCGACCGCCCGGTGAGGCCACCACCGCGGTCCTCGTCGCCCGGCTCGCCCAGCAACTGCTGGACCTGGACCGGCAGATCAAGGACATCGACAAACTGATCACCAGCCAGTTCCGGGCACACATTCAGATTCCTTCTGCTGTTCGGTCCGTCGCACAGCGAGGCATGTATCCGCCATGGTCAATCAACGATTGACCGGTCAGTAACCGAAGCCGTGCGTCACAGGCCAAGTAAAGGTGGTCGCGCCCCAGGTAAGGCCACCGCCGAAGGCAGCGGTCAGCACCCGAGCACCGGGGTCGAATGCCCGTGCCGCCGCCAATTCTGCGATCAGTAGCGGAATGGACGCGGCGGCCGTGTTGCCGACGCGTTCAATGTTCGACGCGACTCGGTCCATCGGGATCCCGAGGCGTTCGGCGATCGCGGTGCAGATCCGCGCGTTGGCCTGATGCGGCACGAACCAGTCGATGTCCGCGGGATCCCAGCCAGCCTGCTTGAGGGCGGCCAGCGCGGCGTTCGACGTGCGTTCGACGGCATGCCGGTAGACGTCCCTGCCACGCATCTGGAACCAGAGATCCTCCGAACCTGGCAGGCGTCCTGTCGATCGCTGGGCCGACCCACCACCGGGGATCATGATCAGTTCGGCGAACTCGCCATCGCTACCGAGTACGCAGGGCCCGAGGGCACCCGGTTCCGCAGCGGACCCCGCGCGGAGCACCACCGCCCCGGCGCCATCGGCAAAGATCACGGCCGCCTGCCTATCAGTGGGATCGACGATCGTGGAGAACGCGTCGGCCCCGACGACCAGGACTCGGTCCGCCGTGCCGGTCGCGATCTGCCCGGCAGCGCTGTTCAACGCGTAGAGAAACCCGCTGCAGACGGCCGCGACGTCGTGCGCGGCCACGCCACTGAGCCCGAGCCCGGCGGCAACCTGCGGCGCGGTGGCCGGACACAGCCGTTCCGGGGTGGAGGTGGCCACGATCACCGAGTCCACGTCGCCGCCGGCGGACTTCAACGCCGCCGCACCCGCTTCGATGGCGAGTGCCGCAGTGCCGACCCCTGGGTCCACGACATGCCGGCGGGCGATGCCTGTCCGGCTGCGGATCCAGTCGTCGGACGTGTCGAGGTGGCGAGCGAGTTCCTCGTTGGTGACGATCCGGGGCGGCACCCAGGATCCGACGCCGGCGATCACCGCCGACCGGGTCGTGACCGGCGCGCCGGCCATCCGCCGGGTACGGTGTCGACTCCCGCTCATACCGGCAGCCCCAGCACCGGCAGCGCATCGGTCAGGCCCATGTATCGCAGCCGTACCGCCGCCATCTCGTCGGTCCAGCGCTCCGCAGTGGCGTAGCGTTCAGCCGGTGTGGTGTCCAACAGCCGACGGCCGGGCCACACTTCGTAGTCGCCCACTATGTCGGCATACTGTGCTAATCCTTCCTGGAACAGTGTCTCGCGCCGCATGATGTAGGCCTCCTCCGGCAGGTCGTCCCATAGCTGCCGGCCTTGCCGAAGGATGTCCAGCAGGCGCGACCGGTAGTCCGGATGGGCCGCGAGATGATCGCGCAGGATCGAGCTGCCGACGCTGAGGTGCCGGATCTCGTCGATGGAGGCACCGCGGGCGATCTCACTCGCGGCCGGGTCGAGCACCTGCCACTTGCGTTCACTCAGCTCGGCTGCGGGTGCCAACACCCCTTCGATGACAATGGTGAAGATCGCGACGCCGCCGATGAAGTCCCCTTCGTCGCGCACCGTCCGGGTTGCGAACTCCTCGACCGGGTCCAGGATCTCCCTGGTGTAGTCGGCCGACATCTTGGCGATCGTCGCCTCCAGGTCCTCCTTCGCCAGGCCGAGCTCGACCAGGTGGTTGCGGAACACCATGGCGTGCCGTGCCTCGTCGACCAGCTGCGTCGTGTAAAACTCCAGCTCCGGCACCCCCGGTGCCTGGGCGACGTAGTGGGCGAGGATGCGGGTCGCCTTCTCCTCCGCGATGGACCGGTAGCCCAGCTCCATCACCAGCGCGTCCCGAAGCGGTCCTGGCCGCAACATGTGCTCAGGCGTGGCCGCAGTCGGCAGGTGCCCGGTCTCGGCACGTCCGCGCAAGGTTCCCTGCGCGACAGCCGAGAGCCAGTACGCGAGATTGCACTGCTCGGCGGTGAGGTTGAGATTCATCGCGCCGTCGAGCAGGGTCGGCGCGTCGTCCCAGTCCGCCTCGGGCGGCACCGTCCGGGTCATCATCGGCTCCTTCACCTCTGGATCGGTTTGGTGCGGCACCGGCTGCCGGACGCGTTGGAACGTCCGGCAGGTGCCGTCGGGTCCTACGGCTGCTGCCTGCGGCCGCTGTGCTGGCCCGCCGCCTGGCTGTCCGTGTCGTCGCTACGGCTGGCCGACGCTGGCGAGACCAGGGTCATGGTGGTTACCTCGTGCAGTCGGCCCGCGTGGTTTAGCAGTGGCCGGCCTCTTCCGACCGAGCCGCCCGTGACCTCGGCAAGGAGCAGCTCGTGGTCGCCGGCGTCGACGATGCGGACCAGCCGGGCACTCAGCCAGGCCAGCGCGCCGACGATGAAGGGCGCACCGCTGATCCGGTCCGGCTGCCACGGGACATGCTCGAACTGCGCCCGGCCGTGGGGGCGGCGCGGGTCGGAGAACCATTTCGCCGGTTCTGCCTGAGTGGCGTCGAGAACACTGACCGCGAACGACCGGTGGGCCTGGAGCAGACTGAGGAACTGCGAACCCCGGTGTAGGCAGAGGCCAACCAGCAGGGGATCCCGCGACACCGCAGTCAACGAGCTGACGGTGACGCCGTGCATGGCGCGACCGGTGTCCACCGCCAGAACCGCAACCCCCGATGCGATCTGGCGTACAGCAGCCCGGCTGCGCCCGGCCTCGGCGTTGCCGGGCATCTGGTCCGTCGCCGGATCGTCCCGCTGGTTCGCCGCCGGATCGGCCAGCCTGGTTCTGCCGGTCCGCGCCTCAACGCTGTTCACTTCGACGATCCACTATGGACGACGAGCGACTCAGGTGCAGTGTCGGCTTTCGAGCGACCCGGCGACTGGATCGAGTCGATCAGCTTGGCGTAGAGGGGATGAGGAACCGGCTCGAACGGCATTCCGAACGGCTTCAGGAAGTTGCCGAACAAACCACGGTCACCGAAAAGGTGGAACGGAATGACCAGCAGCGCCCACTCCGGCCCGATGAACAACATCCACAGACCCACCACGACAGCCTGGGTGATCAGGCTGTGCATGACGTTGTAGAGCACGTAGTACACCTTCGAAATCTTCTTCGAATTGCTGCGCCGGTAGGCGATGGCCCCCGGCAGGTAGCCGATCAGATCGATGTAGAGAAACAGCGCGATGGCCGGCAGCCAGCGAATTTCGTCCCAGTGCATGACAAGCAGCACTGCGCTGACCACGAAGCCAACCAGATATTCAGCCCGGTGTAGTCGAAACGTGTTCGGAGTTTCGAACGGATTTTTCTGATCCATGATCTACCTCTCCAATCAGGTCGATGCGACCGACGTCGGTCGCAGTCCGGGTACTTCCAGGCCACCGCCAAGGCGAACCTCATCGAACATCCCCACAACGACCCAGGCCACCGTCTCCCTGATGACCCGTTCAGCAATCGGATCGAGGATCCCCTCCAGGCTCGGGATGCCGAAGTCAAACTCTGCGGAGAACTGCAGCTGACAACCGTCGGCGACATGATCGAACGTCCAACGCCCGTTGAATACGTCGAAGTCGCCGTCGGTCTGGGCGAAGTCGACGATCAGCTCGTCGCGACGGAAACACTCTTCCTCGGTCCAGCGGAGCAGCCCACTACGGAAATGCAATTCCCAGCTCGAACTCCCGGTCAGTTCGGGCAGGGTCTGATGAACTACTGTCGACTCCACATGTGGCGCGAGCTCCGGATAGCGCTCGAAGCGGACCACGCCGTCGAACACGGTCTCCGGCGAAACTCGGGGAATAAAGGCTGAAAGCTCTACTTCACGCACGATCAGTAACCACCTTCCGGCATACGGGCACGCTTGTCCACGAGATCGCGGGTCGCACCGTCCAACGCTTCGAGAAGAAAATTGACGTCCGAGTCACTCAGGATCGCGGGCGGCGTGAAGCGCACGACCGAGCTGCCGTTCATCGAGTGGTTTCCGACGATCCCGTGGTTGAACAGCTCGATGAGCAGTTCGCCAGCAAGTCCGGCTTCCACCAACTCGATGCCGATCAGCAGCCCTTCACCTCGTACGTCCACCACCAGCTCCGGGCAGTTGGCCGTCACGATCCGGCGTATCTCGGGCAGTAGGCGATGCCCGATCTCCATCGCCCGCGTGACCAGCCGCCCCTCTTTGATCGCCTGAATGGCACCGCGCACCGCGGCCATCAGCACAGGCGCGCCGGAAAAGGTGCCGGTGTGCAGGTACGGATCCTTGTCGAAGGGGCGGAAGGCGTTACGGCTGGCCAGCGCCGCGGAGACCGGCAGCAGTCCGCCGCCGAGCGCCTTGCCGACCAGCAGCACGTCGGGTACCACACCGGCTAGGTCCGCCCCCCACCAGTGGCCGAGCCGGCCCATCCCGGTCTGCACCTCGTCCAGGATGAGGAAGCCCTGGTAGCGCTGACACAGCGTGGCCACCCTGCGCAGGTAGTCCGAGGGCGGAATGATCACTCCACCCTCACCCTGCACCGGCTCGACGATGAAGCAGACCTCTCCTGGGTGGGCGGCGAGTTCGCGTTCGACCGCCCCGGTGTCGCCGTAGGGGACCCGGGTCACTCCGGGCAGCAGCGGCTCGAAAGGCCTGCGGTAGACCTCCTTTCCGCTGGCTGACAGGGCTCCCATGGTCTTGCCGTGGTAGCCCTGGTGCGTGGCGACGATACGACGCTTACCGTGACTGCGAGCCAGCTTCAGGCCGGTCTCGACAGCCTCCGCACCGGAGAGCGCGAAGTGCACACGGTCCAGGCCCTTCGGGGCCACGGAGATCAGCGCCTCCGCAGCGGCGGCGACGGTCGGCTCGAGCAGGATCCGGGTGGCGATGGGATGGCGGTGCAGTTGCTCTAGGACGGCGTTCATCACCGTCGGGTGCCGGGCACCCATGATGAAGACGCCGTAACCGCCGCAGTTGAGAAACCGTTCGCCATCGCTGGTCTCCAGCCACGCGCCGGACGACCCGACCTCCATGTGTGACCCGAACAGTTCGGCCAGGGTCGCCCTCCCCTTGCTCAGGTGAGCCCGGTAGAGATCCAGAGTGCGCCGTTCGGCGCCGGCGCCGGGCAGTTCGACAGCTGGTCCGACCATGGTCATGCCGTTCACCTCCGATCGTTGTTGTCCGCGCCGGTCAGGACAGCACCAGCGGCCGGCCTGCGAAGTAGTCGACCAGCGGCTCAGCCGCGCTGGCCTGCGATGGCGGATGGAATGCCAGTGGCCGGGCCGCAGCGGTCAAGTAGGCGTCGTCGCTCGACGTGATGAAGGACATGCCGCCGGACAGTTCGACCGCGAGATCGGTGGCCTGCCGGATGGCGTCCTGGGCCGCGTACCGGGCGATCAGGACCGCCGCCACCGCCTCGTCTCCATCGACGCCATCAAGGACTGCTCGGGCCACTCCCTCGACCCCGGCGATCGCCGACTCCAACCGGATCGTCATCCTCGCCCGGTCGGTGACGGATCCGCGGCCGTTTGCAAGCACCCGTTCGACGAGTGCGCTGGCCGCCCCGAGATAGACCGAGGTAATCATCAGCTCGAACCAGACGAAGCCGGCGGTTTGCAGATCGTCGAGCCGGTCCGGGTCGTCCGGTGCGGTCCGGATGACGAGGTCCTCCGGCACGTGGACGTCGGCCAGTCGCACCTCGTTACTCTCGGCGCCGGCCAGCACGTACGTCGACCAGAACGGGTGCACTGACACGCCGGGACTGTCGGCGGGTATCAGCAGTACGGCGAGGCTCGGCCGGCCGTCCACATCCGGCACCGCCGCGCTGGCGGTAAGCAGATCCATCGACGTCGACAGGCTGCACGGCTTCTTGCCACCACTGACCAGGTAGCCACCGGACACCGGACGGGCACTAACGCTCGGCGTCAGGATGTTCGCATTCGGGCGGCCCTCGGCCCAGCCCGAGGCCATCAGCAACCCTTCCGGCGCCATCCTGCCCAGCAGCGACAGCTGGGTCCCGGTGAGCCGGCCGGCTGTTCCGGCCAAGGCGAAGAGCATCGCGGCGGTGAAATGGTGCATCGTCACAGCCGCCCCCAGAGACGGTGTGTACGCCGAGATGGCGCGGATCACCCGGACGGCGTCGAGCGCGTCGGCGCCCGCGCCCCCGTACGCCTCAGGTACCAACAGCCCCGCACCACCGTGGGCCCGGTACGTCTTGATCGACGTGGCCTGAGCGGATTCGTGGACGGACAGCGAGGTGTCGGCGAGCGCTCCGCACAGCCCTGGATGGAACTTCTCGCATGCTGCGCGCGCGATGTCGAGAGACCGCATTCGGTTTCAGCTCCCCCTGTAACATGTGTCCGGTGTGGATGACTAGTCTCCGACGCCGAGCCCGGACGGAGTTCACTCGCCGAAGACAGCGGTCCGCGGCCGGATGCCATCAGCCAGGCTCACACCTTGCAGGTGCGACGTCTTGAGGATGGGATAGTTGGCCTCGCCGAACGCGCCGCCGGTCAACCCGGTGCCGCCGTGGCTCGGCAGGTATGGCAGGAACCCGATGTGCGAATCGTTCACCTTTAGCAAGCCGCCGTTGCGCGTCCGGTTGACGAACGTATCGACGACCCGCTGGTCCCGCGCCCACAGCGAATTGCGCAGCCCGTAGCGGTTGGTGTTCACGAAGTCGACGAGACCGTCAAGCAACGCCTCGTCATCGGCGGCTTCCGGCACCACCACGGGGATGAGCGGGAAGAAGGTCTCGTGGGTGACGACGTCGAACCGTCGCGCCCCGGCCAAACCGTCGACCCGCACGACCGTCGGTTCGAGGAAGACGCCGGTGTCCGATGGGGTCCCATCGAGTTCGATCCGCCGCCCGCCGCAGACGAGTTCGGCACCGGTGTCCAGCGCCTGCCGCAGCAGGCGGAAGAAACGCTCACTACGCCGTACCGGCGACAGCAGCACCCCAGGGTCCTCAGGGTAGCCAGGGCGGAGGTCGGCAACCTGCCGGATCACCTCGGCCAGCAGGTCGTCGGCGATCGCGGGGTGCGCCAACACGTAGTTCGGAACCATGCAGATCTGACCGGAGCCGTAGAAGCACTCGGTCACCGCTTCAGCGGCCATCGGCAGGTCGGCGTCGCGCCAGACCACCAGGCCGTCGTTGCCGGCCAACTCGAGCACAGGCTTCTTGCCACGGGTCACGCACTCGCGCTCGAACCGCAGGCCCTCCTCGCTACCGCCGAAGTAGATGACGTCGTTGACGCCCGGGTGCGCCAACCACCGGTCGATCGTCTGCTGCGGCCTGCCGCAGACCGCATTGAGCGTGCCCGGTGGCGCGCCGACCTTGCGCAGCAGCGGCGCGATCAGCTCGCGCACCACGTACATGGTGCTTAGTGCGATACTCCTCGGCGCCCGTACGACGACAGCGTTGCCCGCCATCAGCACCAGCACCGCGAGTGCGGCGCTCGGTGCCGGGGCGTTCTGCGGGGGATTGATGCACACCACCCCATCCGGACTTCGACGGACGATGAGGCGCCGGGGTCCGTGATTGAAATCGGCCTGCATCTGCTGGCGGTACCACGAACAGCTTTCTTCACTGTAGACCTGCTCGAGACAGGACAGCTCCCACTCGGCCAGCTTCCGTGGATGCGCTTCCGCCATCAACAGCTCAAGGAGGGTCTCGCGGTTCTCCCGCAACTGCGCCAGAAACAGCTCGCCTAGACGCATCCGGTCGTTCAGCGGAACAGCCGCCCATTCCTCACTGGCACTGACGGCAGCGTCGACCGCCGCGTCGATGTCCGCTACTTCCGCCACGGCGACGCGGCCCACCACATACGGGTGCAGCGCGGTCGGCGAGTCCGGATTCTGCTCCAGCGCGCGCTTTACACTGATACTGGTGAATACATCCTCCAACAACGACCTGGAACTGACCGTGTACACCCAACCCGCACCCGGCACGTCGCGATCACCGATATACGATGCGTAACTGCGCACCGGCGCCGGTGACAGATCACTGGGCAGGTCCCTGTTTCCACCTTCGGCTTCCGGAGGCACGGCATTGACATCACTGGCGATAGCCACTCGATTAGCTCCTCGAGCCATTGGCAAGGACGCCGCTTCAGGCGTCCTTAATCAGTGAGACAAGCAAATATTGCCAGCACTCCCTGACGGCTTGCTGATAACCGCCTGACCGACCACACCAGGAGGACTTCCCGAAAGGGGTCCGCCGATCCGGAACCGAGCCCTGTCGATGTGACGTGGCGTGACGGCCCGGGTGTGATCAACTCGGGCGTGTCGCTTGTGGAGACGGCGGCCGGCATCGTCTAGATCATTCGGGTTATGTGGACTCAAACGATCAACGGCCGGCCGCCGCGTTGTGAGCGTATGACCGGGTTGGACTCCGATCAAGTCGACTGGTTGGTCGAGCAGGTGGACGCGCTGCTGGACTGGGACCTGCCGGTGGGACGGCCGCGGGCGTTGCCGCTGGACACGGCGCTGGTGATGGTGCTGTTCGGGCTGCGGCACAACCTCGCGCCGGACGTGCTCGGTGAGGTGTTCGGCTGCGGCTCGACGACCGTGGAGCGCTACCAGGACGAGTTGGAACCGTTGGTGGACGAGGTGTTGACCCCGTTGTACGAGCGGGTCCGTGACCAGGCCCGCCGGGACGCGGTCCTGGTCGATGGTCTGGTCGCGCCGGTCGGGGAACGCGACGACGTCGACGGGTTGTTCTCCGAGAAGAAGGGCTTCTGCGGGCAGAACGTGCAGGTGGTCGCCAACCTCGCGGGACGGGTGGTCGACGTGGGTGATCCGTGTCCGGGGGCATGCACGACCGGAAGGCCTTCGACGTGTCCGGGATCGCCGCCCGGTGGGCAGGCCACTACGCACCCGGCGGGCCCGGGATGATCGGTGACAAGGGCTACCAGGGTGCCGGCATCGCGAGTCCGTACAAGAAGCCCCGGGGTCGGGAGTTGACCGAGGTCCGACGTGCGTGCAACACCGCGCTCAACCGGCTCCGCGCCGCCGTTGAACGCGCGATCGCCCACCTGAAGTGTTGGGAGGTTCTCAAGACCGGATTCCGCAGATCGCTGGAACAGTTCCCCGCCACATTACTTACGGTAACCAAGTTGGAGATCTTTCGCGTTTACGGATTGCGTTGAACCGACCCGGAAATAGTTTTGGGAAGTCCTCCAGAATCACGGAAAGCAGCCGCAGTCCAGGAAGACGTCGAGAGGTGTCCGGCGACCGGTCGAGCCGACGAAACATGAGACACGTGGACGGCGCCGCCGACGCGACTGGGTACCGCGAGGGTCAGCGCAGGGCGTCGCGGACCAGCCCCGCCAACCGTCGTGGGGTGATCTCGGCAAGGTGCTCGAACTCCTCGGCGACGTCGGCAGCGCCGCCACTGGCAGCGAACTTCGCGCGGACCAGTTCGCGGTGGGACCGGCGGGTTTCGGGCCCGGCGCCGCCAATCGGGATCATCTGTTCCCTGCTCACCGACCGCCCGTCGTTGAGCCAGACCACGAGCCGGGCCGGGGTGGCCTTGGCCGCGTGCCGGAAGGAGACCAGAGCCGGCGGAAGTTCGTCCGGCTGGGCCGTCCCGTCGGTGCCGACGCCGCAGCCGTCGGGTAGCGCCGATCCTGCCAACTCGTCGCCGACGAACTGACGCAGCCATGGTCGGGCCCGTTCGCCCGCCTGCAACAGGGCGGCGCCGAACGGAGCGACAGATTCGAGCAGGGCCGACGTCATCGCCGGATCGTGCCGCAGGCGCACTCGCCGGGCGAGTGTCCAACGCGCCGGATCCGCGATCGCCGGGTGGTCGAAGTCGGCCACGGTCAGGTCGCCGGTCAGTAGCGCCGTGGCGACCGGATAACCGGTCGAGAGGAGCAGCGAGCTGAGCGGGCTGGCCGGGCCGTCGAGGTAGTCGCCCACCTGCTCTGCGGCGAACAGTGTGTACACCGACGCCGCGACCTCGACGTCCACGATCGCGGCCGGGTCGACCTCGCGATGCAGCGCGATCGCGCAGTCGACGGCCGCGTCGATGCCCGGGCCGCCTGGACGGAGCTTGAACGAGAGCGTCTCGGTATGCCAGCGTTGTCCCAGCAGGTCGGTGACGACCTGCGGGACAGGCACCGACGCGAACCGTGCGAGGAATCCCCGGGGATGCTCCAACAGGTCTGCAGGACCGGTCAGGCCGGCGATGGCACCGTCGCAGGCGTCCATGGCCGAGCGCACCGGTACCAGTACGTGCAGCAGTTTGGCCTCACCGCCGAGGAATCCGTGCATGACCGGCCAGGGCGGGGCGGCGAGTGCCAGACTCATCGCGTCGGCCCAGCACTTGGCGGGTGCCTTCACGCAGGCAAACCGCCCGGCCACTGCGCCGACGAGATGGGTGTGCATCGCGCTCTGCCCCCGCAGCGGCCCCAGGGTGGCGGCGGCAGTGATCCGGGCGGCGCATTCGTTGGCCACGATCACGGCGGTCAGCAGGGTCCGCCCATCGATCCGGCCGGTGGCGGCGTAGGCCAGTGGTACGCCTACCGTGGACGGTGCGAGATGGCCGGCGTACGCGGTGTCGTCGAGATTCAGCCACGACCCCACGGCGGCCAGGGTCGCGGCCGAGTGCCGCGGATCCCGTTGGAGAACAGGGCCGTACGCGCGGACCAGCCTGCTGCCGAGAGAGTGCTGCAGCCCTGCTCGGATGGCCGCGATCTGAGCGATGATCTGGCTGATGCCGAGTTCGACCACCGGCTTCGGGAGGTCGGCGAACCGTACCTGAGCGGCCCACCGGGCGAGAGTGCCGAGCAGTGTCGGGCCGAGCTGGGCTGACGACGGCGCCGGTCGGTCGTGCCGCTGAGCGACCAACGACTCACCCCGCGCCCGGTCGGGAGCCGTCGGACCGGCCGAGTCGACCGGCCCGGCAGAATACCGGCAAGGCCTGCGGCAGCACGTCCAGCGTTACTGTCGGCCAGCTCATCGGCAGTAGCTCACCGTCGTGTTCGAACCACAGCGGGTCTCCTGCGGTGTTGCTGACGACGATCCGGCGGCCACGCGAGTACACCGTCCCCGGCCTGGCCAGATGCTGGGCGTTGCGGGTCAACTCGGGTACGTCCACCGGTGCGACGTCGGCGCCGATGACGCAGACGTCGAGCAGCCCGTCGTCGAGCACCGAGTAGGGCAGTACCTCATACTGGCCTCCTCGATGTCGGCCGCCACCGACGTTGGCCAGCACGGTGGGTCCTTCGTGTACGACCGTGCCGTCTACCTCGACCCGCCCCGGGTAGGCGACAAAGCCTGCAGCGGCCCGCGACAACGCCACCTGGTAGCGGGATCGGCCGGTCAGTGGTACGTCGGGGGCGATCGTCAGTGCCTTGGCGATGAGCCCAGAGCAGGCACCCAGCATCACCAGCGCGTCAGTCTCGACAAGCCGGCACAAGTCGAGCAATCGCACTTCTCCCCGGAGCCGGCTTCCGGTCCCTGCGGCGGCCGGGGTCGGCGACAACGCCGCCATCACGGCGTCCGGCCAGGGCAGGTTCCCCCATTGGGCGAGGTAGTTCGAGTTGCCGGTGCCGGCTGGAATTACCAGCAGGGCAGGTGTCGTGTCCGGCCTGTCCGGACTGTTGCCACCGGCCCCACTGACCGACGCCAGCCGAGTCGCCGCGACCAGACCGGCAACCACCTCGCGGACCGTTCCGTCACCGCCCACCGCCAGGACGATCTCCGGCCGGTCTGTCTCGGGACGGGTCGCGGCCCGCTGTGCGACCTCGGTTGCGTCGCCGGGTCCCGCGGTCAAATGGATCTCGACCCGCGCCACGAAGCGCCGGCACAGCGCAACCAACTTCGCCACCAGCGCAGGGCTGTTTGTGCCGGCCATTTGATTGGCGATCAGCAACGCACGGTGGACAACCGTCCTTCTTCGTCGCATCGAGGCTCTCTTCTGAACGTCGCCGGTTGCGGAGAGGGCAGGATTCGAACGCTGCGTGGGCAATGCCCGACCGGGCGGACCCGGCCCCCAATAGACCACTTCGGGTACCTCTCCTCATCAAAAGTCCGACCTCTGACCGATCTGCTTTCGACCTTCGGTCTCGCTTCCGATGTGACCAATCCTGCAGCCCCACGCTGACGACACACTGACAGACCACTGACACCTTCCGACCTGCCGTTACCAGCTGCGCCGACGCCCCCTTGACTGAGCCGGAAGCGCGAGGTGTACTCGATTCGATACTCCACGGACAGGAGCATGAAGTGACTGGCACCCTCACCACGGAAAACCCCGTCCTCCACGCTATTCGCAGCTTCACTACAGCGGAGAATCCGAGCTCCTTCCTGGCGGTAAGCGACGGAAACTCCTATTTTCAGCTACCTGACCATCAAGGAGTAATCGTCTACCGCAGGTCAGGACG
The DNA here is from genome assembly GCF_030345075.1 of Solwaraspora sp. WMMA2065. Taxonomy (NCBI): domain Bacteria; kingdom Bacillati; phylum Actinomycetota; class Actinomycetes; order Micromonosporales; family Micromonosporaceae; genus Solwaraspora; species Solwaraspora sp. WMMA2065. The sequence goes on from NZ_CP128361.1 coordinate 3,169,937, forward strand.
TTTCCTCGTCCAGTTCGGTGGACCGTTCGCGCCTGCGGCCTCGTACCACGCCCTGCTCGCCGGGTTCCTCGCCATGGCCAGGGACGGTGGCCTCGACGTAGTGTCGGTTCAACTGCAGCAGACCGACGCTTCGATTTATCTCAGACATGGCTTCACCGTCAACCAGGTCGGCGCCTCGTGGGCACGCAGCCTCGCCGGCTTCTCACTGCGGGGGACGAAGTTCATGCAGCTACGCAACAAGATCTCGCGGGCGCTGCGGGCGGGGCTGACCATATCCGAGGCCACCGACGACCGGTGGTTCCCTGCGCTGCGGGAGATCGACCAGGTCTGGCTCCGCAGCAAGGGTGAGCACGCTCGGCCGCTGGAGTACCTGGTCGGGCAGTACGCCGACGCGATGCAGCCGCACCGGCGCATGTTCATCGGGTTCATCGACGAGACTCCGGTCGGCTATATCTCCTACTCGCCGGTGTACGGCAACAGGTCGGGCTGGATGCACGACCTGAGCCGGCGGCTGCCCAGCCGCCTACCTGGCATCATGGAAGCGATCAACATGCATGCGATCGACGCGTTTCGCACCGAGGGCGTCGACTGGATCCACTTCGGCTTCACCCCGTTCAGTGGGCTCCGCCGCGAGTGCGAGTTGCCCGGCCACGACCCCGGCTTCCGTTGCTTCATGGAGTTGCTGTGGCACCACGGCGAAGCGGTCTACCCCGCGCAGTCGCAGCTCGCGTACAAGGAGAAGTGGGCACCGGACCTTTTCATACCGGAGTACGTCGCCTTCCACGGGCCGGCGAGCATTGCGGGATTTGCCCATATATTCCGGGCATCGAACGCCTTCTAGCGCAGGCAGCCGTCACACAGGAGGAACAATGACGAACGACAGAGAAGCACAGCTCGCCGCAGCACTGGGCCGGGTCGTCGAACTGTTCGCCGCAATCTGCGCAGCACCAGACGACCCGACACTCGCCGCCCGAGCTGACGAGGCGCTGGCCGAGGTAAGCCATCTGGCCCTGGAGGCGCCCGCCGCCGGCGGCTGAGCGTTGCCGGTCAGGCGGTATGCCGCAGACCCGACTTGGGCCATTTAGTGCCTGCCGTGGATGAGCGCGGGTCTGAGAGGACGTCTGATTCACGTATTTTGCCGGTAATGCGGGTTTAGCCGTATCGCCAGGTTGGGGTGGTTTCGGCGGTGAGTCGTTTGGCGAGGTTGTCGATCATCGCGATGGTGATCATGCTGGCGGAGTTGTCGGGTCGGGCTTCGTAGTCGCGTACGAGTCGGCGGTGGTGCATAAGCCAGCCGGATGGGTGGGCCGCGCGGCGAGGTGCCAGCCGTTGGGCTGGTCCTTTTCCGCGCGGCCTCCCGCCGAACCGGATTTGATGGTTTCCCGATCGTCCGGCTCTCCAGTGACTACTGCGTGAGCGGTGTGGCTGGTTGCCCGGTATGGGCGAGGCTGTGGCAGGAAGCGCAGACCACGAGGGTCTTGCGTCTCCGGTTGGCCATGGCCTTGGCCCACTGGGGCTGTAGCGGCCCGGGTTGGCCGAGGTCGGCGAGTTTGCGGACGTGGTGGACTTCCACCTCGCCGGGTTGCTGGCAGACCTCACAGACGTCCGCGAGGAGTCGCGTGACGAGTTCCTTGTGCGGGTAGTCGACCCGGGACGGCTGGCGGTCGGTGACCGTCGCCGTTTTCTGCCGGTGGAGCGGTGTTTCACCGAACCGTGCGACCAGTGGCTGCCTGCCGTCGCGTTCGATGCGTGCCTCGAAGCAGGTGCGTGGCCCGTATGGTGTCTGGATCTTGGCCTTGTGCTTGGCCGCCATCTTCGTCACCGTCGAGCGGTGCTTGCCTGCCAGGGTCTTGAGCATGGAGGTCTCCATGACCCAGCGCAGCCGGTGAAGCCGGTAGACGTCACCGGCGAGCAGGTAGTACTGGACGATGCCCCGGTAGATGGCCCCGTAGGTGGCGACGATGGTGTGGTCGCTGCCGTTGGTCAGGGCCTTCTGCTTGGCGGGTTTGCCGCGGTGCAGGTAGGGGGCGGACTTGGCCTTGATCACGTCTAGGGGGACACGCAGCGCGACCTGACCGTTGATACGTCGGTGACGGCTGGTCTTCTTCGTGTCGTTGTGCTGGACGGTGATCTCGTAGCCGAGGAAGCGGGCCGCGCCTGTGCGGGCGTGGGTGATCAGCGTCTTGTCCTGGGAGAGTTCGAGCTTGAGGTCGTCACGCAGGAACTCGGCCAGGCGCTGTTTGATCTCCTCAGCTTCGGCCTTCGGGCCGGTGAACCCGAGCAGATGGTCATCTGCGTACCTGCAATACCGCAGCCGCCGGTATCCCGGATCGTCCGGGTCGGCGCTGGGCAGGCTGACCATCCGCCGTCGCAGTGCTCGCGCCAGTGGGCGGTCACCACGTCGCCGGGCCTTGGCCAGCTGGTTTTGCAGGTCCAGGTAGGCAGGGTTACGCGCCCTGCGTCCCCCTCGGGTGTACTCCGGAATCAGGACCGTCTCGACGAACTGGTCCAGCTTGTGCAGGTAGATCGAGGACAGGACCGGCGAGGCCACCCCGCCCTGGGGAGCCCCGGACAGAGTCGCACCCCATTTCCAATCCTCCAGGTATCCGGCCGTGAGCATGTTACGCACCAGCCGCAGGAACCGGTTGTCGTGGATCTTCTCCGACAGGATCGTGACCATCACATCGTGATCAAGCGACCCGAAGCAGTCGGCGACATCTCCCTCGATGAACCAGGCCGTCCCGGTCCAGGTGTTGGCGATCTCCCGCAGTGCGGTGTGACAGCCTCGCCGTGGCCGGAATCCGTGGGACCGGTCGGAGAACGCCGGCTCGTAGTACGCCTCCAACAACAAGCGCACCACCTCGCCGACGAGTTTGTCCGACCAGGTCGGCAGTCCCAGCGGACGGGTCTTCCCGTTCTTCTTCGGGATGTGGACCCGCCGGACGGGGGCGAATCGGTATCGCTCGTGACGCATCGCCGCGATGATGCGGCCGATCTTCGCCTGGGACATGCCGTCCACGGTCTCCTGCGTGACCCCCGGAGTCATCGCGCCGTGGTTGGCGTAGATGCGCCCGTAGGCCAGCAGATACAACTGCGGGTTGAACAGCTGCCGATACAGTTCGTCAAGCGGCAGACCGCGCCTGCCGCGCTCACGCAGGACACCCAGCACCGTTGCGGCGCTCTGCATTACGCATACCTCCCGATCTGGTGGTGTCCCATCACCTGGCCCCCTTCGCCCGTGTAGACGGCTTTCCCGCCCTCCCTGGCCGGGCGTTACTCCGGCGACTACTACGAGGCCTCCGTCGCCATAGGACTCGCGTCCGTTAGGCGATCCCGCGTTCGTCCCTGTCGTACGTAGCAGCGTGACGTAGGCGCCCCACTCATCTCCTTCAACACCCTCGCTGGGCGTCGCCCCGCGCTCTGGAGGTTGCGTCAGCCCACACTTCGATTCCGACGCAGAGCACAGCACCGGTTTCAGAGGTCTTTCCGGTGGATGGGAACTTGCATCGACTGGAGATTAGGGTTCAGGCAATCCAGCTTTCGCCATATCACGCGGGTCCCCCCCGGCACACCGTCCCTGACCGCTGGACCCGGTCGCCGGGTTAGCTGGCATGCTCTTGTCTCCTCAGCCTTTCAGCGTCAGGTAAGCCATTCGACCCAGGAACCTCCCTCCAAGTCCCTCCCGGCTGCACCGGGGATACAACAGGGCGCCTCGCGGCGCACAGGGTGCGTTCGACGACCCATCGGCGCTTGACCACGCTGAAGCCCTTGGCCTGTGGGTCCTTGGTGACGATCTCGACGTCGACGCCGAGTGCGGCGCCATGTTCGACGACACGGTTCTTGAATCCGGCGTCGGCCCAGGTCTTGGTCAGGGTGGGGTAGGCGGTGGTGGCCTGGTCGAGCAGGTCCATGCCGATGGCGTTGTCGCTGGCGCTGGCCGCAGTGACGATGACGGCGAGGAGCAGTCCGAGGGTGTCGGTGATGATGCCGCGTTTGCGGCCTACGATCTTCTTTCCGGCATCGGTGCCCTGTGTGGACAGCGGGACATTGGAGGAGGTCTTGACGCTCTGGCTGTCCATGATGGATGCGGTGGGTTGGATGGTGCGGCCGTGGTGGTCGCGGACGAGGCCGGTGAGGTGGTAGTTGAGTTCGGTGAAGATGCCTTCCTTACTCCAGGCGGCGAAGTAGCCGTAGACGGTGCGGTGGGGCGGGAAGTCGTGGGGCAGGTAGCGCCAGGGGATGCCGGTGCGGTTGACGTACAGGATGGCGTTGAAGATGTCGCGCAGGTCGTGGGTGGGGGTGCGGCCGCTGACGCCGGCGTCGGTGCGGGCCTGTCGCCAGGCGGTCAGGCGGGGTGCGATCAGGGCCCAGCGGGCGTCGGACAGGTCGGACGGATAGGCTCGCCGTTCGGTCATGCAGGAGGCCTACGGCGTCGGGGCGGCGGCTCGGCGGACGCGATGTCCGTCGATGTGGGGATCAATGTGAATCAGACACGATCCCGGGGTGAAATGCGGCGAAGCCGGGCGAGCATGTGGCTGCCGGTATGGTCTCTTTCTGGGTCGGGTCGGGCATTTTGCGACGCTGCCCGGCGTGCTGCGCCTCGTCGATGCCCTGGTCCGGGCCGGCGCCACGACCGTGGTCGCGCCACTCTGCCCGCGCTGCGAGAAACAGCGCCCGCTCAGCCGCCCGTTCAACAGCCTACGACTCTGCGCCGGCTGCACCCGCAAGGCCGTGGCCATGCAATGCGGTCGATGCGGGAAGCTGCGGCCCCCGGCCCGCCGCAACGACAACGGCCACCCCATCTGCCAGCCCTGCTGGTGGAATGATCCCGCAGTTGGAAAGCCTGCACGAGCTGCGGCGGCCTGCGCCGCGTCCCCGCGATGACCGAGGCCGGGCCGGTTTGCACCCGGGAGGACCTGCTGGGACAGCCGGTGTGTGCGTCGTTGGTAGCGTTCCAGGATTCCGGGGGTCTGCTCGCGGAAGGTCTGTCGGCAGCTGTGGGTAGGGCATACCAGGCGTCGTACCCGGACCCGGAGGACGACCTGCCGTCCGTCGACCGGCAGGTCGGTGACGCTCCGTAGGTGGTATCCGTGCACCCGCCCCGACTGAGAGCGCCGCACATCGGACAGACAGCAGTGCCGTGTGGAGTCCGTGCCCGCACCACGATCCGCTCGCCCTCGTCGACCACATCCTCGATGACCAGCGAGGAAAGACCCGAAAGCACTGTCTGCGCGAGCTTGTGGCGTCGATCACGCGGGTGTCAACGAGCCGGACGGCTCTTCGTCACCACCGGATCTGAGACCGGGCCGAAAAACTTGACCCGGCCCTGGCACCCGTCGTCGGCGGCTGAACGCTGCGGTCAGGCGGAATACCGCAGTGAGACGCATGTGTCTCTGCGGCATGAAGGCTCGCAGCGGCAGCAGCGCGCGGCCCCATCTGGGTCAGCCCACCCGGTCCCGAAGGATCAGGTGGTCCTCGTTGGGCCGCAGTTCCGGATCGTGGGACAGGATGGCCCGCTCGTGATTACGCAACATGGGAGACGGGTCGACCCCCAGTTCTTCTGCCATCCGGTTGCGCATCCACTGGTAGACGCTGAGCGCATCGGTCTGGCGACCGCACCGGTAGAGGGCCACCATCAGCTGCTCGCAGAGCCGTTCGTTGGGCGCCTCGGCACGGACCAGTGCAGTCAACTCCGGCACGATTTGTGTGTGCCCACCAAGCTGCAACTCGATGTCGAAGAGCAGTTCCAGGGCGGCGATCCGGGATGCCTCGATGCGGGCTGCGGCGGCCTGCGCAGTCAGCCCGACCGCAACGCCGCCGAAGACTGGGCCACGCCACAGCGCCAGAGCCGACCGCAGTCGGTAGGCGGTCTCGGCAGGGCACGACGACGCCACAGCTCTCGCGTCATTCAACGCCGACGTAAAGGTCATCGCGTCCACGCTCGCGCCGTCCAAGGCGAGACGATAGCCGCACGTCTGGGCCTGGAGCCGGGACGCAGCACGCTCGGGCTCGATCGACTGGAGCTTCCGTCGTAGCCGGCTGACGTGCGCCTGTAGCGCGTTCTCAACCTGATCAGGCAGATCATTTCCCCACAGCTCGGCTATCAGCATACCGGCCGAAGCCGCCTGCCCCTCAGCAGCAAGCAAGGCCGCCAGAAGCGAACACTGCATTCCACTTCGAAAGTGGATCAATTTATCCCTGGATCCGACCGCCACTCTACCCAGGATCCAGAACTCCATGCCAACCCCTCCAGTGCGTTCGCTTGCCGGCCACGACAGAACCAGAGTTGAACTATGCCCCCGCATCAATGGAGCAGCTTGAACCAAGGAAGTGAAATGCTAGCAACAAGAAGGCTCCGCTCACCCTCCCCAGTGAGGCTACCTGTAGAAGTTGCACTCGTCAATGGTATCGATCATTTCCGAAGCAGTGACGCGGTATATCAGGCAGAAGAATGACCGAACTAGGACAGGTAACCGTCAAGCGATACGATCGACCCTCCAACCAGTTGCAGTAGCAGGAGATGCATACACACTGCCGCGCAACCCAAGGTGGTCAATTACGTGCCAGGTAGGGCATCGGATCGACCTGACGACGATATGCACAACGAGCTACGGTCGGCCACGCCGACGAAAAGCTCCCGACAAGGCGGACACCGACCAGTCGTCACCCTGATAGCTCGCCACTGGAGCAGGTCGTCGCCGCGCGCGGTCCGGGACCCGCCTTGCTCCAGAGCCCAACACAAGACACTTTCTTGATCCACCCTAAGCACCCATCCATCACCATGGGTGATGCCAATGGACATCAAGAGATTTGTGTCACATCGCACTGCTATCGCATTATAGGATGTACTCTGCCAAAGAGTGCATCCTGCCGGGCAGGACGCAGCGTGGACCGCAGTGGCCACGATCGGAGCCCAACCGGATCCAGCGTGCGCACCAACGACGTCACTGAGCCTCGATCCACCGATGAAGGTCGGACCGGCAGGACCCCGGCTATAGAAAGTGCCCTCTGAACTGGAAGGATAGGAGTTCTGACGCTTCTATCGCTCGGTTCGAGAGGGCACCTCGCAGGTGAGAATACGCCAGGACGCGCCGGTGGTGCGCGCGACGTTCGACGATCCGAATCTGGTGTCGTGTGCCGGTCTCGTTCCGGTGATGCGCCTGGCCGAGCAGGCCGGTCTGCATGACGCGGTCACCGACCGGGTGCGGCTGCCGACGGACAAGGGCGCGAACCCCGCCGGGAAGGTCGCCACGGTCGTGGCGGGGATGCTCGCGGGCGCGGACAGCATCGACGACCTCGACATCGCCCGGCACGGTGGCATGCGGTCGCTGTTCGGCAGCGTGTACGCGCCGTCGACGCTCGGGTCGTTCCTGCGTACGTTCACCCACGGGCACGTACGGCAGTTACAGGCCGCCGCCCGCGACACCCTGATCGGTCTGACCGGCCGGGCACCGATCCTGACCGGCGCCGACACCCTGTGCTTCGTGGACATCGACTCCATGCTGCGGCGGGTGTACGGCAAGCAGAAGCAGGGCATCGGGTTCGGCCACGCCAAGGTCGGCGGCTACAACGTCTACCTGCGCGGCTACAACCCCCTGGTCGCGACGCTGTCCACCCCGCTGTCCGCGCCGGTGATCGCCGCCACGAGGCTGCGGTCGGGTAACGCCGGCTCGTCCCGGGGCGCCGCCACCATGATCGCCGAGGCCATCACGACCGCCCGGGCATGCGGCGCTTCGGGGGAGATCATGGTGCGAGCGGACTCGGCGTTCTACGCCAAGACGGTGATCAGCGGCTGCCGGCGTCGTGGCGTGCGGTTCTCGGTCACCTGCCGCATCGACCCGAAGATCCGCGCCGCGTGCGACGGCATCGCCGCCGACCAGTGGGTCGACATCACCTATCCGCAGGCCGTCCGGGACGAAGACGCCGGCCGGTGGATCTCCGACGCGCAGATCGCCGAAACCACGTACACCGCGTTCGCCGGCACCCGACACGAGGCGACCGCCCGGCTGATCGTGCGCCGCGTCCGCCGCGACGACCCGCAACAGATCCCCGGCCAGGACGAACTCCTACCGACCTACCGGTACCACGCCGTGTTCACCGACAGCCCGTACACCCTCGTACAGGCCGAAGCCCAGCACCGGCAACACGCGATCATCGAGCAGGTCAACGCCGACCTGATCGCCGGCCCCCTCGCCCACCTGCCCTCCGGACACTTCAGCGCCAACGACGCCTGGCTGACCTGCGCCGCGATCACGCACAACCTCACCCGCGCCGCCGGACACCTCGCCGCGGGCACCTGGTCGACCGCCAGACCCGCCACCATCCGGACCCGGATCATCACCGTCGCAGCCCGCCTCGCCCACCGGGCCCGCACCATCCACCTACACCTGCCCGAGTACTGGCCCTGGCAGGCGGCGTTCGACAACCTGTTCACCGCCGTCCAGCCGGCACCCGGCTGACCACACCCCACCAGCCGAAACCAGGCGGCCCGACCACAGGCCACAATCCCGTTCCACCCCGAACACTCACCCTCGGAGCAAGCCGATCACGTGATCGGCGACTCCCTCACGCCCGCCGCACCACCCAATACAGAAATGATCAACCAACATTCAGCGGCAACCGCGTCGGTGGATCGAGGCTGAGCCCAGCACTCGGCTGCAGCCACAGCGAACGACCCGGGCCCGGTCCTCATTACCCACGAAGTAATCGACACAATTGAGCATAGTCACCAAAATTGCTACGGATAAGCTCCACGTATGACAACCTGGTCAGACCGCCGCCGGCACCGGGACATCGCCCCTTCGCCGCATCGCCGCCGGTTGTTCTGCCAGGAGCAATGCGGTGCGCGGTGCTGCCTCGACGGCAGCCCGTCGGAATACGTGGGACCCCGCAAGCACACAAGAGGGAGGTCAGGTGTCTGAGACCACGGCGTCGGCAGGCCAAGCCACAGCTGAACGACCCGCCGATCCACCGACGGGCACCACGCCCCGCTGGGTGATCATGCCCATCATCCTGGCTGCCATCTTCATGGTCGCGTTGGACTTTTTCATCGTGAACGTCGCGATCCCGTCGACCCAACGCGAGCTCAACGCGAGCCCGGCGGCGATTCAGTTCATCATCGCCGGATACTGGTTGTCGCTGGCAACTGGCCTGATCATCGGCGGCCGCATCGGCGACCTCTACGGTCGCCGTCGGATCTTCCTCATCGGCCTGGCCTGCTTCACTGCGGCCTCCGCTGCCTGCGGCCTGGCCCCGACCGCGGAATTCCTGGTGGCAGCCCGGATCGCTCAGGGCCTGTCGGCCGCGCTTCTGATGCCGCAAGGGCTGGCCATTCTCGGAGTGGTTTACACCGGTGCAGCGCGCGCCCGTGCCTTCACCGCCTACGCCGTGACGCTCGGACTCGCCTCGGTCTGTGGACAGCTCATCGGAGGCATCCTCATCGAAACCGACCTCCTGGGGCTCAGCTGGCGCAACTGCTATCTGGTCAACGTCCCGATCGGGATCACCACCCTGCTACTCACGCTACGGTTCGTGCCCGAGTCCCGCGCTGAAAACCGGACCAGGCTCGACTTCGTCGGCACCGTGCTGATCGCCGCAGGGCTGGTCGCGCTGGTCCTACCTCTGGTCGAAGGGCGCGAGCGCGGCTGGCCGATGTGGACCTGGATCATGCTGGCGGCGTCTGTTCCCGCCCTCGCCGCGTTCGTGCGGCACCAGAGGGCGCTGCTCGCCCGCGCTGGCGGACCACTGATCGACGTCCGACTCTTCCGTGAACGCGCATTTAGCGTAGGACTCGTGGTCACGGTCCTGTTCAACATGCTGATGGGTTCGTTCTTCCTCTTCCTCGCGATCTATCTGCAGGAAGGGCAGGGTATGACGCCCCTGCAATCTGGCATCATCTTCACCCCGATCGCCGCAGGTTACTTCATCACCTCGTTGCGTGCGGAAGCGATCTCCCAACGACTCGGTCGACATGTCCTAACAGTCGGGTCGGTCGTGATGTTCATCGGACTGATCATCACGTACATGATCGTCTCGGACATCGGAATCGGTGGACGGACCGCAGTACTGGTGCCCGGCTTCGTACTCGCCGGCGCGGGCATGGGACTCGTGCTCGCCCCATTGACCAACACGGTGCTAGCCAACCTCGATCCGGAGTACGCCGGCGCCGCCTCAGGCGTGCTGGCCACCTCGCAGCAGGTCGGCGGTGCGGTGGGCGTGGCTATCGTCGGGGTGGTCTTCTACAACCGCTTGGAGGGCTTCACTGATCCGATGACCTACGCACCGGCATTCCTCGCTGGGGTGCTGTGGTTGATCGGGTTCGCTGTCGCGATCGGCCTGCTGGTTCAGTTCCTCCCCCGGCACCGCACCGTAGCAAACTGAAGATGGGAAACGACTTCATGCAACATGACTACCGCCGAGACGACAAGTTGGCCGTCCGGGTCAAGAATGAGGCGTATGCCCGGCTGGCCCGGCCCGGGACCGCAGGTCTGCCGCTCGCGAGCATCGCCGCCGACCTGGATGTCCCGCAGGCCGAGGTCCAGCGCTGCTTCTCCGACCCGGCACAGCTACTGACATCAATGATCCTCGACGCATATCGGGACATGGGCGATCACGCCGAGCGGGGTGCCCAGGCGGCTGCCGACGAAGGCCTTCTTGGGCAGTGGTCGTCCACCTGCCGCGAGATTCGCAAGTGGGCCCAGGACAATCCTGAGCGGTACGCGCTGATCTGGGGACCGCCACAGCCCGACTACAGCGCCCCTGCGGAGACGATGGTCGTCGGCGCCCGAGCCGCAGCGGTTCTCGTGGGCCTGCTCAGGCAGGCCCACCAGGCCGGCACACTGAGCATCGCCGACGAACCGCCGATGAGCGACGGGATGGAACAGAACGTGTCCGCACTCGCGAATGGATTCCTCGCTGGAATTCCACACTCGACCATCTCTCGCACCCTAATTGCGTGGACCCAGTTGCTCGGTATGGTCAGCTTCAGTGTCTACGGACACGTGCAGGGGTTTGCGGCGGATCCGGACGCCTTCTTCGACCACGCAGCAGAGGCGATGGGACGCTTCGTGGGGCTGCCCGCAAATTCCTGACTCATCGATTCAATAGGGCTTAAACATATTGAATAGGGCCGGAGCAGCGGTGCGCAGGAGCACCAGGCTCCGCAGCGGCACGAGTCGTGGACAGGGAGATATCAATTCCTGTCCACGACTACGCGTGCGTCCTACACGTACCCCGCACGTCAATCAGTTAACTGCTCGAACAGTCGTAAGTAGTCCCAGTTCCCGTGGGTGACTTTGTGTAGTCGGACAGTTGGTGCGTGCTCCGGCAGCCGTGGTGGTGTTGATTTGCGGCCGTGACGGTCTCGGTTGGTGCTTCGGTGGAGGCGGATGCTGACGCGGGGTTGAGGTCTGCGCTGGCTCGGGTGGTGGAGGCCAACGAGCGGTGGGAGCGGTTGGCCGGGCAGTTGCGGGAGGAGAACGCGGCGCTGCGGGTGGAGAACGAGCGGTTGCGGGAACGTGATGTGCGGCGTGAGGCCGAGTTGGAGCGGGTGTCGGCGGAGTTGGCGGTGTTGCAGCGGTTGGTGTTCGGGCGTTCGTCGGAGCGGGTTCGGCCGCAGCCGACGGCGGGCGACGGTGACGGCCAGGGTGGGTATGGCGGTGAGCCTGGCGAGCGTGAGCGGGAGAGGGCACCGCGGCGGGGGCCGGGAGGGCGGGCCGGTCGCAGGGATTACTCGCATCTGCCGCGGGTGGAGGTGGTGTGGGACTTCGCCGGGGGCGGGTACTGCTGCCCGGACTGTTCGTCGCGGTTCGAGGCGTTCGACGATCACGCCTTCGAGCAGGTCGATTGGCGGGTGACGGTGCGGGTGGTGGTGCACCGTCGGCGCCGGTACCGGCGGCGGTGCCGGTGTGCCGGGGCGAGGACGGTGACCGCGCCGGGCCCGCCGAAAGCGGTCGGCAAGGGCCGGTTCAGTAACGGGTTCATCGCGATGCTGCTGGTCGAACGGTTCGTGGCCGGGCGCTCCCAGAACTCCCTGATCGCCGGGCTGGCACGCCAGGGCGCCGAGGTCAGCTCCTCGACGTTGGTCGGGACCTGCGCGGCCGCCGGGACGTTGCTGGCGCCGTTGGAGGAGCGGATTGTCGCCCGGTCCCGTGATTCGTGGCATCCGCACGCCGACGAGACGTCGTGGCACGTGTTCACCCCCGATGGTGGTGACGGGCCGGCCCGCTGGTGGCTGTGGGTGTTCATCGGCGCGGACACCACCTGTTTCGTGATGGACCCGACCCGCGCCGGCGCTGTTCTGGCCCGCCACGCCGGGATCGACACCGCCACCGGACAGCTGACCCCGCACGCTGATGGTGGGCCACGGCGGCTGGTCGTCTCCAGCGACTTCTACACCGTCTACGCCTCGGCCGGGCGTAGGACCGACGGCCTGACCAACCTGTACTGCTGGGCCCATGTCCGCCGGTACTTCGTGCGCGCCGGGGACGCGAACCCGACCCAACTGGCGTGTTGGACCCGAGACTGGCTGGACCGGATCAAGGCCCTGTACCACGCCCACGACGAGCTGACCGACGCGTGGAACGCATCCACGGCCGCCGCAGGGACGGCGGCGACCCGGCTGGACGACGCGTACACCGCCTGGGACACCGCCCTGCAGGCGATCGACACCGCCCGGCAGGCCCAGATGGCCAGCCCCGGCCTGCAACAACCCGCGAAGAAGGCCCTGGCCACCCTGGACCGCGAGTGGGACGGCCTGACCGCGCACCGCGACTACCCGATGATCAGCCTGGACAACAACACGTCCGAGCGGGCACTGCGACGGCCCGTCATCACCCGCAAGAACGCCTACGGCTCCCGCACCGACGACGCCGCGCGCCTCGCCGCGACCGTCTGGACCGTCACCGCCACCGCCGAACAGGCCGGCCTCAACGTCCTGACCTACCTCACCGCCTACCTCGACGCCTGCGGTCGCAACGGCGGCAGACCCCTGACCGGTCCGGACCTCCAACGATTCCTGCCCTGGACCGCGTCCCCCGCCGACCTGCACACCTGGGCCCAGCCACCCCCGACCGGCTGACACCCACACCGACCACCGCGACGGCGACGCCACACCCGGCCACGCCGACCATCAGCATGCCCACAAACCGCGTCGCCCAACCCCACGAGACTTGGGACTACTTACGAACAGTCAGCGCATTGTCAGTGCCATATTCAATAATGTTGCAATGAGAACAAACCGATGGAGCACCAGGACCGAGTCTTTCCAATCGACATGCGAGAGGCTCTAATGGCGCTACACGAAGAGACACGCGTCCTGAAGTGGCCATTCCCGCGGCCTTGCGAGGGCACCGTCCCCCCGATCCTCGACGAGTTGCGTAAGGAACTGCCCTGCGCCGTGCTGATCCCAGCAGGGGCGACTGAGGCGAGGCGCGCATGGCTGGTCACCAAACACCCCGACGTTCGACAGGCGTTGATGGATTCACGGCTCAGCGCTGATGAGCTGCTACCAGGCGCGCCGGTACGAATTCAGATTCCGCCAGGTGACCGACCTTCGTCGTTTCTACGCATGGACGACCCCGAACACAACCGACTCAGAAGCATGATCGCTTCGCAGTTCACCGCACGGCGGGTCCGATCCATGCGCCCTGCCGTCGAGGCACTGACCACACAACTGCTGGACGATGTCGCTTCCCGGCACCGACCGGTCGATCTCCACGACGCGTTCTCCAGGAAGTTGCCAACATTGGTGGTCGCCAACCTACTCGGCGTCCCCGACGAGGATTCGCCTTTTTTCGTGGAGAAGACCAGAATCACGATGTCGCAGGAAGATCCGATTAGATCGTTCGCAGCGTACCAGGAGATGTCGAACTATCTGGCCGACCTGGCGGAGCGCCGCCTGCACGACCCGCAGGACGACCTCATCAGCCAGCTCGCCTCGAACAATCTGGCAACCGGAGAAATTACCCTCAAGGAACTCGTAGGAATTGCACGACTCGTCCTCGTTGCCGGCCACGAGACCACCACTAATCAGATCGCACTGAATATTCTCAGCCTGCTGCTCGACCCAGAGCTACGCGCCTCGGTACTTGCCGACGACGGCGCACTGGTCCCACAGTTCATCGAAGAAGCAATGAGATTTTGGTCTATCTCGCAAGACGCAATCGTACGCCTGGTGCTCGAAGATCTGGAACTCGGTGGACGACAGATGCGAAAAGGCGATGCGGTTGTCATATCCATCCCGGCCGGCAACCATGACCCGGAGGTCTTCCCGAATCCGGGCCATCTTGACATATACAGGAATTCCCAGGAACATCTACAGTGGGGAATCGGGCCACACTATTGCCAGGGCGCGCCACTAGCTCGCCTAGAGATGGCAATTTCCCTTGAGGCGCTGTTCACCCGGTTCCCGACCCTGCGACTGGCGACCGACGAGCCCGAGGCGCTGTTTCGCCGAGGAACCGTGTTCCACGGCATCGAATCGCTACCGGTCACCTGGTGACAAATGATTGGAGATCCGCATGCCATTCTTCAGAGCAAACGACGGCACGAACATCCACTACGTCGACAGCGGAGCTGGCCCGCCGATGGTGCTGCTGAGCAGCGCCACCATGGGCATTCAGATGTGGGACAAGCATCTGCCTCCGCTGGACGCCGCAGGGTTCCGCGTCGTCGCCTACGACCGTCGCGGCCACGGCAGATCGGACTGGGCCTGGGGCGGCTACGACTACGACACCCTCGCCGACGACCTCGCCCGGCTGATCGAATCGCTTGACCTGACAGATGTCACGCTCATTGGAAGCGCCATGGGTTGTGCTGAACTGGTCCGCTACATCGCACGGCACGGCACCGACCGGGTTCGCCGAGCCGTGCTGATCGCTACCGTCACCCCAGCCCTCGTCAGTTCGTCCGACGACCGCGATGGATCGGCGGCGAATGAGGTGAATCAGATGCTGGAGCAGCTACGGACGGATCGACCCAGGTACTACTCGGAGATCTCGATGGCTTTCTACGCTGGCGTCGGCGCATCTGCCAAGGACATTCCGCTGTCGGCGGAGTTCACCGAGTGGTTCAGCGATCAGGCGCTGCAGTGCTCTAGTCGGGCCACCATCGAGTCCTACCGGCTGCTGTTCACCAGCGAGCTCCGCGAGGACCTCGGGAGCGTCACCGTGCCGACCCTGGTGATCCACGGCGCCCGCGACCCGATCGCCGACCTAGCCCAATGCGGTGAGGCTACCGCAGAGCTGATCAAGGACAGTCGGCTCGTCGTCTATGACGACGCCGCGCACGGACTGGCGGTGACCGCCGCCGATCGACTCGTCGCGGACATCGTCGCCTTCGCTGACAGCTAAGAGGAGCCACGGGCCCGACGCGACAGCAATCGAGACGCCGCGCTCGCCCATCCGACTCTGCTGGTGGTGGCTCTAGCCTGGTTATCGACCAGCGTCGCCAACCAGCTACGGGCCTCGGACGAGCGGGGGTTCGACGCCCTGAACCCAAAATGGAGCGGGGGCGCACCGAGACGGATCGATGAGCAGACCAGAGACTGGTTCTGCGTCATCGCCCGGTGCGACCCCGCTTCCTCGGTCAGCCCTTCTCCCGCTGGTCCCTAATCAAACTGCACGAATACCTCATCACTGCGGGCCACATCACCACGATCAGCGTCGAGACTCCTCCGGCGGATCCTGCACGAACGCGGGATGTCCTGGCAGGCCAGCAAGACGTGGAAGGCCAGCACCGACCCCGAACTCACCGCCAAGATGCGCCGGGTGCTCCAGCTGTACGACAACCCACCCGGACACGTTCAGTCATGGGTGGTCCATACTCGGTTCGCTACACACGGTCCATTCCCGATCCGGTCCGGCCGCACGCCGCGTGGCCCCCGTAGTCGCTGTTCAGGGTTGCAGCCACCATGGACTGCTGTCCGCCACCCCGAAGTCGTTGCTCGGGTGCCCGCTCACCGGCTGCGGATCGCCCAGGTGGGCGGCGTCGTCGCGCCGGCTGTGACACAGGTCGATCCCGCCGGCGAAGGCGACGTCCCGTTCGGGGCGGCCGGGGTGGCGGGCCACCACCAGCTTCTGGTGGTGCGAGCCGAACCGGCGTACCCGCTGGTCGAGCAGCACCTGGCCGCCGTCGTCGTTGATCTCCTCGGCCAGGTTTCGGTTCTGCTCCGCGCTGTAGATCAGCACGTCGAGGTGGGAGCGCCAGACCAGGCCACGGACCGCCACGCCCCGGCCAGCGGCGGCGGACAGCAGATCGACCACGGTCGGCCCGTCCGGGCGTAACCGCTGGTCGAGGGTCGCCCCGCCAGTCGGCAAAGAACAGCTGGTCGCCGTCGCCCATCGCGTCGACGACCTCGACCAGCCGGTCGAAGTACGCCGCGCCGTGCACGTGTACGCGCACCTGGTTGCCCCCGGACCACACCGGCAGCCCGGAGGCCGGGTTGCCGGTGTGGTCGCCGGTGAGGAACCAGTCCTCTAGGCTGCGTTCGTGTCAGTCGAGGGTGGGAACGCGGACGAGCGCCTCAAACGCATCGAGGCGATCACCGACCCTGCCCTGTCCCGGCTGAGCTTTGACGCGCTGCTGGTCGAGTCACTGGCCCGCACCGGCGGGCTGCTCGGCGCCGACTCCGCCGCCGTCTGCCTGCTCGACGCACACTCCCAGCAGCTGGTCACCGCAGCTGCCTGGGGAATCGAGGCCGGCCACGAACCGCCGGCCCGGCTGCCGCTCGGTCGCGGGTACGCCGGCAAGGTGCTGACCACTGGTGACACGGTCATGCTGACCGACCCTGACGACGACGCGCTGGCGCATCCGGCGTTGCAGGGGCAGGGCATCCGGTCGCTGCTGGCGGTGCCGGTGACGATTGGCGGCTCGGTCGGCGGGGTGCTGCACGTGGCAACCCGACGACGCGGGCCGGCCTGCGACGACGAACATATGTTGCGGCTGCTGGCCGACCGGATCGCCCTGGCCGACCAGGCCCGCGAAAGCCAGGTCGACCGCGCCGCCACCCTGGCGCTGCAGTACGACCTGCTGCCCACCGAACTACCGGCGGTCGCCGGGCTGGAGTTCGCCGCCCGGTACGTAGCCGGCCACGACGCCGGGGTCGGCGGTGACTGGTACGACGTACTGCCGCTGCCGAACGGCTGGGTCGGCGTGGCGATCGGCGACGTCACCGGACGCGGGCTGCACGCGGCCACCGTGATGGGCCGGCTGCGCAGCGCGCTGCGCGCGTACGCTCTGGAAACCACCGACCCGGCCGACGTGCTCGCCCGGCTGGACCGCAAGGTGCAGCACTTCGAGCCGGGCATGATGGCGACGGTGTGCTACGCGACGATCGACCCCACCCGGACGGTCGTGTCGGTGTCGACGGCCGGCCATCCGCCGCCGGTGATGATCGGCGCCGGCCACGCCGCACACAGTCTGCCGGTGCTGGCGGACCTTCCGCTCGGCACCCGCATCCACCGGCCACGCCGGGCGCGCAGGCACCCCCTCGAGCCCGGCGCGCTGCTGTTCTTCTTCACCGACGGCCTGGTGGAGCGGTGGGGGCCGACCATCGACAACGGCCTGCGTCAGTTGTCCGACTCGTTGGTCGCCACCAGCGCCGAAACGGCCTGCGCCGAGACGATGGGCGCGCTGGTGGACGGCCGACCGCTGGTCGACGACATCGCCATGTTGGCGCTCCGCCGCCGATAGCCACTGTTGGCGCTCCGCCGCCGGTAGCCATTGTTGGCGCTCCGCCGCCGATGGCTGCAGTCGATGTCGCGGGCGCTACCAGCGGCCGATCGACGGCACCCCGGCGGCGTCGTGCGGGGTACGGGCACTGGGATCGTCCGAGGTACGGGAGGCGGCAGCGGTGTCCGCCCAGTTGCGTGGGCCGGCGCCGTCCCCGCCGATCGTCGGGGCGTCGGCGCCTCGCGGCTGCGCGTCCGGGCTGGTCTTGCGCCCGTTTGCGAACGTCACCTGGTCGAAGCGCACCTCGACCGGAGTCGCGTACCGCTTGCCGTTGACCGGGTCGTGCCGCATGAACTGCGGCGGCGCGATCCGGACCGTCACGTCGTACGGGCCGGGACCGGGCACCGAGGCGTTGCCACCGTAGTGGTACAGAAACGGGTGCCACAGGAACGGCAGGCCGGCGGTGGCGACCGGTTGACCGTCCCGGTTGACGGTGATCCGCACGTCCAGACCGGGAATGAACCGGCCGTCGGCGGCATCCGCGACCGCGACCTCCAAATGCACGTTCGCATCCGGGGCAGCCTCCCGCCAGACCAGCTGACCGCCGGAGAGCTCGTACATGCCCTCCGCCTCCTCGTTGACGAACGCCACTAGGTAGTCGCCGGCCAGTTGGCTCAGCGCCCCGTCCTCCTCGGCCATGGCGCGCAGCGCGCCGCCGTACGCCTGACCCTGCCGCCGGGCGACGGCGAGCTGCTCCTCGGTGGCCTCGTTGCTGGTCCGCATGGGCGGCTGCGCGGCTGGTGTCGTCATGGTGACCCTCCGGGTCGATCTGCTTGCGTCCCCTGGTTGGAGGTCTACCCCGCAACGGCCCTGCTATTACTCACCCCACCGACAGATCGGTGGCCCGGTGGGCAGCACCAGTCACCCGCCGGTCAGAGGGCTGGTGCGCTGCCGTGTCGTTGCCGCTGTGCTGCCACTGCCGAGTCAGCCTGGCGACCTAACGACGCCTGCGGGCCGGGCCTCTCACGACCGCGTCAGGTCAGCGGGATCTGCCGCATCGTGGTTCGGGTGGCTGCGTAGATGAAGGGTCGCGGCTCGGCGAGGCAGCGCGATGGGACACGGGGGGCGTTGGCGTTTGTGGATGACCGTGCCAGGGTCGCCGGGATGGGTGACGTCGGAGCGGAGGCCGGCGAGGACGCGCGCAAGGCCGAGGAGGTCGGCATCGATATAGAACCGGACCTCGGCAGGTTTGATCCTGCTCACGCGGCGCGTTGGGAGTTCTCGTACGCCAGCGCCCACCGCACGTCGGGCATGTCGAGTTGGTACGTCCCGGCAATCTCCTCGACGCCCGGCCCTGCCTCGTCCTGCTCCCAGAGCACCTCGGTGCTGAACCCCTTGATCGATGGCCGACCGAACCGGACATCTGGCAGGATACGGACCGGAGACTGGGGGTTGGGGTCCGGTCGCCATCCGGCAGCGACATCGCCGTCCCAGGTGACCCGCTCGACGAACGCCGCCGACGGAGGAGTGAGCAGCAACTGGTTACCGACTGCGGCCACCAGGCCGTATTCCGGGTCGAGACCAGCCTCCGCCTGAGCTTGCAGAACGAGTTTATCTGCCGGCGACGTACGGTCGGCGGTCGGCGAGTGGGTAGGGCACCCCGAATCCTCCCGGAGCAGGTCGATGAACGCCCGCAACTCGACCATCGGCACCCGGTGGGTACGGCGGTACTCCCGCAACAGCCCCGCCTCGACGAACTCGGCCCACGTGACCGAACGGGCGCCGCGCGGCTCGGTGCGTAGCACGGGTTTGTGCCGGCGTCCCTTACGCTCGTCGCCCTCCAGCCAGTAGTGCAGCGTCGACTGCGCCACCCGAAGGAGCCGGGCAGCCTCCGCCTCCGAGAAGACCTCACGCTCCAGGACGCTCACCACCGTGCCGGTCTCCCACGCACCGGCTTCTTCATGGGTATGCCAGACGGCCTTGTGCGACGCCTTCGTGGCTGTGCCGCCCGCGTAGGGCGGACCGCCGGCCGCAGACCGGGATTCGTGTGCTGGAGTTGTGGTCCTGGCCTGGGAGGACGGGGGCGGGTGACGTGGGTGAACGTGGGCGACTCCCTGCCATCCAAGGTGAACCCCAGGTCGCTAGACTGGGCCCTCGCGCCCTCGTAGCTCAGGGGATAGAGCAACGGTTTCCTAAACCGTGTGCCGCAGGTTCGAATCCTGCCGGGGGCACCCCAGAGATCAGCGAGAACGCCAGCTGACCAGCGCGTACGCATATCGCGGTCGTAGGCAGCAGGATCTGCAGTCAGCCAGACTCGGCTCGTACGCCCAGATCCGCTCAGCGTCGGCGTCCGCGCGGTCCTGCGCTGCTTCCAGCTTCGCAAGCTCGTCCGCGCCCCAGCGGCAGCGCCACCTAGCCCAGGGCAGTCGCCAAGCGCGCTCGATCACGAGTACACGTTGTGACGGCCGGCACAGCAGCCTGGAGAGTCGTTTCGGGGTGCCACAGCCACAGTGCCGGAGGCCCGTCACCATACGCGGGTGTTTCGCGACTGGTGCGTAGGGTGGAAGACGCTACCAGCACCAGCCCAACCTGTGAGTCCGAAAATGACTGTTAGGCGAGTTTCATCCCGTACGCTCGGCGCGGGCACGGGCGCGCCGTGGCTGACCGGCGTCGTCGCGTACGCGGCGGCGGTCGCCATGGCGCTGGTGGTCCTTGTGACGCCGGCTCCGGCGGTCGCAGCTCCGCCGTACACGCTGGATGAGCGTGCCCTGGCGATCGCCTCGCCGTCACTGGTCTACGTCGAAGTGGTCTACACCGGATACCTGCGCGACAAGCAGTCCGGCGCACCACTGCGCGCGTCGCCGATCACGTTCACCCGGCGGTGCAGCGGCTTCGTCGTCGGCACCGGCGGCGAGGTGATCACCAACGGGCTCTGCGTACGGCCGGCGAAGGACACCGCAGCGCAGAACGCCCTCTACTCGCTCGGACGCATCCTCATCGCGGAGGAGACTCTCGAGGCCGACGCGCTCGACCGCTACGTCGCCGACAACCTCCGCCAGAGCATCTTCACCGGCCTCGAAGCCGCAGACGAGCCGGACCATCAGGTGTACGGGCAGCTCGGCGTCGCGCCCACGGGCGGTCTGACGGAGAGCCCGGCGATCCCCGGCGAGGTGACCGAGGTGCTGGACGCCGACGCCGGCAACATCGCCCTGGTCAAGCTGGAGCAGCAGAACCTGCCCGCGGTCGAACTGACCTCGTCGGGCACCCTCGACCTGGGTTCCTCGCTGGTCGTGGTCGGCTACGCCACCGACGAGGTCGATCCCCGCACGGCGACGTACTCGCTGCGATCCAAGCCGGTGAAGGTCATTGGTACCGGCACCCGCGGCTCCGCGTCGGTGTACCGGGTCAACAAGGACGTCGGCATCCACTCGCTCGGTGGGATGGCGATCGACACGAACGGCCACGTCGTCGGGGTGCTCGACAACGACCTGGAACTGCCTGACCGGGCGAACCGTGCGCTGGTGCCGATGCAAACCATCACCGCGCTGCTCGCCGAGGCGGGCGTCGACAACGCGTTGGGCGAGACCGATCAGCTGTTCCGCAGCGGGCTCGACGCCTACTTCGCCGGTGACTACGAGACCGCCATCAGCCAGCTCGGCACCGTCGTAGAAAACTCGCCGGTGAACTCGGTCGCCCAGACGTACCGGCAGAACGCCACCGAGCTGCAGAAGATCGAAGACAGCTTCTCCAGCGGAGCTGGCTGGCTGATCTGGGCCAGCGGCGCGGCCGGCGGCGCGCTGGTGATCGGGCTGATCATGCTCGTGGTGCTGCTTCTGCAGCGCCGCGCCCGCCGCCAGCTCACGTCGGCCGAGCCGGTGCCCCCGGCCGCGCCATATCCGTTCTCGCCGGCGTCCGGATACCCGGGCCAGCCCACTCCCGGGTACCCCTCGGCACCCGCCTATCCGGCCCAACAGCCAGCGCAGGAATACCCGCCCGCACCTATCTACCAGCCACCCGCACCCGCTTACCAGGCGCCGCCTGCCCCGCGACAGGGGGCAGCGCCCGACGACCAGACGTGGCCCGACGACGAGGCGTTGCCCGACGAAGTCGGGCCCGACCCGCACGGGCCCAACCGCCACCACTAGCTACAGCGCGATCAGCGACAGTGGCTTCGGCTGGTATCCCTCCAGGTAGCGGGCCGGGTCGGCGTGCAGTACGGAGGCGAGCAGCGTGCCGAAGACGTCCCGGAAGTCGGTGGTCGCCTTCAGGTCGCCGTCGTCGAGGTCGGTGAGACTGGGCTGTTCGCCGTGGAAGCCCCCGACGACTCGAGGGCCGAGTACGAAGACCGGTCCGGCGGTCCCGTGGTCGGTGCCATCGGAGGCATTGGCGCGCACCCGGCGGCCGAACTCACTGTAGACAACGACCGTGACGTTGCGCCCGGCCGGGCTCGTCGTCGTCAGCCGGTCCATGAACATGGTCAGCGCCCCGTCGACCTCCTTGAGCAGCCGCTCCTGCGCGGGCCGCTCGTCGGCGTGCGTGTCGAAGCCGCCCAGGCTGACCGAGTAGACCTGGGTGGGTACGCCTGCCTCGATGCACCGGTGCACGAGCGCGAGTTGGGTGGCCAGTGACGTCTCACCGCCTGTGCCGGTGGCCGGGAGGTGTCCGGCCTCGCCGGCCTCGAACGGCTGATCGGACTCCCGTACCCGTCGGATCAGGCCGTCCACCCGCAGAAAGTCGTGCAGCGCGGTCGCCGCCCGTGCCTGCAGGACGTCCTCGCCCCGCTGTTCGCGCCCGAGCGCGCGGACCATGTCCGCGCTGATCCCGGCGGGCAGTTGGGGTACGCCGAGCGTGACACTCGCTCCCGCCCGCGTCTCGCCTGCCAGCAGTGGCGGAAGCACCGGCTCGAAGCTGACGGCCGCTTCCGGCGATGCCTGGATCCCGTCGAGCCAGCGCCCCACCCAGCCGGTCCGGATCGGCGTGTCGGGCGACCCTGTCTGCCAGATGTCCATCGACCGGAAGTGGCTGCGGTCCGGCCGGGGGTATCCGACGCCGAGGACGACTGCCAACCGCTTGTCGTCCCAGAGCCGCTTCAGTCCGCCCAGCGCGGGGTTGAGTCCGAGCGCGCCGTCGAGGTGGAGCACCTCCTCGGGGGCGTAGGCCAGCTCCGGCCGGGCGGAGTGGTAGGCCGGGTCGGTGTACGGGATGACGGTGTTCAGCCCGTCGTTGCCCCCGTACAGCGTCACGATCACCAACGTGTCGGCCGGTCCGGGCTCGCCGTCCTTGTCGCCCTTGGCGAGCAGCTCAGCGATGCCCAGGCCGGCTGCGGCGAGCGCACCGCCGCCGAGCGCGCCGGAGGCCAGCAGGAACGTGCGTCGGGTCAACGGATCCATGCTAGTTCACCAGGTATTCCGGGCTGGCCAGGCCGAGCGTGATCAGCTCCCGCGGTGTCGTCGCCTGTTTCAACGCCGCGTACGTACGGTTGGTCCAGGTCGGAACGACGAGTACGTCGGCCAACCGCTCCACCGTGACCCACACGCCGCCGGCCGACTCGGCGAGTACGCCGGCCAGGCCCAGCCTTACCTGGGCTGCCGAGGAGGTCAGCCAGGCTGTCCCGCTCGGCCAGCCGGCCACACTCGGCGGCGCGAACGGCACCTGCCCGAGACCCTTGAGCCCACTGACGACCGTGTGGAAGGCCTCGCCGGAGAGCCGCGCCGGGCGGATGCCGAGCTGCCGCATTGCTCCGACCAGCCACTCCATCGGCTGCTTCACCATCCGGAAGCGCCCCGAGCGGAACTGCTCGTCCTCGACCAGGGCGCGCAGCATCGAGATGCCCACCGGGAACGCCGCGACCATCTTCCCCCGGGTGGACTCCGGGATCGGCTCGGTGGAGGACGCGTACCGGAACCACAGCCGGTCCGCGATGAACCGGGGGCAGGCCGGCCGGGCGGCGAGGTGGTCCACCAGCGAGAGCGCGTCGAACTTCGTGGTGGCGCCGAGAATGGTTTTGGGACCGGCGTCGTGGTCCTCGGGTACGAAGATCGCCGTCGCCGGCACGCTGAGGTCGGTCTTCCAGCCGGTCAGTGCCCGGCCGGCCGCCTTGACGTCGCGTTCGCCGTACTGGCCGATGCCGAGCATGAACAGTTCCATCAGCTCTCGGGCAAAATTCTCGTTCGGCGCCCGTCTGGTGTTCGTGTGCCCGTCGAGCCAGTAGACCAGCGCCGGGTCGGTGACCAGTTTGCGGGCCATTGTGGTGAACGTCGGCGAGCTCCGTATCTTTTGGTGCTGTGCCAGCATGAACTGCGGACTTCCGACCTTCCGTATTGAGGTCGCCCAGTGCCCGTGCCAGAAGAACAGCAGCTTCTCGGTGGTCTGGTGGTCGGCGACGGTCAGCCGGTCGAGCCACCACCGGATGATCGTGTCGGTCTGCTGGCGGCGGAGCGCCTCCGCGGCGGCGCGCCGCTCGGCGCCCGGGTCGGGCAGATCGTCGAACGCGTCGGGGCCAAGCTCCGGCATCGGCGCCGCCGCTGCACCCCGGTCCTGCTCTCCGGGGTCCATCAGGCGCGCCACGGTGGCCCCGTATCCGGCCTTCGACGCGGCGGCCAACTCGGACGAGGTCGGACCGAACCCCACACGTCGCAGGAGCAGTGCGACGCTATCGCTCATGTGGATTAACGTACGCGACTGTGCCGGCGACCGGGTACCGCCGAGCGCCCGCGCCGCGTCGCCGCCCCGCGCCGCGTCGCCACCAGGCCCACCAGGTTGACAGGTAGGGCACGCAGCACGTCGGTGGCGACGGCCAGCTGATCAGCGCGGGTGAAGCCGACCCGGGCCACCAGCAGCGTCGCGTCGGTCGCGCCCGCCAGCAGCAGCGTCTCCGCATCGGACAGTAGCGATGGCGCGTCGACCACGACGAACCGGCCGCCGAGCCGCAACGACTCCAGCGCCGGGGCCAGCGCATCCGAGGCCAGCAGTTGCTCGCTCGGCCCAGGCCCGACCGGACCGGCCGGCAGGACGTACAACGGCAGGTCCGGGAGCCGGTGTGTGGCCTGCTCGGCCGCGACCTCGCCGCGCAGCACGCTGGTCAGGCCGACTGTGTTCGGCACGTCGAAGAGCCGGTGCACGCCGGGATGCCGTACGTCCGCGTCGATCAGCACGACCGGCTCGCCGGCCCGGGCGAACGCGATGGCGATGTTCGCCGCAGTAGCCGTTCTTTCTTCCCCCGGCACCGGGCCGGTGACCGTGAGGCTGGCGAACCGGCTCCCGGCCGCGCGCAGCCGCAGGTTGGCGCGGATCTGCCGGTACGCCTCGACGCGCGGCTCCGTGTCGTCGCCGGTCGCCAGCGGCGGCCTCCCCCCGCCGGCCGCGACGGCACCGAGCAGGACGGTGCCGGCGACCTCGGCCGCGTGGCTCTCGTCTCGTACGGTGCGGTCGCGCGCGTAGCGGACCACCGCGACGAGGACCCCGATCGCAAGGCCCCCGGCGGCGCCGAGCCCGGTGTCGGCGGTGACCTGCGGTGTGGCCGGGGCCGAGGGCGTCGTCGCCGGCCGGGTCACCGAGACCTTGACCGGTGACTCGTCGATGCCGGTCGGCTTCTCCAGGCGCGCGACGTATGCGGGAAACTCCGCCGCGATCGCGTCGGCGATGTCGCGGGCGCGTACCGGATCCGGGTCACGGACCTCGACGGTGAGCACCGCCGTGCCGGCCGCGCCGGTCACCGTGACCCGCTGCGTCAACTCCGAGGGCTGGTACGGCAGTCCGAGCCGCCGGACGACGGCTTCGGCCACCTCGGGGCTGTTGCCCACCTCGGCATACGAGCGCACCCGCTGCAGGATGTAGTTGCCGCCCTCGTTGAGTTGGCCGATGTCGCGGGTGGTGAAGTTCGGCGCGAAGAACAGTTGGGCGTCCGCCCGGTACATGGGTTCCTGCTGGGCGGACGCGAGACCCGCGCCCGCGCCGCCAAGCAGCACCAGCGCCAGCACCAGCCACCGCTGCGACCACACGGCTCGCAGCTGGCGCTCGAGGGTGAGCTGCTGCCACTGCTGGTGCCGCTGCTGGGGTACGGATGGCGCGACATCGCCCGGCCCGTCGGAGGCAGGCCGACTGAGCAGCCGAGCCGGGGCGAACCGCCCGGAAAGCTTCACGCTGAACCTCACACCCCGCCGGAATAGCGGCGCAATGTTAGCAGCAGGTCCGCTCCGCTCATCGTCGCAAGGCCGTCAACGCCGGGTCGGGGAGCCTACAGTCGACGGGTCGCAGCGACTCGGCGGCGCCGATGCCGACGGCGAGCAGCAGCACCCCTGCGGCGGCCGGCCACAGGTAGAAGTCGAAGAACCAGATCTGTACGGCGAACCCGACGATGAGCATCCGTGCCGTCAGCGACCTGAGCTTGACCAGCACGACCGCCAGGATGGACACGAACACCAGCAGCGCGAGCACGCCGAAGTCGTACCAGAGGGTGAGGTAACTGTTGTCGAACGCCTGTGCCTGCCCGTCGGAGATGCCGATCTGCTGGAAGAACCGCACGTGCGCCTCCGGGCCCAGGCCGAACAGCGCACTGCCGGCACCGTCCATGATGCCGGACCAGGCCTCTTCCGTACGGCGGTAGCGCGCCGTCGCCGAACTCGACCCGCCGACGTTGGTCAGGCGGGCCCGGACGAGGTCCGTCAGGTCCCGCACCGGCTTGGGACCGACGGCCACCAGCACGGTGCCGGCGGCGGCGGACGCCGCGACCAGACCGACCCCGCGCCGGGTGAGCTTGCGCGGCTGGGCCAGGTACCAGATGCCGAGCGCGCAGGCCGTACCGATCCACGCGCTGCGCGACCCGGACAGCAGCAGGCCGACCGCGCCTGCGGCGAACGGCACCTGCCAGAGCCGGCCGCGCAGGCCGACGGCCACGCACATCGCCAGCATGCCGTACGTGCCGTAGACGATCGGATGTCCCATAGTGCCGGCCGACCTGCCGGCTCCCGCCTGTGCCGTGAACGCGTTGCTGATGGCCAGCTGGTCGAGAACCGGCCAGGTGCCGGACATCCGCTGGTAGACGGCCAGCAGCGTGACGGGTACGGCGACCCAGGCGAACGCCCGCGCCAGGCGGACCACCGGCGCACCGGCCCGCGCCTCGGCCACGACATGCCAGCCGACCAGCGCATAGCAGGTCAGCGGCGCGACGGCGATCACAATGTCCTTCGGGCCGGTCCACCACACCAGGCCGGTGAGCACGCAGGCCGCCGGGACCACGAATCCCACCATCCCGCCGGACGGCAGCGGCGCGTACGGCTGGAAGCGCTGAATCCGGCCGAGTGCGGCGATCGCCGTCGCCGCCAGCAACACTATCCATACCGGATCGACGGGGTATCCGGGATCGGCGGTGACCGGGACGAGCAACAGGACCGCGAACAGCGTGTAGTTGAGCCGATCCGGGGTCCACAGCCCCCAGGCGAGCACGCCGACGACGGCCACGGCGGCGAGCGCGAACGGCTGCCAGGCCGCCACCACCCCGACCGCCACGGCAGCCGCCCCGGCGACGACCGCCACGGCCGGGTCCGCCGGACGGGACGCGCCACGCAGCGTGGGCAGGTGCGACATCAGCTGACCGCGCCCAACTCTTCGAGGTACGCGACGAAGCGTGCGGCCGGGGACGGTTCGGTGGCGAGCTCCTGCCCGCGCCGTGACGCCTCGGCCGTGAGCCGCCCGAACGCCTCCCGGTCGGCGGCCAGATCCAGCAACGCCGAGGCGAGCGCACCGGCGTCGGCATCCACCAGCAGTCCGCCACCACCGGCGAGGATCTCTGTCGTGGCGCCCGCCCGGTAGCCGATCACCGGTGTGCCGCAGCGGAGCGACTCGAACGTCACCCGGCCGTAGGCCTCGTTGCGGGACAGCATCAGCGTCGCGTCCGCCCGCGCGTACAACGCGGCCGGGTCGTCCGTCCACGCTACGGTCTCGAGCTGCGCCTCGACGCCGTACCGGCGGGCCAGGTCGGCGAGGTCGCTCCGCGCTGCGCCGTCACCGACCCCGGCCAGGGTGAGGGTGAACGCGCGGCCCTGGCGCGCGCAGATCGCCAGCGCCTGCACCGCGTCGGCCTGGCCCTTCTCGGCGCTGTGCCGGCCCAGCAGCAGCAGCCGCTCCAGTGCGACCGGACGGTCCGCACCCGGCCCGGGGACACCGGATTCGACCGGCGGCGGGATCACCCGCAGCTTCGTCCGCGCCATCGGTACGGCGCTGGTCACCTGGCTGGCGGCGTACGCGGAAACCGCCACGACGCCGTCCGAGAGGCGCGCGATGAGCTGGACGATCGCGGCC
This sequence comes from Solwaraspora sp. WMMA2065, assembly GCF_030345075.1. NCBI lineage: Bacteria > Bacillati > Actinomycetota > Actinomycetes > Micromonosporales > Micromonosporaceae > Solwaraspora > Solwaraspora sp. WMMA2065. The sequence continues at coordinate 3,197,906 of NZ_CP128361.1, forward strand.
CGGGGCAGCACGGACCGCAGGCTCGGGTTGCTGAGCAGGCTCTCCCGCACCACCCAGACGTGCGGCAGCCGGGCCATCCGCGCGGCGATCGCCCCGGCTGGTACCACCGCCGAGTTGGTGACCACGACGTCCGGCCGCGTTCGGTGCAGCAGACGCCGGTATCGGGGAACCGACGCGAGTGCTTGGAACAGTCGGACCGCGCCGACCGCAGGGCCGTACCGCCGGCCCATCCACAACCGGGTCGGCAGCACGACCACGTCGGCGCCGGCCGCAGCGAGCTGCGCGCGCAGCGGCCCGTCCCCGGGTAGCGTGACGGTGACCTGGTGCCCGCGCGCCCGTACCGCCTCGCCGACCAGGGCGAGCAACGAACGCTCCGCGCCCATGAGATCGGCGGAGTGGCTGACGAACAGGGCGTGCACGCTAGAACCTCTCCGTCGGGCCGTGCACTCCACGCAGCCCGTCCCAGTAGCCGGCAAGAACGGCGAGCGCCCGGCGCCGGTCCTTGCGGCCTCCGGCGACGAGGCGGAGCACCGACCTGGCCAGGTTCTTGTAGTGGACCGGCTCCCCGATCAGGATCCGCCGCAGCGGACGGGGGTAGTGCTTGCGTACGTAGAGGATCTCGTTGCGGTGATGGTAGTACTGCGCGCGAGGACTCGAACCGGCCAGGCTGCCGCCCCGCCGGTGCCACACCTGCGAGGCGCAGACCAGGCCGATCCGGCCACCCGCCGTGGCGATCCGCCGTACCAGGTCGAACTCCTCCTTGTAGTGGAAGAACCGCTCGTCGAACAGGCCGACCCGGACGGCCCAACCGACGCCGAGGAGGATGGCCGCGCCGGTCACCACGTCCACATCGTGCGCACCGACCTCGCACCCGGCGCAGTGGACCGGCCGCACCCGGCCGCCCGGCAGCGTCGCGGCGACGACGTACGGCTCCGGGTCGGGGGCGTCGGGTCGCGCGGACGTCGTCTGGACCGATGTGGACACCGCGTACCGGTCCGCATGCGCCAACAGCGCCGACAGCGTGTCCGGCCGGGGTACGCAGTCCGCGTTCAGCAGCCAGACGAAGGCCGCGTCGCGGTCGTGCGCGACCCGGATACCGGCGTTCATCCCGCCGGCGTAGCCGAGGTTGGCGTCGAGCCGCACCAGCGTCACCGCATCACCGAGCGTACGCAGCTTGTCGATGGAGTCGTCGGTGGAGCCGTTGTCGACGACGACCACCTCCGGCACGGCGCTGCCGGCGGCGACCGCCCGGACGCAGCGGATCGTGTCGTCCGCGCAGTTCCAGTTGAGCACCACCGCGACGACGCGGGTTCCGTCGCTATTCACGCCCGCTGTCCCTGTCCCCCGCCACCCGATGACCGGCCCCGGACCGGACGGCGAGGCCCAGCGCCGTGCTGTGCGCGGCGAACAGGGCCACCGACAGCGCGGCGACGCCCCACGCCCCGTACGGCGCGGCGACGAGAGGATAGCCGACCACTGCGGCCAGCGCGGTGCCGAGCGCGATCACGGCGGTGGTGCGCTCGCCGCCGAGGTTGACCAGGCGCGCGCTGAGGACCTTACCGACCGACACCGCGACGCTGCGCGGCACCAGCAGCGCACCGAGCAGCACCGCCGCCGCGTACCCGCTGGTCAGCACCCCGATACCGGCCAGCCCGACGAGCACCAGCACTCCCATGCCGACCGCCAGGTAGACAGCCCGACGCAGCACCCCGCGCAGCCGATCGGCCGAGCCTTCCTCGTGGTCGCGCAGCGTACGCTGGGCTGCGACGACTGCGCCGGCCTGGGAGAACTCGATCGCCGCTACCGCCAGGGAGTAGATCGCCAGTGCGTCCGCGCCCTGGTAGCGGGCCAGCGCGAGTTGGTCGAAGCGGTACGTGAAGATCTGTGCCACCGCGCCGGTGTGGGTCAGGCCCAGCCGGGCGAGGCGTTCGGGCTCCGCCGAGGCGCGCCGCGCCATCGCGCCCAACGGTGCCCCGTGCGCCGCCCACATCGCGACGGCCATCACCGCCTGGCAGCCCAGCCAGGCCAGCAGCCAGACCGTCGCGTCGTCGACCGAGGCGAGGATGAGCACGAGGTAGAGCACGGGCGCGGTGGCGGCGAACAGCGCGCGCTGGCGGTAGACGGCGACGAACCGCCCGAGGGTCAGGCCCGCCGCCGCGGGCATGGTGCCGGCCGCGACGCACGCCGCCCCGGTCGCCGCGAGTGCCGGTGACGCCGCCTCCGCGTACCAGGCGAAGACCCAGCCCAGCGTGGCCGACAGCGGCACCGTGGCAGCGTAGACGGCGAGGCTGCGCCGCCCGGACCGCTCCCGTAGCCAGTCGCTGCCCTGAGCGAGCATGAACGTCTCCAGTGACAGCCCGCCGACTGCGACGCCGACGGTCGCGCTCGTCGTCGTAGCGACCAGCAGGCCGCGCTCTGCCGGCGGCAGCGCGACGCTGAGCAGGATGGCGAACCCGGACATGGCCAGCGCGGCCACGTACATCGCCGTCGCGCTGCCGACCGCGCGCCGGATCGCGTACGCCGCCGGCCTGAACCGGCCCGGCCCGGACCGGCCCGGGCTCAGCCCTCGGCTCGTCAAGCCCGCAACCCGGCGACGGTGCCCCGGATGACGGCGGTCGCCGCGTCGGGGCGGCGGGCGAGCAGCGCCTTCGCGGCGTAGCCGAGCCGGGCCGCGGCGGCGAACGGCACCCGGTGCCGATAGTGCTTGCGGAAGAAGATTATGCAGCTGCGGCTGGCGTGAAAGTACGTCGTGGTCGACTTGGCCGCCATGTCCGCCGTCGCCCCGGTCGCCACCCCGCCGGTGTGCTCGACGGCCAGGTCCGGGACCGCTGTGGTCGGGATGCCCAACCGGGCCGCACGTAGCGCTATGTCAGCCTCCTCGTAGAACAGAAAGAAGTCCTCGGAGAACCCGCCCAGATCCTGCCACGCGCGGCGGGTGACGAGCAGCGAGTGGCCGGCCGCGTAGACCAGTTTGCTCGACCCTGGCACCCCGCCGGCGGGCGGTCGTCCGCTCTGGCCGGTCCACAGGTCGACCATGCCGAGGTCCGGCCCGCCGCCCGGTGCGACGCTGGCCGTCGCGCCGATCGCGGTGTCGCCGGCGTGCAGCACATCGAGGGCCGAGGCGAGCACGCCGCCCGCGATCCGAGTGTCCGGGTTGAGCACCCATATGACGTCAGCGCCCTCGGCCAGGAGCCAGGTGGCGGCGAGGTTGTTGCCGGCGGCGTACCCGACGTTGCCGTGCCCGGCGATCACCCGGACCGTCACGCCGGCACGCTCGGCGGACCCGGCGATCTCTGACAGTTCGGCGGCCTGGTCGCTGTTGTCGACGATGGCGATCGCGATGCGCGGACCGGTGGCCTGCGGACCGGTGGCTCGTCCGGTCACGATGGAACGGATGAGGCAGCCGGTGTCACCCGCACTACGGTAGTTGACGATCGAGATGCCGAGCAGACCGCTCACCGTGCCCCCACCGCACCATAGCCCGCCACACGCCCAGGACACGAGTACGAAACAGGCTCCCGATCAACCTGTCAAGTAGCCTCGGAACCATTTCCTTCCTGGACCAGGTCGACCAATCCAACTGGATCATGCCGGCTTTGCCAAGCCCGACTCCCTAGATTGGAGCAATCGCATTCGTCGGGCACGACTGGCGTCTGCGCGGTGATGAGCGCGGCAGCCACAGCGTTCGGGGGCCTACCCGAGCATCCGCGATGCCCTGGAGGTCGCGGCCGGTGAGGCCGGCTCCGTGACGATCGACGCGGGCGACGGCATCGGACAGCCCGGAGATGATCGACCTACGCGGCCTGGTTCGCGTGCCGGCGCCCGCCCCGACGGGGGGTGACCCAGACATGGCCACGCGACGCGACCAACTCCACTCGTACCAGTTCCTCACTCAACGGGTCATATCTGCCTACGTGATGCGCGAGACCGACCCGCAGCAGTCCCCGCTGCGCCGCGGTGTCGGCGCAATCTTCGGCGGCCTGATGATCGCCATCCTGGTAGCCGCCGGGTTCGGCATCTACGGCATCGTGACCAAGGCCGGCAGCGACAGGTGGCAGGCCGACGGCGCGGTCGTGATCGAGAAGGAGACCGGCGCCAGCTTCATCTACCGTCAAGGCAAACTGCACCCGACGCTCAACTACGCGTCGGCGGTGCTGGCCTCCGGCCGCCCCGACGCGCCCGTGTTCCGGGTGCCTGGCAACTCGCTGGCCAGCACGCCCCGCGGCGTCACGATCGGTATTCCGGGCGCGCCCAACTCTCTGGCACCGGCCAGTAAGCACATTGGCCTACCTTGGACGATCTGCTCGGCGCCCAGCGGGGATGACACCGGCCGAACCGTCGAGACCGTCTCTCTGGTCGTGTCCCGGGCACCGGTCGGCGGGCGGTCGCTGGCGGAGGAGGGCGTGCTGGTCCGCGACTCCCGGCAGGACGCGACGCACCTCGTCTGGCACGGCCGCCGGTTCCTGATCCGCGACGCCCGCAACGTCGTACCCGCCCTCTTCGGAGAGGTCAACGCCGCACCGGTCGGCCCGGCGTGGCTCGACGCGCTACCCGCCGGCAACGCCATCGAACGGGTCGCGTTCAGCGGCCGCAACCAGCCGTCCAGCGAAGTGGACGGCTGGGCGATCGGCGAGGTGCTGGTCGCGCAGACCGGTTCGGGGCCGCAGTACTACCTCGTCCTCGACGACGGGCTCGCGCCGATCACCGAGCTGCAACGGAGAATCCTGCGCGCCGAGTTCACCGTGGCCGGTCGAGATACCTGTGTCCCAGGCTACGGCGGCACCGACCAGCAGCCAGGTGCGGCCAGCGGCCGGAGACAGCGCGCCGCCTGCGTCGCCGCCCGCGCTGATCCGACCGGCAACCGGCTACACGCTGTGCGCGGTCACCAGCGACGCACGCACCGTACCGACGATCACCTCTGTCGGCGGTACGGTGGCCGGCCTCGACGAGGCCGTACCGACCGACTCGGTCACCCGCGACGGTGTGATCCTCGCCGACTATGTGCTGGTGCCGCCGGGCCGGGTCGCCGCCGGGCGGGTTTTCGGCGCGCCGACCGCCGATACCGGCCCGTACTACGTCGTCACTGACCTCGGCATCAAGTTCCCGGTGCCCAACGCGACCGTCCTCGGGCAGCTCGGCTACTCGGCGACCCAGGCGACCGATGTGCCGACCACGCTGGTCTCGCGGATACCCACCGGACCGACGCTCGACCCGTCGCGGCCACCCGCCCCGCCTCGGCGGCCCCCGCCGACTGACACCGGGGGGCGCTCAGTCGAGGAGCTTGCCGGGTGGGCCGGGTTCTTCTAGCTCGTCCCGCCGCGCGGCGGCCCGGGAGCCACCGCAGAGCGCCGGGACCTCCGCCGCCCCCGCAGCAGCGCGACCGACAGTGTCAGCACGGTCAGCACATAGTGAAACGGCCGGCGACGCGTTGGCTGGCACCGAGGAGCCCTTTCTGCGGCGTACCCGCCCGCGGTAACCGGCGGGTTCCGAAAGACCCCGGCCTCGGTCAGGCTGTTGCGGCACGGTTAGCAAGCCATCTCGGAGCCGGTACACGACGAAGTCGCCCGGGGGGTCACGCCGCACCGGCCTCCGTCGCCACGCAGTACGCCGCGAAGTAGGCTCGCCTAACCTAAGAAGGAGCAGCGAAGCGGAGGAACATGCGATGGCGACGACCCGGCGGCAGGCACCGAATCAGTACGTACTCACGGTCGAGTCCACCGAGTGGCTGACGCCGCACCTGGTGCGGGTGGTTCTCGCCGGGCCGTCGCTGGCCGAATTCAGCTACGTCGGCCACACCGACGCGTACGTGAAGCTGCTGTTCGTCGACCCCACGCTCGGGCTGGAGCCGCCCTACGACCTCGCCGCGCTGCGAACCACCCTGCCGGCCCGGCAACGGCCGGTGACCCGTACCTACACGGTCCGCTGGTTCGACCAGGCCACCCGGCGGCTGGCGATCGACTTCGTGACCCACGGCGACGCCGGGGTGGCGGCGGTGTGGGCGGCCAAGGCCACGCCCGGCGACCGGCTGGTGATGTCGGGTCCCGGCGGTGCGTACGCGCCCGACCCGGAGGTCGGCTGGCACGTGTTCGCCGGGGACCTGTCCGCGTTGCCAGCGATCGCCGCGTCCCTGCAGGCACTGCCGGAGCACGCGCGCGGCGTCGCGCACCTCGAGATCACCGATCCGGCCGACATCATCGACCTCGAACACCCCGCCCAGGTGACGGTGAACTGGCTGGTCAACGCCGACGACGGTGACACCGTGTTCCTCGCCCGCGCGATGGAGGACTGGCCCTGGCCGCCTGCCAAGGACTCTCCCGGCGCCGTGCAGGTCTTCGCGCACGGCGAGCGAGAGTCGATCAAGGCCGTCCGCAAGGTGCTCCAGGCACGAGGCGTCCCCCGCGAGGCGATCTCGATATCCGGCTACTGGGCCCGCGGCCGCACCGAGGACGTGTTCCAGGCTGAAAAGCGCGAGCCGGTCGGCCGGATCGACTGACCGTCGTACCCGGACAGGGCCGTCGTACCCGGACAGGGTCAGCCCGGCCCGCCGTCGGGCTCCCGGGCCTCGCGTCTACGGCGTTCGGCGGCGCGGCGCTTGCCTTCGTGCATCGCGACCACCCGCGCGATCGGGATGCCGTGCCCCTGCTCGACCAGGCCGGGATCGAGGCGCTGCGGCAGCGGCATCAGCGTCGCCCACGGATCGCCGTCGCCGAGCAGGGACGGCACCGTACCGATGGTGTAGTCGGTCGGCACCGCCGCCTCCAGCGCCTCCCAGGTCAGTGGGAAAGAGACCGGCAGACCCGGCCGCAGCCGTGGGCTGTACGGGGCGACCACGGTCGCGCCGCCGGCCCGGGTCGAGTCGAGGAAGACCTTGCCGTCCCGCTGCTCGACGATGAAAGCCGTCGTCGCCAGCGCCGGGTCCAGGCGTTCGGCTCGGGTCGCGATCGCCCGGGTCGCCGCGGCGACGTCGGCATGGTCGGCGTCACCCGCCAGCGGCACGAACACGTGCGCACCCTTGGCGCCGCTGGTCTTCACCGCCCCGGCCATGCCGCACGAGGTCAGCACCTCGCGGACCAGCAGGGCCGCCTGCGCCGCCAACCGGAACGCGCCGCCCGGCGGCGGGTCGAGGTCGAGGATCAGGTGCGTCGGGTACGCCCGTTCGCCGGCTGTCGTCAAAGTCGGATGGAACTCGACCGACCGCTGATTGGCGAACCAGAGCAGAGTCCGCCGGTCGTTACACAGACCGTAGGTCAGCATCCGCCGGGAACGGTCCGCCCACACCTCGGCGGTGGCAATCCAGTCCGGTGCGTACCCGGGCAGGTTTTTCTGCATGAACGGTGGCTGGCCGGGTCGGACCCGGACCACCGACAGCGGCCGGTCGCGCAGCGCGGGGACGATCTGGTCGTGCACCGCGTCGAGATAGTCGACGAGGTCGCGCTTTGTCGCACCGGCGCCGTCGAACAGCGGCTGATCGAGGTTGGTCAACGGCACCCCGGCCCGCTCCTCACCCGCCTTCGCACCTCGTGGCATCCGCCCATCGTTCCACGCCGATCACCAGTCGGGAATATTGTGCGGGTACCGGCCGGCCCGGCCGGTGCGGTTGGCCGCCGCGCCAACCTCGCCCGCTGGGGCCGCTTCGCCCACCGGCTCCGACTCGCGTCCGCTGCGGGCGTCAACGCATCAGCTGCAGTACCAGGACGACCACGCCGAGGGCGAAGAAGAGCGGGAAGTCGGGCGGCAGGATGCCGCCGAGGTTACGGTAGAAGCGCAGGATCAGCATCATGCCGAAGAAGGCCACTGTGTAGCCGGCGGCGATGGCGCCGATCCCCGGCCGCCAGATGCCGATCACCAGGCCGGCGGCGGCCAGAGTGTCGAGGACCGCGATCAGCAGGGTCAACGCCCGGCTGGGGCGGAACCCGAAGTGGTTCTGCAACGGCTGGATACCTGCCTCCATACCGATGTACATGGCGAGGCCGTGCAGGACGAACTCCATGATGAGCACGGCTGTGCAGATGATGACGATGATCCGCACGGACAGTCTCCAGTTGTTCGGGCGTGGCGTACCGCGGTGTTCCGAGGGGTGTCGCGGTGCCTTGGCGTGGTGTGTCGGGTCAGGTCGGCAGTCCGGCCAACTCGGCCAGGCGGGTCAGGGCCTGGTCGAACAGGGCTGCCCGGTCGTCGATGATGTTGTTGAAATGGCCGAACAGCTCCAGGTTGAGCATCCCGAACAGCCCGCTCCACGCGGCCAGCGCGGCGATGACGGACTCGTCGGGCACGGCTGGGAGCACGGCCGACCGCACTCGCTCGAGGTCACCGCCGAGCGACTCGGGCGTGGCCTGAGCGGTCGGCGGGGTACGCAGCACTCCGGCTCGGTGCGCGTCGCTGATGATCCGGCCGAGCACGACCTTGTCCCGCATCGCCGCCTGCAGAGTGGTCTCCGGGGCGTGGTAGCCGCGTACCGGTGATCCGTAGAGAAGTGCGTACTCGTGCGGGTGCTCGATCGCCCAGCTACGCAGCGCCTGCCCGACCGACCGCCACCGGCCCGCGAAGTCGTCGGCCGCCGCCTCCTCGTCGGCCTGCTCGACGGCGGTGCCGACGGAGTTGTAGCCGTCGGTGACCAGCGCGGTCAGCAGGTCGTCACGGCTCGGGAAGTAGCGGTAGACCGCTGAGGAGACCATGCCGAGATCCCGGGCGATCGCCCGCAGGGAGAGGTTTTCGGCACCCCGGTCGGCGAGCTGCGCCTTGGCGATCTCGACGATCTCGTCGGTCAGTTCCTTGCGGACGCGTTCCCGCAGCGCGCGTGCGGAAGCCAAGGCCTCTCCTCCTTCGAGCGGTCCCGTCGGCACCGGCACCGGCACCGGCACCGGCACCGGCACCACCGCACCGATCGTGCAGGTCAGTACCGCCGAAGCTTACCCGACCGGGTACCACGAATTAGAGCATCGGTCGTACTCATGAGCAATAGTCTTTACGGAGAGCACCGCTCTTGTCAGCCTCATATCGAACCTCACCACCCTCGCAGGTCGGCATCAACCGCCGTTCCTGCCAGCTCTGCGGCACAGCCATCCCCGAATCCATCTCAGGTCGAGAGGAAGCCGTAGCCGGAGACCGCCGCCCGCACCTCGGCCAGCGCATCCCGCGCCACCTCGGCCATCTCGGTCACCGCCCGGTCCGGCGCCGAGTCCACCATCCGGGCGGCGAGATCGGCCTTGAGGGTCACCGCGGACAGCCGTTGGCCGAGGATGTCATGCAGGTCGCGGGCGATCCGGAGCCGTTCTCTGGCCACCGCCAACTGGGTCAGTTTCGGCCCGCGCCTGCAACAACTGCATCGAGGTGTCGATCTGGTTGTAGATCGCCACCTGCACGCCGCTGGTGATGGCGATCAGCAGATCAGGATCACGACCGAGTCGGCGCTGACCCGCAGCAGGCCCACCGCGATGGCCACGAAGACCACGGTGTGGCCGACCACCAGCGCAACGGGCAGTTGATCAGCAGCATCACCAGGCTGAAGAAGGCCAGCCCGGACAGCCAGTCGTAGCGCAGCTGGGGCACCATCGCCAGGCCACAGATCAGGGTCAGGGCGACCGTCACCGGCGCACGGTTGGCGTGCAGTTGCGGAGTGTTGCGTGGCGGCCCGGGTCGGTCGTTGCGGCCGCCCGACGATGGTCAGCCGGACGGTGATCCGACCACCGACGTCGGTCGGACCGACGCTGGTCAGACGCGGACCCGGCGGTGCCACTCCACGTCGTACGCCAGCAGCCAGGAAGACGCCCCACCCCAGAAGTACCGGCGGTAGAGCGGCGCGAGAGCGACGTCGAGCCAGCCGCGGCCGGGCAGGCTACGGAACCGGCCGTACCGCGTGCCGGCGCGCAGCGCCCGCTCCGTCCGGGACCTGCGCATCGACTCGTACGTGGCCAGCGCCATCGGCACGTCGTCGACGTCACGCAGACAGCGGCCGAGCACCACGGCGTCCTCCAGGGCGAGCCCGGCGCCGAGCCCGTACCCGACGGGGTGGGCGGCGTCGCCGAGCACCACCATCCGGCCCCGTCGCCAGTGCGCCAACCGCTGCGGCAGATAGAGCGGCACGGGGCGGCCCAGCGTGGTGCACTGAGCGATCAGCGTGGCGCACGGGGTGTCGCCCTGGCCGTACTGCGCGGACAGCCGGCTCCGCCAGCCCTGCTCGCTGATGCCAGCCAACTCCGCCGGGTCGAGGTCGCCGGTCGGCACGAGCGCGTTCCACCAGACGGTGCCGTCCGGCTTGGCGGTGTACTGGAAGCAGCCCTGCCGGCTGACCACCAGATGCAACGTCCCGGCCACGATGCCCGGCAGCCGGGTCACCCCGTCGATTGCGCAGTGTCCGCCGTACTCGGGCGGTGGCGCCGCGTTGCTGATCACCCGGCGCACCCGCGAATGCGTCCCGTCGGCACCGACGAGAACGTCGCACTCCACCCGGGCCCCGTCGATGAACTGCGCGGTCACCCCACCGGTGCTGCTGGTGGCCCCGGCCAGTCAGCGGCCGGTGTGGACCTCCGCGCCGGCCCGGATCGCTTCGTCGCGCAGTACGGACACCAGGTCGCCACGCATGATCGACACGTTCATCGGCCGGTTGGCCAGGCGTCCGGCCCGGGACAGTCAACCCAGCAGCCGGCCTTCGCCGCTCCACAGACACAGCCGGTTCACCACGATCCCGCGTGCCTGTATCTGCTCCAGACAGCCGACCGAGTGCAGCGGCCCCGAGCGCGTTGGCGGTCAGGTTGAGAAAGCCCCCGGTCGTCCCGGCGGGATCGAGGTACGCCTCGTAGACGGAGGTTCCGACGCCGGAACGGGCAAATGCGACCGCAGTCAGCGAGCCGGCAAGACCGGCACCGACGATCGTGGCACGAAGTGTCATGAATTCACGCACCCAGAAGTCTGCCGCCAGGTACTGCAGCGCCCCTTGAGATGTGGCCGGCGACCGAGCCGGCCGCCACCATCGTCGCATCCGGCCCGGGGTACGCGTCCGACCCGATCTGGCGGTCCAGGGGTGTTCCTTGAAGTCGATCGGCCCGTCCGGCGCAGGGGGACGACGACCCGAGGATTGGCCAGGGTGGCGGTTGGGCAGGATCCTCGTACCGCACCGATCGGAGGTCGCCACGATGTCGACAGCGGGTACCACAGGGATCCAACCGGGCCAGGACGGGCCGGTGACTGAACGCCGGAGCCCGGGCGATCCGGACCGGCCGCCGGTGGGGCCGGACGAGGGGCCGGACCACCCGGCCCGGCTGTCTGCCTCGTCGCTGTGGGCAGCCGCTCGGCGTACGATCCGCGAGTTCACCGCCGACGCAGTGCCCGACCTGGCCGCCGGGCTCACCTACTACGGCGTACTGTCGATCTTTCCTGGCTTGTTGGTGCTGGTGGCGGTGCTCGGGCTGCTCGGCGGCGGCGCCACCGACGACGTCCAGGGCGTGATCGGCGGTCTCGCGCCCGGCGAGATCGGCGGCTTCCTCGACCAGTCGATTGCCCAGGTCCGGGAGAATTCCGACACGGCTGGCCTGGTGGCCGTCGTCGGTCTGCTCGCCGCGTTCTGGTCGGCGTCCAGCTACATCGGGGCCTTCATGCGGGCCGCCAACGCCATCTACGACGTGCCGGAGGGTCGCCCGATCTGGAAGACGTTGCCGATCCGGCTGGGCGTCACCGCCGTCATCGGGCTGATGCTGATTGCCAGCGCCCTGATCGTCGTCTTCACCGGGGAACTGGCCGCCCGGACCGGGGAACTGCTGGGTGTCGGACGGGAGGCGGTCGCCGCCTGGGACGTCGCCAAGTGGCCGGTGCTGGTGGTCCTGGTCAGTCTGATGTTCTCGATCCTGTACTGGGCCACGCCGAACGCCCGGCAGGGCGGGTTCCGGTGGGTGAGTCCGGGCAGCGTCCTGGCGGTGCTGCTCTGGCTGCTGGTCTCCGCCGGATTCGCGTTCTACGTCGCCAACTTCGGGTCGTACAACGAGACCTACGGCGCCATCGCCAGCGTGATCGTCTTCCTCGTCTGGTTGTGGCTGACCAACATCGCGATCCTGCTCGGCGGCGAGTTGGACGCCGAACTGGAGCGTGGCCGGGCGATCGCGGCCGGCCATCCGGACGACCGCGAGCCGTATCTCGAACTGCGGGACACCCGCAAACTGCCCGCCAACCGTCGACCGACAACCGCCGAGACTGACGGCTGACGGCTGACGGCTGACGGCTGACGGCGGACGGAAAATCAGGCCGCCGGCAGGTCCTCCCGAGAGGCCGCAGAGCGGACGTACGTCTCGACGTCGGGTTTGGTGACTCCCAGATCGGCCAGCGGGCCGGCCCCGGCGGCGTACTCCAGCAGGGCGAGCAGGATGTGGGCCGTCCCGACCATCCGGTCGTCGAACCGTAGCGCCTCGCGGAAAGTCAGCTCCAGCACCTTGCGCACCTGGGCGTCGAAAGGGACGAGCTCCGGCACGTGGTCGACCGCCGGCGGCAGGGCCGTCGCCGCCACCTGACGAATCCGGTCCAGGTCGCCCACCCGATCCGCCAGAACCCGGGCGGCGAGGCTGTCCAGGTCGGCCAGCAGGGCCAGGACGAGGTGCCCGGTGGTGATCTCGTCGTTGCCGGCCCGGCGGGCCTCGTGCTGGGCGGCGACCACCGCGTTGCGGGCCTGCGGAGTGAACCGGCTGAACCCCTGCTGCGGGTCGAGGTCGTTGGGTTCCTCCGGGGTCTTCGGTACGAACCGCTTCTGCGCGGCCTGTTTGCTGACCCCGATGCTGCGCCCGATCTCGGTCCACGACGCGCCGGACCGGCGGGCCTGATCGACGAAGTGACCGATCAGGTGATCGGCGAGTTCGCCGAGGTGGTCGCCGACGACGACGGCGTTGCTGAGCTGGGCGAGTCGGTCGTCACTGGCTTGTTTGATCCCGGCGATCAGGTCGTCGAGGCGGACCGGATTGCCGAGCGGCAGATATTCGGACATGCGTCAACCTTAAGTTGACGCGTGTCCGACGTCAACCCAAGGTTGACGTTTTCTCAGAGCCGTACCTGATTTGCCAGGTGCTCGTCGAGCATGGTGGTCAACCGGCCGGCCACCCCGCGCGCCTCGATGTGCAGCCGGGCGACGTTCAGCCCGTCGGCGCCGAGCACCGCGAGTAGCGCACTGTCGTTGATCGCGTACACCGAGAAGTAGCCCTTGTGACTGCGGACGGTGGACTCCCGGAACGGGCCCTGCCGCAGAGCGAGGCCGGTCTGCCGACCGAGCCCGAAGGTCGCCGCCGCGAGCGCCGCCAGGTCGTGCGGCTCTGTCCCGTCGGTCAGATCGTGCAGCAGCAACAGCCCGTCGACACCGGCGATCACCGAGCCGATCACGCCGGTGACGCCGTGTTTCAGTGAGGCAAGTTCAGCGGACGCCGGATCCGGAGGTGACGGAACGCTGCCGTTGGTCCCAGACATGACTGATCTCCGTTCGACGGTACGGGGCGGGGTCGTCATTCCACCCGGGCAGCGCACTCGCCGGGAAGGGCCGCCGAGCGCACCCGGCCGCCCGCCCCGGCGAGCAGACGAAAACTCCTACCGGCCCGGTCAGAGCTCGATCGAGGCTTCGAGCTGGCGCAGCTGGTGCCGGGCGAGGGCCAGGTTCGACCGGGACCGGCTCAGCGCCAGGTAGAAGAACAGGCCCTGACCGGACCGGGAGGAGACCGGACGGATCAGGTGGTACTGGGTGTCCAGCGTGATGAGAATGTCCTCGATGCCGTCAGCGATCTTCAGCATCTCCAGGGTACGCATCTTGGCTCGGACCACGTCCGTGTTGCCTGCCGCAGCCACCGCGAGATCCATCTCGGCCGAGCCACCGGCGGTGCCGAGTGTCATTCCGCTGGAATAGTCGACCAGCGCGGCACCGATGGCACCCTCGATGCTCATCGCGTCCTTGAGTGCCGTGTCGAGTGAAGCCATGCCCTGCCTCCGGGGTGATTTCAGGTGGGTCAACGCCCACCGGAGAGTTGCACGACGATGAGCCATGGTGCACGTCGCCGGGCGATAACTGGCTGAGCAGACTACCAATCCCGCGTCCGACGTCCACCGAAGCCACCGGCATGACCGATACCGCACAGGAGGCTGCCGCTGTCAACCCGACTACGTCCGGACCAGGTGCGGTGCCCGTCGGATGGGTACGGTGCAGACATGGCGAAGACGGCAGACGGCAGCTACGTCAACCCCGGCGGTGAGTTCACCCGCGATCAGCGGTACATCGCGACCCGGATCACCGGCGACGGGCGCGATGGATATCCGGTAGAATCGCATCGATACCGGCTGGTGGTCAGCAGGGCATGTCCGTGGGCAAACCGGGCGATCATCGTCCGCCGGCTGCTCGGTCTGGAACAGGCCCTGTCGATGGGCGTGGCCGGGCCGACCCACGACAAGCGCAGCTGGACCTTTGACCTCGACCCGGACGGACGGGATCCAGTGCTCGGTGTCGAACGGCTGCAGGACGCCTACTTCGCCCGATTTCCCGGCTACGAGCGCGGCATCACCGTGCCGGCGTTGGTCGACGTGCCGACCGGGCAGGTGGTGACCAACGACTACGCCCAGATGACCCTCGACCTGTCCACCGAGTGGACCGCGTACCACCGCAGCGGCGCGCCGCAGCTCTACCCGGAGCCGCTACGCGCCGAGATCGACGAGGTCAACTCGGTGGTCTTCGCCGACGTGAACAACGGGGTCTACCGCTGCGGGTTCGCCGGTAGCCAGCACGCCTACGAAGCGGCGTACCGACGATTGTTCGACCGGCTCGACTGGCTCTCCACGCGACTGGAGAACCAGCGCTACCTGGTCGGCGACACCATCACCGAAGCCGACGTACGGCTGTTCACCACGCTGGTGCGCTTCGACCCCGTCTACCACGGACACTTCAAGTGCAACCGGCAGAAGCTGACCGAGATGCCGGTGCTCTGGGCGTACGCCCGGGATCTGTTCCAGACGCCGGGATTCGGGGACACCATCGACTTCGATCACATCAAACGGCATTACTACGAGGTCCACCGGGACATCAATCCGACCGGGGTGGTACCGGCCGGCCCGGACCTGGCCAACTGGCTGACCCCGCACGGACGCGAGCGGCTCGGCGGGCGCCCGTTCGGCACCGGCAGCCCGCCGGGGCCGCCACCGGCCGCCGAGCGCGTGCCGACCGGTCACACCCCGCTGAACTGAATCCGAACCCCGCTGAACTGAGACCGAACTTGCCAAAGACCGAACTGGCCGGAAACCGACGCAAAGGAGCGGCATTGATCATCATCGCCGGTGCACTGTACGTAGAGCCCGCCGGCCGGCCGGCATACCTGGCTGAATGCCAACCGGTGGTGCAGGCGGCCCGCGCCGCGAAGGGCTGCCGCGACTTCAGCCTCAGCGCCGACCTGGTCGAGCCGGACCGGATCAACGTCTACGAACGGTGGGAGTCCGAGGCGGAACTGCTCCGCTTCCGGGGCTCGGGGCCGTCGTCGGGGCAGACGGCGGCGATCCGCGACGCTCGGGTCGAGCGTTTCGAGGTGTCGTCCGTAGGCCCGCCGTGATGCTCTCCGTCGGTCGGCCGCGACCCAGCCGCAGCCGACCGACGGACCAGGTCACGACCGACCCGAGACGCCGGCCGTGGCCGGCTCCTCCACCCGCAGGCCGTGGGCACGCACCTCGTCGGCCACCCGGGCCAACGCGGAATCGATGGCGCAGAGGGCAACCGAGACCTCGCCGAGCTGAGCGCGCAGCGACTCCTCGGACCAGGCGGAGACGCTGACGCCCCGCAGAGCACTGACCGCGGCGTCGAGCCGCGCAATCACCTCGTTCGTACTCATGTTCGAAAGACTAGCGTACCGGCGGAAGCCCGCGCAGCTGAATCGCCGGATCCGCCACCGCCGCGAGCAGGAACGCCTCGGCCAGGCAGACCCGGGCGAACTCGCCCAGGTGCAGGCTCTCGTTCGGCCCGTGCGCGCCGGTGTACGGGTCCTCCACCCCGGTCACCAGGATCGCCGCGTCCGGAAACATCTCCTGGAACGTGGCGATGAACGGAATCGAACCGCCGACACCGACGTCCACCGGCGCCACGCCGTCCCACGCCGCCGCGAACGCCGCCCGGGCGGCGTCGAAGTACAGACCGGCCGCGTCGATCACGCAGGCGTCGCCGTCACTTTCCAGGCTCACCTCGACCCGCGCCCCCCACGGGGCCTGTGCCCGCAGGTGCGCGGTCAGCGCCGCGTACGCCGCCGACGGGTCGTCACCCGGGGCCAACCGCAGGCTCAGCTTGGCCCGCGCCGCCGGCACCAGGGCGTTCGGAGCGCCGTCGGTGGCCGGGGCGTCGATGCCGAGCACGGCCAGCGCCGGCTTGGTCCACAGCCGGTCGGTCAACGCTCCGGTGCCGGTGAACCGCACCCCGTCGACCATGCCGGCCTCGGCCCGCAACCGCTGCTCGGGCAGGTCGACGGCGGCGCCGGTCCGGCCGACCAGGCCCGGTACCGCCACATCCCCGGCCTCGTCGTGCAGGGTGGCCAGCAGCCGGCAGAGCGCGGTCAGCGCGTCCGGCACCGGACCGCCGAACATGCCACTGTGCACCGCCTGTTCGAGGGTACGGACCTCGACGAAACAGTTGACCAGACCACGCAGCGACGTGGTCAACGCCGGTACACCGATCTCCCAGTTCGCCGAGTCGGCGATCACGATCACGTCGGCGGCGAGCTCGTCGCGGTGGGCGTCGAGCAGTCGGGACAGCGACTCGCTGCCGTACTCCTCCTCCCCCTCGACGAAGAGCACCACACCGACCGGCAACGCGTCACCGAACGCCCGCAGCGCGGCGACGTGCGCCATGACTCCGGCCTTGTCGTCGGCGGCACCCCGCCCGTACAGCCGGCCGTCCCGCTCCACCGGCTCGAACGGGTCACTCGACCACAGCGCCGGATCACCAACCGGCTGCACGTCGTGGTGGGCATACAGCAGCACCGTCGGGGCACCGGGCGGCGCCGGCCGGCGGCCGAGCACCGCCGGCTGCCCGCCGGCCCGGACCACCTGCACGTCCAGCCCGCAGCCCCGGGCCAGCTCGGCGACCGCCGCAGCGGACCGCTCCACCTGGCTGTGGTCGAACCCGTCGAAGGCGATACCGGGGATGCGGATCAGCCGCTCCAGGTCGGCGCGAACTCCGGGCATCTCCCGGGCGATGGCGGACCGCAGGTCGGCGGCGGTGGGGATGGCAGTCGTCATCCGACGATGGTAGGGGCCGTCCGTTGCTCATCCGGCGACACGCCGGGACCTCGCCTCGCGGCGCCGCAAGCGGACGGGCACACTGGCGCGATGGACGGCACCGACAACCCCGAACCGTGCGACTGCCCCGGCTGCAGTGAGGAGACCGGCGACGTCATCGGCACCCTGCTGAGCGGCGCCGCCGCCCTGGTCGACGACGACGATCCGATCGCCGCCGAACTCACCGGGGCGATGTTCGTCGCGATGGTCGGCGACGAACCCGACCCCGACGGCGTTCGCCCACTCCGCGACGGGCTCATCCCGCAGCTCGCCGACCGAGGCGGTCCCGAGGCGGTGGCGCTGCTGACCGCGATCGCCGCAGTGTCCCCACCGCCCGCCGCCGAGGTGGCCAGAGTTGCGGCGACGACCCTCGCCGGGACCGGCGTACCGATGCCGAAGTGGGCCGACGAGGTCGCCGCCGAGGTGACGGTGGACGACTGCTGGCGGATCGACAGCCCCGACGGGACCGACTCGGTCTTCACCGTCGCCTTCCGGCGGGCCGGCCGTACCCACGCCATGATGGTGATCGTCGACCACGCTGACTGCTCGGCCGCCCAGGACATCCTGCTGCTGGACGGTGACCAGCTGCCGGCGGCCCTGGACGAACTGACCCGGGATCCGGGCACCACCCGGACCCGACTCGACCCGGCCGACCTGCGGTGGCACGTCGAGCAGGCGTTGGACGCCCGCAGCGTGCACGACGAGGCCGACGACGAACTCGACGACGAACCGGAACCCGACGACGACGAGGGGCCGCCGTACCCGGTGCTGGCCACCCTGCTGGACGCCCGACTGGCCACCATGCCGGAGTCGGACCGGCCGCCGGCCCCGCACCACGACGCCGGTCCCGACGACCTGGCGGACCTGCTCCCCGGCCTGCTGCACGGCGGTGCCTTCCCCGCGCAGCGCCGTCCCGGGCCGGTCCGGCCGGCACCGGCGCGCAAACTGCCGGCCAAACGGAAGAAGTCACAGGGACCGGCGCCGGTCTACCAGGTCGACGTGGTGCTGGCCGACAGCGAGCCACCCGTCCGGCGACAGCTGGAAGTCGTGGGTGACACTCCGTTGGAGGACCTGCACCACGTGATCCAGTCGGCGTTCGACTGGGACGACAGCCATCTGCACCTGTTCGAGACGCCGTACGGCGATTTCGCACCGCCGGGTGACCGGACCGGGCACCAGTCGGAGCGCAAGGTCACCCTGGAGCAGGTCGCCCCGGCCGTCGGCGACACGATCACCTACCGGTACGACTTCGGCGACGACTGGACCCACAAGGTCACCGTCGTGGCGGTCACCGACCGCGACCCGACGGCGGTCTACCCCCGGTGTACGGGTGGCGAGCGGGCCGCCCCGCCGGAGGACTGCGGCGGTGTCTGGGGCTACGCCCACCTGCTCGACGTGCTGGCCGACCCGTCCCATCCGGAGTACGCGGACCGACGCGACTGGCTCGGTCTCGACGACGGGCAGGCACCGCTGGACCCGGCGCGGTTCGATCCCGACGTGATCGAGCGGCGGCTGGCCGCGCTGCGCTGACCGGCTGCAGGTCACTCCGCCGGCCACCAGGGCCGGCCACCAGGTCGACCGCGCCGGACGCGCGTCGGACTCCGGGTCAGCTCCGCCGGCCACCGGGCCGGCCGGTGGAGCTGGCCGCGCCCATCCAGGACCGGGCGCGGCCAGCGGCACCGCTGGCCCACTCGCCGACGTCGGCCGCGCCGGAACCCAGCCGACGCAGCAGGCCGACCAACGGATCCTGGCTGCGGCCGAACTCCTCGCGGTACGCCTGCGCGGCGGCCTTGATCTCCTCGGTCACCGAAGCGGCCGGGTCGTCGGCACGGCGTGGGTAGTCACCGGCCAGCACCTGCGCGTACCCACCGGAGTCGATCCACTGCCGCAGTGCCGCGGCCCGCGCCACCGGCACCGGGTGGGTGCTCCAGGCGGTCATCCGGAACTTGTGCAGGCTGTCCCGCAGGTCACCGCCGCCGTCGTACTCGGCAGCCTGCTCCAGGAACGCGGCGGTGTCGATCTGGCTGAGGTCGCCGCCGCCGGCCAGCTTCATCAGCAGCCGCTGCGCCGCCGCCGGGTCCTGACCGGCGAGCAGCCCGGCACGGTCGCCGGACAGCTCCGCCTTGCGCCACCACTCCAGCATCGCGGCGATGATCGCCCGCAGCGCGATCGCGCCGACCGGCAGCCAGCTCAGGTTCGCCGCCCAGCGGGTCAGGATGGCGAGAATTGTCTGGTAGACGGCGTGACCACTGCGGACGTGCCCCAGCTCGTGGCCGAGCAGCGTCCGCAGCTCGGCGTCGTCGAGCTGCTGTACGCAGGCGGTGTTGACCACGATGAACGGTTTGTCCAGGCCGATGGCCTGGGCGCCGAGCACCGGGGACTGGGTCACGAACAGCTCCGGCAGCTCCGGCACGTCCAGCGCGGTCCCCGCCTCGGCGAGCAACCGGTGCACCCGGGGGTACTGGCGGTGGTCGACCCGGATCGCCGACGCCAGGTAGCTGAGCCGGAACGCCCGCTCGTTCCACATCCCGAAGAACGTCCGTACCACGTCGTCGAAGCCACGCAGCTCACGGAGCGCGGTCAGCGCGCCCCGGTCGGCCGGGTGCTCCCAGGCACGGGAGCTGATCCCGGTCAGCGTGATCCGCCGCCGGTCCGGGGTGGCGGCGTCCGGCGTGCCGCCGCTCGCCGCGGCCGTTGGCGTGGTGCCGTCGTCGTCTGCGGTCATGGCGGACGCTCCCCCGGGATCGGCTGACTGGCCTACCGGGCCGATGGTGCCCCACCGGCGCCACCGGCGTCTACGTCCGGCCAGTCCCGGATCCACCCGTACGCCAGCTGGCCGGACGGGAGCTCAGCAGCGCCGTCAACGACCATGTCGACCGAACCGAGCGTACCGTCGGCGGTGAAGAACCGCTCCTCGGCCCGCCGCCAGCGGTCGAGCGTCGGCTGTGTCGCGGCCCCGTCGCGGGTGAGCGACCGGGCCAGGCGCACCGGTTCGGGTGCGGTGACGTAGACCGACAGCGTCGCGGCCGGCCGGACCGCCGCGCGGGCCGCGCTCACCCCTTCGATCACGAGTACGGCGGGCGGTTCGATCACGGTCCAACCGGCGCCGAACCGCCCGGCGGCCCAGTCGTATCGTCGGTAGCGGGCCGGCCGCCCGGTCCGCAGCGGGTCGAGCACGCAGGCGCTGAGCCGGGGCCAGAAGGTGAACTGGTCACGCCAGCCGTCCAGCAGGTCGTCGGTGTGCACGACCGCCACGGCCGGTCCGGCGGCGGTGCTGGACGGCTCCGTGGCCGGCTCCGTCGCCGGCTCTGTCGCCGGCTCTGTCGCCCTGATCGTCGCGCAGGCGGTGGCCAGGCAGTCGGCGAAGGTGGACTTGCCGGCGGCGCTCGGGCCGTCGACGACGACGAGCCGGACCTGGCCGAGGCGGGCCGGGGCGGCGTACACCCGCCGGGCGAGACTTTCGAAGGTCGAGACCCCCCGCGTCACCGGGGAGCTCCAGGTGGGATGAACGGTAGTCCGGCCGGCGGCCCGGACTCGATCAGCCGCCACAGCGCGGCGGTGTCCAGGTGCTCCTCGACCAGGTCGCCGAGCAGATCCAGTCCGCGTTGGCGCAGCGCAGCGAAGCTGGTGTCCGGTGCGACGGTGAAGCCGTGCCGGCCGGCCCGGCGGGCCACGTCGGTGAGGTAGCGGCGACGAAACTCGTCGGACTCGAAGGCACCGTGCCAGTGTGTGCCGTACACCGAGCCGAGCCGCGTGCCCTCGGTGCCGCCCGACGTGCCAGGGCCGGCTCCGGTGCCGGTGCCCACCTCGGTGCTGGTGCCGGTGAACAGCGGCGAGGTCGACCCGTCGGACCGGGAGACGTACCCATGGTGAATTTCGTAGCCGCGCACCGGCACGTCACTGTAGGCCCGCCCCGCGCTGCGGGTGACGGTCTTACGCTCGGCGAAGGTGATCTCGACGGGCAGCAGGCCGAGCCCCGGTACGCTGCCCCGGCGGCTCTCCACCTCGTCGTGGATCACCCGGCCGAGCATCTGGAAACCGCCGCAGATGCCGAGCAGCGGGCGGCCGGCGCTGGCGTGCGCGGTCACCGCCGCAGCCAGCCCGGTCCCCCGCAACCAGGCCAGGTCGTCCACGGTCGACCTGGTGCCGGGCAGGACGACGAGGTCGGCGGCGGCGACCTCGGTCGGGTCGACGGTGAGCCGGACCTGCACGCCGGGCTCGGTGGCGAGCGCTTCGAGATCGGTGGCGTTGGAGATCCGGGGCAGTCGCACCGCCGCGACCCGCAGGATGTCGCGGCCGCGCGGCGCCGCGGGCCGTCCGATCGTCCCGCCGTACGCCAGTGAGTCCTCGCCGTCCAGCCAGAGATCGGGCTGCCAGGGCAGCACCCCGTAGGTGGGTCGGCCGGTCACCTGGTGCAGCATGTCGACCCCGGGTCGCAGCAGCTCCTGATCACCACGGAACTTGTTGATCACGAACCCGGCGATGTGTGCCTGGTCCTCTGCACTGAGCAGGGCGACGGTGCCGAACATGGCGGCGAAGACGCCGCCCCGGTCGATGTCACCGACGACGATCGCCGGCAGCCCGGCGTGCCGGGCCAGCCCGAGGTTGACGAAGTCGCCCGCCCGCAGGTTGATCTCGGTTGGGCTGCCGGCCCCTTCACAGATCACCACGTCATACTCGCCACGCAGCTCGGCGAGGGTGGCGTGCACGGTGTCGGCGAGGCGGGAGCGCATCGCGCGGTAGTTGGTCGCGGTGACGGTGTCGACCGCCTCCCCCAGCAGCACGACCTGGCTGGACCGGTCACTGCCCGGTTTGAGCAGGACCGGGTTGAACCGCACCTGCGGCTCCAGCCCGCAGGCGGCTGCCTGCACCGCCTGGGCCCGACCGATCTCACCGCCCCGGCCGTCGGACCCGACAACCACCGCCGAGTTGTTGGACATGTTCTGTGCCTTGAACGGCGCGACCCGCACTCCGCGCCGGTTGAGCCATCGACAGATCCCGGCGGTAAGCAGGCTCTTGCCCGCGTCGGAGGTGGTCCCGGCGACCAGTAGGCCACCACCACCGGCGGGGCCAGCATTCCCCGGCACCCCGGACTCCCTTCCACTCCTGGTACTGCCGCTACCGGCGGCGAATTGTCCGTAGGGCGGCCCTGACCATCTGTACGGTCAGCTGTGCGGCGGCCAACTGCACGGCCGGCGCCGCGAACCCGGACGCGACGGCAGCGGTGTCGCCGACCCGCCGGGACAGGGTGGCTGCCCGGCGGATCTGCCGAGGCGAGGGACGCGGACCGTCACCGAGATACGGACGCACCTCGGAACGCCCGAAGTAGATGTTGCGTCCACCGAGCCGGATCCCGAGCGCCCCGGCGAACGCCGCCTCGCACTGACCGGCGTTGGGGCTCGGATGGTCGGCGCGGTCGCGCCGCCACACCCGCCAGGCCCGTGCCCGGTCGCCCTTGACCGTCGGCGACCACCACACGGCGGCCAGCCCGGTGAGCCGCGACGGCACGAAGTTGAGCAGGTCGTCGAGTCGCGCCGCAGCCGTGCCGAACCGTTCGTAGCGCGACGACCGGTGCCCGATCATCGCGTCCAACGTGTTCGCCGCCCGGTAGCCGACCAGGCCGGGCAGACCGGCGACGGCACCCCAGAACAGCGGCGCGACCACGGCGTCCGAGGTGTTCTCGGCGACCGACTCGACGGTCGCCCGGGCCAGCTCCGGCGCGTCGAGCGCGGCCGGATCCCGGCCGCAGAGATGGTTGAGCCGGCGTCGGGCCGCTGGTACGTCTGCTCGGCGCAGCGCCCGCGCCATAACGTCCGCCTCGGTCCGCAGCGTACGGCCGCCGAGCACCGCCCAGGTGGTGCCGGCGACGATTGCCACCCGGGCGATCGGATGCCGCCGGGTCAGCACCGACGCAGCCACGGCGGCGATCACCGGCCCCCCGACGGCCACGGCTGCGTAGGCGACGCCGGCCCGACGGGTCGGCCGGTACAGCCGGCGCTCGGCGGCACCGGCCAACCGGCCGTACCCGGCGACCGGATGCCAGCGGCGGGGGTCGCCGAAAAGGGTGTCCAGGGCATAGCCGGCGACCAGGCCGCCGGCCGTGGCGGCGGCGGCCGACGTGTTGACCCTGCCAGCGCTGGTAGCCACTCCGGCAGCCTACGTGGGGCCGGTGACAGGTGACGGGTCGGCCGACGGTCACCTGTCACCGGGCGGCTGACCGTCGAAGCGGTGGTACGGGCGGGTCGGCCCGCACCACCGCGCTCGTCGGCATGAACCGGGCCAGGGTCAGACCGGCACCGCCGTCCGGCTGCGCGACCGCCGGGCCCGGCCGGACGAAGCCGGCCGATCCTCGGCCGGCAGCGGATCGCCGGTCGGATCGTCGGGAACCCCGTCGCCGCCGAGCGACTGCGACGACGATGTGTCCACCAGCATGTCCAATAGCTCGTCACGGTGACCGGCGTCGTCGCCGGTCGTCGTGGTGCCGGCTCCGGCGTCCTCGGTCGAAACGGCGGCTGCGCCGGCCTGGGCCGAGGCGGCTGCCTCGGCGGCGAGCACGTCCACCGCCAGCGTGATCGGCCGACCACCCGGACGGTTCGGTTCCCCTTCGACCGGCGACGGCACCGACGATTCCAGGAACATCGGGTCGTCATCACCGTCGAACAGCTCGTTGCGGGTCGCCGGCACCTCGGCGGCCGGCACCTCGGCGGTGGCCTCGCCCTGCACCCGCCGCTCCGGGTCGTCCCCGTCAACTTCGCTGGTCGCCAACGTCGGCCGGTTGCGGGTGAACCGGCCCCGTCCCCGGGCCAGGTCGTGCCCGACCGCCACCGCCTCCATCTCGTACTGCAGGCGGTTGGTGCCGTCGCCGTCGACCCAGTCGCGGGTGTAGAGCCGGCCGACCACGACGACCGGGTCGCCGAGCATGACCGAGGAGCAGACCCCTTCGGCCAGTTTGCGCCAGCAGTTCACCCGGACCCGGAGGCTGTTGCCGTCGACCCAGCGGTTGCTCTCCCGGTCGAGCCGGCGCGCCGTCGAGGCCACTTTGAAATTGGCGACCAGCGTGTTGGTCTGGGTGGTACGCCGCCACTCCGGCGTGGTCAGCACGTTACCGACAACCGTTACGTACGTATCGAACATCGCATCTCCGCAGGGGCTCGTCGGGTTGATCTGATCGAGTCGACTCGACGCACAGCCTCGATTGACGGCACCCCTGCCGCCAGCCACCGGCCGGTGGTTCTGTGGACAGAACCACGGCTGTGGACAACCGCACCGATACCGAGTTGATCTGCTAAGACGCGACACGGAACCGGCGGGTGGGCCGCTGCTCAGCGGCCCACCCGCCGGATGGAAGTCGGATGGTGTCCGGTGGTGACCGGTAGGATCAGCTACCGACCTCGGACCGGCTCTTGGCGATGAACCTGGGAAGACTGTCCTTGACGTAGTATCCCCAGGCATCACTGCAGCCGCCGTAGCACTCGAACTGCGGCACGAGCCCCTCGTGGGTGAACGTGACCTCCGTTTTGCCGTCCTTCTCTGCGATGTCGAAGACGACCCGCGTGTCCTTCCACTCTGTCCTGTCCGCCACGAAGGTGATGTCGGCCTCGGTGACGAGCCAGACGACCTTCTTTCCGGGCACGAACTCGGTGACCTTCTGCTTCGAGTAGTGCAGCGCGCCGTGTCGGTAGGTGAACTCGGCGCCGAGACTGTCCGCCGTTCCCTCGATCTCCCCGTCCCACCACCCGCGTACGTCGTTGATGGCGTGGAAGACGTCCTCGGGGTTCTGGTGCACGCTGAAGGACGTCGTGTAGCTCTCGCTCATGTCTTCCTCCTGGTTGGGATGTTGCGGTGGACGCAGGTGCCCCGGATACGAACACGACACCGCGGCGGGCGGTCTATCGGTCCTCGCCGCCCGGCGAGATTCACGCCTCTCCTCGCCAGCGTACGGCGCACCGGACGATCCCCGGGGATCCTGCTCTACATCGGGCAAAATCGGAGAACTGTGGGACCGGTCGTCGGTCCGGAGATGCTCGCGGTGCCCTTGCCGCCGCACCGGATCGGTACCGTGGAGTTCCGGAGCAGTTGCGGATGCCGGCAGCACGGCACCTCGACCCACGAGTTGGAGTGAACCCATGCCACTGATGCCCAGGGACGAGGCCATCGATTTCAATCGAAGAGTTATCGAGGAGTTCCGCGCGAACGCAGGCCGAGTCGGCGGAATCCTGGCCGACTCCCTCGTCATCCTGGTGCACCACGTCGGCATCCGGACCGGGATCGGCCGGGTCACGCCGCTGATCTGCTTTCCGTTCGATGACCAGCGCCGCTACGCCGTCGTCGGATCCAACGGCGACTCTCCGGTCCGCCCGGCCTGGTGCGCGAACCTGGCCGCCATGGCGAGCACGACCGTCGAACTGGGCGAGGAGACCTTCTCGGTGACCGTCGAGCCACTCGACGATGGCACCCGCAGCCGATTGTGGTCGGAACTGTTCGGCGAGGCCACCGGCCCGGACGAGTTCGCGGCCAGGACCGGGCGGCAGTTGCCGATGTTCCTGCTGACCCGCACGACCTGACGGCACAACTCCGGTCAGCGGGGCGGCCACCTGGCCAGTTCAGCACATCTGCTTGCACCACGCAAGCCAACATGCCAGACTTTGGCTTGTGCTGGGACGCCTGTACGCCAACGAGGTCTGCTCTGCCGCGCGGACACTCGAGGTCGTCGGCGAGCGCTGGAGCCTGCTCATCATCCGCAACGCGATGTTCTTCGGGATGACCCGGTTCACGGACTTCCAGCGGGACCTGGGTGTGGCCACGAACATCCTGGCCAAACGGTTGAGCGAGTTCGTCGAGGCGGGCGTCTTCGAGACACGGCCGGGTGCCGGTGGCGCCCACGTCGAATACGTGCTCACCGAAAAGGGTCGCCAACTGCAACCGGTCATCCTCGCACTCACCGAGTGGGGTGACCGGTGGGCCAATCCGGAGGGGCGGCCGGTCGCCTTCGAACACGAAGGCTGTGGCGGCCACGTCAGTCTGCAGGTCGGATGCGCGGGTTGCGGCACCTCTCCGTCGTCCAGCGACGTGACGGCGCGCGTCGACTCCCGGTTCATCGCGCTGCGCGAGCAGCGCAGACAGCGACGCTGACCCGCCGCAACCTCGACCGTGCTGCTGGTGCGGCCAGATCTGCCGGTGCGGCACCGTGCCAAGGGTGCGGGTAAACGGTGTGGTCCGCTGGCCGCGCGCCCAAATGGACGCGTGGCCGGACCCGTGGGTCCGGCCACGCGTACGAGGCAACTTCTACAGGAACATCGTGTTGGGCTCCAGGCCGCACAGGACACGGCCGTAGGTTTCCAGGTTCGTGTTCGGGTGCATGATGCCGTGCAGGTTGATCGTCTGGACGTCCCGCTCGATCCGCTGGATCGGCACCTCGGAATACACCGACGAACCGCCACTGGCGTTGTTCAGGATGTCCACGGCCTCCTTCGCCCGGGCACAGACGGCACCGGCGTCCATCCGTGCCGCAGCGCGGTCCTCCAGGGTCCACGGCTCGCCGCTGAGGGCCTTCTCATCGAGCCGGCGGACTGCCCGGTGCAGGTGGAACTCGGCTTCGTCGATCTTGACTCGCGCCTCGGCGACCTGCAGGTGGGTCAGCGTCGCCTCGATCTGCTTCTCGTAGTTCGTGTAGGTGATCCGCCGGCTTGGCAGCCGCTCCATGAAAGCGTCCCAGGCGGCCCGCGCCATGCCGAGCGCCGGTGCGGCTGCCACGGCGACCGCAAACTGCAGGAACGGCACCCGCCACGCCTGATAGTCGGCGTTGATCTTCGACGCATGCTGGTTGTGCATCATGACCGGCACCATGTTCAGCACCCGGTTCTCGGGCACGAACAGGTCCTGGGCGATGGTCGTGACACTGCCGGTGCCGCGCAGGCCGACCGTGTGCCAGTCGTCGACGATCGTCAGGTCCGAGACCGGAACGACCGCCATACCCGGCACCATGTTGCCGTCACCGAGGTCGATCATGATGGAGTGGGTGTCCCACTGCGCCTGCGGGGCACCGGTGTTGAAGTGCCAACGACCGTTCAGGATGTAGCCACCCTCGGTCTTCACGGCGACCCCGTTCGGGCCGACCGAGCCGCAGAACCGGTCCTCCGGGTTCGCGAAGATCTCGTCCTGCGCCTCGTCGGGCAGCAGGCCGGCCAGCCAGGCACCGATCGTCATGGTGCTGATGGTCCAACCGGTGGAGCCGTCGCCGTGGCCCAGCTCTGCGACCACGTCCACCACCGTACGCGCGTCCGGCACGGTGCCGCCGTAGCGCGCCGGGAACCGCAACCGCAGCAGCCCGGCGTCCTTCAGCGCGTCGAGCACCTCCGCGTGCAGGGCGCGGTTCTCCTCCTGCCACGCGGCGTGCTTCTGGATCAGCGGGATCAGGTCCCTGGCCCGCTGTACGAGTTCGGGCTGTGGCGCGGACTCGATTACCGTCATCTTTACTCCTCCAGACGAAGGCAGAAATTGGTGCCTGGCGCAGCTACTGCGGCAGGATGTCGGGGGGACGTCCCGTCGTCACAAACTCTGGCATGAGGCCCCTACGGTCCACATCTCTCACGTTGCTCAGGAACGAACTGCATACTGAGCCGCCGGCCGAGTTCCAGTCCGACAGAACATTCGTGGGCTGAACACAGATGGGCAGTGGACGCCATTTCGACGACGTCCACTGCCCATTACTTACCTGCCTCGGGCGGCACCGCCCGTCATGGTCTGTCGCTCAGGCGGACTGAGCTGCGGCGATCTGCGCCGCCATCTGTGCGTACTGGCGCTCCAAGTTCTTCCCCCCGCCCGAACGCCAGCTGTCGGCCAGCGGCTCGGCCATGGCATCGGGGAAGATCTCCTCCTCGCCCTTTTCCAGCCCGTCGTAGACGTTCTTGGCCACGTGCTCGGGCGCCGCCTTGGCCATCACGTCGAAGCCCTTGGTCATGTCGGTGTCGACGAGCCCGGTCATGACGGCGTGCACGCCGACGCCCTTACCCGCCAGCAGACCACGAAGCGACTGCGACAGGTTGAACGCCGCTGCCTTGGCCGCCGAGTACGACGAGACCAATGGGAACGGCGCGAACGCGTTCACCGAAATGTTGTTGATGATCGCACCCTGGGACCGGATCAGCGCCGGGAGGAACGCCTGAATGGTGTCGTACACGCCGAAGAAGTTCACCGCGAACATCTTCTCGAGCACCGCGCGATCGCTCAGGTCGTCGAACGTGACCTCGCCGGCGTTGTTCACCAGCACGTCGAGTTCGCCGACGGTCTTCGCGGCCTGTGCGATCTGCCCCGCGTCGGTCACGTCCAGCGTCACTGCGGTGACCCGCCCGTCCGGGTGGTCGAACGGCTGACGCGTCCCGGCGTACACCCGCTTCGCGCCCCGGTTGAGCGCCTCCTCGAGCAGCGCCCGGCCGATGCCGCGGTTGGCGCCGGTCACCAGGACCGTCTTACCGGTGATCGTGTGCATTCCGTACTCCCTTTCGTATGGACATGCTTCTGACACCCGTCCGATCAGGACGGGAGCTCGACCGACTGCCGGTGGTTGAAGAAGTTCCGCGGGTCGTAGGCCTTCTTCACCGCCTGCAGCCGGCGGTAGTTCTCCTTGTAGTAGAGGTCGTACCAGGCGAAGGCCGACCCGTTCCAGGCCGGATCGCTCAGGTCGGCGTCCGGATAGTTGACGTAGCAACCGTCGGTCTGGTCGTTCGGTACGGGCACGCCGCCGGTGTCCGCGAAAGTGTCACGGTAGGTCTCCCGGGCCCACGCGATGTTCGCCGCGTCGTCCGCCGGATTGGCCCACTGCGCCTGCCAGAGCAGCTTGTAGGCGGCCTCCCGGTGGGGAATCGCCGTCGCGGCGTCGGGCACGGCCGCAGTCCTGCCGCCGTACGGGCTGATGACGATGTTCAGATTCGGATTGTTGATGTCCGACCGGGTCATCGCCCGGTAGATCGCGGAGGCCTGCGCAGTGGTGAAGGTGTCCTTCATGAACGCGGACTTGTACTCGCCGCGTAGCGTCGGGTCGTTGTTCAACGTGTTGGTGGTACCGGTGAGCTTGCAGAACTGCAGCCATGGCATGGTGCTCTGCGAAGCGAACACGGCCGGTGTCACACCGTTCTGCAGATGGGCCAGGTAGCTGTCCAGCATCTGTTGCGCGTTCGGCACGGCGGAGTCGACGAAGGCGTACATGTGTATTTCGCCGTTGGACCGGTGGAACGACTGGATCAGGCTCGTCACCTCGCGGGTGGGGCTGTCCGGGGAGATGTTCGCGACGTGCCAGCTGGCGTAGTTCTGGAGCAGGCGGATGTAGTCGGCTTCGGTCATGGTGCTCCAGCTCCATAGGGCGAAGCTGGACAGTACTTTGGACGGCGGTTTCGGCAGAAGCTGCGCCGGGGACCGGCCGTGCGCTCCAGGCGAGCGGAAGAAGTACCGGGTGACGACACCGAAGTTCCCACCGCCGCCACCGGTGTGGGCCCACCACAGGTGGCGGTGCGGGTCCCGCTTTTCCCGCGTGGCGATGATCGTGTTGACCCTGCCGGCGGCGTTGACCGTGACCACCTCGACGGCGTACAGGTGGTCGACGATCAGTCCGTTGCGGCGGACAAGCCAGCCCCAGCCGCCGCCGGCGACGTGGCCGCCCATTCCGACGGAGTAGCAGACACCGCCAGGCAGCGTGACGCCCCAGGTCTGGTAGAGCTTCTCATAGACGTCGAGCAGAATGGCGCCGGCCTCCACCGCAACAGCCTTCATTCTCGCGTCGTAGTAGATCCTATTCATGTTCGTCATGTCGATGATCGTTTCGACTTCACTGTTGTAGACGAAGTCTTCGAAACCGTGACCGCCGCCCCGGACGGTCAATTTGGTTCCGCGACGCACCGCGCGTCGGACGATCGGGGCAACCTGGTTCGGGGAATCCACCACGTACACCGAGTTGGGTGTCGCGGTCCACCGGTTGTTCAGCCCCATCACAAGGTCGGGGTATTGGGGGTCAGCCGGAGTGACGGGCGCTACCAGCGCACCCGACGCTCCACTCCCGTGCGCGAGTGCCGTGCCGGGCAGTGCGGCACCGGCCAGGGCGACGCCTCCGGCCCCTGCGGCACCGGCAAGTAACGTACGCCGTTCGAACTTCCGCTCTTCGTTGGTCATGGCAATCCTGTCCTCTCTGAATCGAGACAGTGAGAGCGGACGACACCAATTCCCCTGGCCACGTCCGCGCATCGGTCGCCAGGCTATGATCCGGCGACACCCGCCTGCTTCCTTGAAATTGCCCTCTCCCAGTGACCGCTTCTTTTTGCCACTACTCGCTGCGGTTGATTGAATTTCCGTCCGTCAGGATCGCGATTAGGCCGGCGACGACGGCGGCAGTAGCCAACAGGGCAATACGGAAGTGGCCGAGGAACATGAAGAATTGGCAGAGTCGAGCGCGCGTCCCGGTTCCGGGCAGCGACCCGAACCCACCGTCCGATGTGGGTGACCAGTAGTCAGGTGACCGCCCCTCGGCGGGGACCAGCATCGCACCGGCGCTGCTGCGTCACGCCTCGGGCTGCACTTGGAGAGGACTGGAGACGATCGCGGAGAGACAGCAATCGAGAAGTATACATTCTTCGCCAATCGTCATAGCTTGGACGCAACCCGCCATATGCGGTCGACAAGAGGGAGAGGTAGAGCCATGTCGCCACGGTTGGTCGATGCTCGGGTCAGGGGATCGCGGTTGACACTGAAACGGATGATCGTCGGAGGGATCACCGCCCTGGCGGTGATCGTCGGTAGTGTCGGGGCAGCGGTGGCTCACGGCTCGAACGGCGGCTCCGACGCCACCGCAGCGCGAGGTGGACACGCCCAGCGGGAGCCGGTCGTCGGTCGCGCGGTCTTCGACCGGACCTTCCGGCATGGTCTGGTCCGCACCGACGGCGGCAAGGTGCACTACGTCAAGGGCGGTTCCGGGCCGGCGCTCGTGCTGCTGCACGGCTGGCCCGAGACCTGGTGGGGTTGGCATCTGGTGATGCCCGAGCTGGCCAAGACGCACACGGTGATCGCGTTCGACCTGCCCGGCCTCGGCTACTCCGCGATCCCGCGGGACGGCTACGACCAGAAGACCACGGCCGCCCGTCTGCATCAGGCGGTGAACCGGCTCGGGTACCGCGAGGTGAAGGTCATGGGGCACGACATGGGCGTTCTGGTCGGCTACGCCTGGGCCCGGGACTACCCACAGGAGGTGACCCGCCTGGCGGTGCTCGACTCGCCGCTACTGGGCTTCGGCTTGGAGGACGCGTATCCGCTCAGCTTCCACTTCAAGCTCAACATGGCGCCGTCGCCGGTGCCGGAGAAGATCGTGGACAACAGCGACGTCTCCACCTACCTGAACTACGTCTTCGAGTTCGCGGCGGTCCCCGACGCGATTGACCGGGACAGCCACATCCGCGCCTACCTGCACCCGGCCCGGCGCAGCGCCGGCTACAACTACTACCGGGCCTGGCCGGAGAACGCGGAGGACACCAAGGCCCACGCCGAGTCCAAGCGGCTGACCCAGCCGGTGCTTGCGATGGGTGCCGAGTTCGTCTTCGGGCTCGGTGTGGCGGCCTCGTTCGAGCAGGTCGCCGATGATGTCCGAGGCGTCGTGGCCCCCGGGGCCGGTCACTGGATTCAGGAGGAAACTCCGGAGTTCCTGATCGACTGCGCCAACCTCTTCTTCGGACCTGAGGGCGTACCCGCGCCCACCGAGCCGCTCTCGAGCTGCGTCGCCTGACCGGCCTTTGCGGGCACGGTTCACCGCTACCGGTGGACCGTGCCCGCGCCGTGACCAACGGTCACCGCGCTGGAGGCGAACCAAAGACATCGATGGTCACGACTGGCGGAAAGTGTGTATTGCCAGCATGTGAACCTTGCTTGACGGCACGCCGACACGCCCCACACGTGACTTGCGTGACACAAGTAGACGCATTAGCCTAGGTCAGTGGGTGCGCGACACAAGCCGGCCATCCAGAAAGGATGCCGACGTTCCGACAGCTCCGCCCGATGCGGAGCATTGCCGACTTCCGCGACGCACGGTCGCGGGACGTCGCCAACCCCTTTTCCGCATACCACGAATGCGAGGAAATCATGACTGGGCCGAGTTACACCACCGAGTTCACCGTGGACCAGTCCCCGAAGGAGGCGTACGAAGCCATCACCAATCCGCAGGGATGGTGGTCGGCCGAGATCGAGGGCAGCGCCGAGAAGGCCGGCGACGAGTTCCGGTACCACTTCGAGGACCTGCACCGCTGCACGATCCGGGTGACCGAGTCGGTTCCCGGCGAGAAGGTCGCCTGGCACGTGGTGGACAACTACTTCTCGTTCGTCAAGGACAGCTCCGAGTGGGTCGACACCACGATGACCTTCGACATCTCGGAGGAGGGCGGCAAGACCAAGGTCCTCTTCACCCACCACGGGCTGGTGCCGGAGTTCGAGTGCTACAACGCCTGCCAGGAAGGGTGGGGCAACTACATCAACGGCAGCCTCAAGGAACTGATCGGCAAGGGCCAGGGCGCGCCCAACGCCACGGGCCAGGCACAGACCACGGCCGAGGCAGAGCTCGGATCGGCCAGCCGCTGATCCGCCGTAGAGCCCCGGTCAACCCGACCGGGGCTCTACACGCCGGCCGTCCAGGCAGTTGCCCGGGCTCATCCGGACCGTCACCTGTGCACGTCCGGGCCGGCACGCATAACGCTCACCCGGATCGCCACCCGCTTGTCGCGGCGCATCGCAGCCCGATAGTCGTCCCAGTCGGAATGCTCTCCGGCGATCCGTCGGTAGTAGTCGACCAGCACGTCGAGTGCTTCGGGCAGCCGTACCACCTCCGCACGCCCGTCGATCTGCACCCAGTCGCCAAAGAACCGGTCCGTGGTCACGCAGAACGTGACCCGCGGATCGCGCAGCAGGTTGTGGACCTTGACCGCACCTTCCCTGGTGCTGACCAGCACTCGGCCGGCGTCGTCGACCGCGACCAGCACCGGACTGGTCTGCGGCCGGCCATCCGGATGCCGGGTCACCATCACCGCCCGATGATTCGCCCGCAGGAACGCCGTCGCCTGTTCAACCTTCATCCCGTACCTCCTCGCGCCACGCACCGCCGCTCGGCCGCTGCCAGTGCCGCCTTTGATTGTGCGACGCGCAGCGCGGTGCTACCCGGAGGTAACCGTCCGGCGGTACGGTCAAGGTCGTGCAGCCTGACATCCTCGGACTCCCGTACGAGCAGCAGGTCATCGAGCTGGCCCCAGACGACGAGGGTCCGGTCGTCGCGACCCTGGTCCGGCGCCGGGCGGACCGCCCGGCCGGGCGGGCGGTGCTCTACCTGCACGGCTTCGTCGACTACTTCTTCCAGACCCATCTGGCAGACCACTTCGTCCGTGGCGGCTGGGACTTCTACGCCCTCGACCTGCGCAAGTACGGCCGGAGCCTGCTTCCGCACCAGACCCCGAACTTCTGCCGCGACCTCAGCGACTACTTCCCGGAACTGGACGCCGCCGCCCGGATCATCCGCGAGCAGGACGGCAACGAGACGTTGCTGATCAACGGCCACTCCACCGGTGGGCTGATCGCGGCGGTCTGGGCCGACGCGCGGGCCAGCCAGGGCATCGCGCCGGACGGGTTGTTCCTGAACAGCCCGTTCTTCGACCTCAACGCACCGTGGCTGCTCCGCCGGCCGGTGGCGGCGGCCGTCTGCCGTCTCACCGGCCGCTCGCCCTACCGCATCGTCCCGGTCGGGCTCTCCCGGGTGTACGGGCAAAGCGTGCACGCCTCCCAGAACGGAGAATGGGACTACGACCTGGAGTGGAAGCCGCTCACCGGGTTTCCGGTGCGGGCCGGTTGGCTGACCGCGATCCGCCGCGCCCAACGACAACTGCGTGCCGGACTGCAAATCACCGCGCCGGTCCTGCTGGCCTGTTCCTCCCGGTCCTACCGCAGCCACAGCTGGCACGATTCGGCTACCCTGGCCGACGCGGTACTCGACGTCGAGCACATGGCCCGGTGGGCCCCCCGGCTCGGCCGGCACGTCACCGTGGTCCGCATCGACGGCGGCCTGCACGACCTGACCCTGTCCCACCAGCCAGCCCGCGACGAGCTGTTCAGCGAGCTGGACCGCTGGCTGCGCGGCTACTTCACCACCGAGCCGCTAGGCCCGGACCCTGGTCAACCGGTGGCGGCGCAACGCCCGGTCGACCGAGGGTTACCGGAGACCGACTGACTCGTCACGGCAACCCGCGACCACTACTATGTGCACGCCAGGACAAGATCAGCAAGCGCCCGTAGCTCAGCGGATAGAGCAGGGGACTTCTAATCCCAAGGTCGTAGGTTCGAACCCTACCGGGCGCACCATCATCGCCCCAGGTCAGAGGACCTGCGGTCGCCGGCCGTCCACAGCCATAGGACGCGTTGACGCGCAGCCAACCAAGGTGACCTAGGGTTGTCGAGTGCCAACGTTCTGGATCGGCTACATTGAGGTACCGCCGAGTATCGAGTCAAAGATCCGCTCCCGGCGTGGTGTCACCGGCGATCAGGTCCGAGCCGCGTGCCAGTGGCCAGCGGTCCCACTTCGCGTTGGATGGCACGACCATCCCAATCCTGGTAGTCGCACACGATGAGCGGGGGACGGCTGCTGCGGGTGATTCTGCAGCCGGTGGACGTCAAGGATGGCACTTGGTGTGGCGGATGAGGGGGATGCGGGTAAGCATGCAGCAGGATGAGCTGGCCGAGTTCGACGTGACCGAGGATGTGTTCGACGCCATGCTGGCCGATAGCGAGCCCGTCCGGGTGACGGGTCCGTTTGATCAGCTCCGGCAGGTTCGCTTCGAGTTGGTCAGCGGGAGACTCCGTACCTATCGCTGGCGACTGGTCGGTACGAACGGTGAAATCCTGGCCACCAGTGCTTCGAGCTACCGCAGTTCCGACGACGCACGCCGTGCACTGGAGGCTCTCACGGTCGCGGTGCAGCAGGCCCCGATCGTCGACCTCGACGAGGCTGACGACCCGGCTACCCGGCGCAAGGCCGGCTGAGCCATTGCGGTACGGGGTGACGCCGCCCAGCATCGACGTACCGCAGCGCCCACTCACCGTCGGTACCGTTCAGTCCGGGTCGCCGATGGCGGCGACCGGGCTGACCCGGGCGGCCCGGCGGGCCGGCGCCAACCCGGCCATCGCGGTGATCACCGCCAACGCCGCGACGATCGCCAGCAGCTGCCCGGCCGGCAGCACCGGCGGCATCCCCAGCCGCAGCGCCTCGAACGACAACCAGGCCAGCGGTACGCCGAGCGCCAGCCCCAGCACCGCGCCGACCACCCCGTACAGGCCTGATTCCACCAGGATCATCGCCCGCAGCCGGCGCCGGCTCAGACCGAGCGCCCGCAGCAGTCCGACTTCCTGGGTGCGTTCCAGCACCGACAGCGCGGTGGTGGTGCCGACCCCGACCACCGCGATCAGCACGGTCATCGCCAGCAGCCCCAATGCGATCAGGAACAGCGACGTCACCTCGGCGTCGGTCGCCTCGCGGTAGTCGGACAGCACGGCCACGTCGGCACCGACGGCGACCCCGAGCTGCCGTACGGCGGCCACTGTCGCGTCGCGGGTACCGACGCCGTCGGCGAAGTCGGCCAGCAGCCCGGTCCGCGTACCGCCGAGCCGGTCCAGGTCGCCTGGCACCAGTACCACATCGGACTGTAGTGGCGCATCGCCGCCGAGCACCGCCGCGACGGTCAGGTTCAACTGCCCGGCCTCAACCCGGTACGCGAACTGGTCGCCGGCCTGGGCGGCCAGGTCCCGGGCGACCGCCTCGCCGAGCACGACCCGGCCCGGCCCGAGGTCGGTCAGCGCGCCGTCGGTGCTGACCAGCATCGTCAGCCGGGGCAGTGCGGCTAGGTCGACGGCGATGGTGGCGTACGACCGGTCGCCGATGGTCGCCTGGGCCTGCTGGAACGGGGTGACGTGGCGGACGGCGTCGAGCGACCGGAGCTGCTCGACCACAGCCGGGGTGATCGGCTGGTCGTGGGCGAACAGTGCCAGGTCGGCCGGGGCGCGGGCGGCCAGTTCTTGGTCGGTGAAGGCGCGCAGGCTGGCAGTGCCGACGGTGGCACCGGTGCCGGTGGCGATGACCGGTGCAGCGGTCGGGTCGCCCCCGTACAGCCGCAGAGTGCTGCCCGGTCCGACGCCGAGCCGGTCGGCGGCGCACCGGTTGACAGCAATCTCCCCCGCCGCGGCCGGGTAACGCCCGGCGCGCGCGTCACGGCCGGTATCGCCGATCGTGACCATTGCCTTGCGGGCCTGCTCGGCGTCCAGGTCGATCAGGTAGCTGGCACCGTCCGCCTGCACGGTCCTCACCGCCAGGCTGTGTGCGACGACGTCGTGCAGTTCAACCGCCGTCTGCTCCTTGCTGGTCCGCAAGGTGTACGCAATCAGCCAGATCGCCACACAGCTGAGGGCCAGCACGCCGTACTCGCTGAGGTCGGCGAGGCCAACCGGGTGCCGGTCATCGGAGAGCAGTACCCGGCCAACCGATCGCCAGGTCCGCCAGCGAGGCACGGTACTGCCAGGCGACAGTGGCCACCGCCGTCGCGACGACCAGGTCGAGCAACGTCCAGCGGTACTGCGACGTCGGCCGGTACGGTGAGGTCGACGCGGGTGGCATGCCGCCCAGCCTAGGTCGCGATACCGATCAGCTGGTCGGGAAGTCCTCGCCGAGGACGGTACGCAGCCGCTGCAGCGCCCGCATGCTGCACATCTTCACCGCCGAGGTGGTGATGCCGAGGATCTCGGCGACGGTCTGCACGCTCTGATCCTCCCAGTACCGCAGCACCAGCACCGCCCGGTCGCGCACCGGAAACTCCGCCAGCGCCTGCAGCAACGCCATCTGCAGCTCGGTCGAGCCGCCAGAGCCGGTCGGCCGAGCCGCCGGCTCGGGCGGCTCGGCGAGCACCAGCTCCGTGCGGCTGCGCCGCTTCATCGCGTCGGAGACCGCGTTGATCAGCACCCGACGGCTGTACGCGTCCAGGTTCGCCGTGGGCCAGATCCGGTTCCACGAGGCGTACATCCGGGTGAAGGTGATCTGGGTGAGGTCCTGCGCGAGATGCCAGTCCCGGCACATCAGGTACGCGACGCGGCGCAGCCGGGGAGCCGCGTCAACGACGAACGCGGTGAACGCCTCGTCCCCGGCCACTCGCTGATTCCGACGGCTGGCGGCCCAGCGGGCCAGCGGACCGCCGCCGCGCTCAGACCTCGTCGGTGCCGGCTCCGCCGGTAGGTCCACGGCGACCGGCGCTACGACCCGAACCCCACTCACTCGCCCACCTGCTTGTCCGTGCCGTACAGGCAGAACCAGCCGGTGACTGTCTCGACGCCGGGCATCGCCTGTAGTCCGCCGCTGACCTGCTGGTACGCCGATGGGTTCGCCAAGGTAATCCGAAAAGACTCCGGCAACTGATCTGGGGTCACCTTCTCCATCAGGTCGGGATGATCGAGCAGAACAGCAGGATCGTCCTGGTACCGCCGTACGAACCGCTGGTATGCGTCCTGCCGGCTCTCATACGCCACCGACCCGACCTGCGGGTCGGCCCGCAGCGCCGCGTCGACAGCGCGCCGCTGCTCGGCGGTCACGTCGACGCTCAGGTAGACGGCGGCTTCGGTCGCCACGTCAGCGCTGGTGGGACGCACCAGTTCACAGCCAGGCGAGGCCGACGGCATGGCGGCCTGCGCCGGCACGGGCTCGGGCGCGTCCCTGACCGGGAGCAGCACGCCCACCGCGACAAGCGCCACGGCAGCGGCGGTCGTCGTGGCGGCGTACCCAATCTGTCTGCGTCGACGTAGTCGGCTCCCGCCGGCCATGGCCACTCGGGCCAGGTCGTCCAGTGGCGCCGGTGGTGCCGGTTCGCTGTCGAGCGCCCGGTCGAAGTACGTCCGCAACTGTTCCATGCAGAAGAAGACCGGTCGACGCGGCGGACCGGTCACGGCCGGGAGCCGGTGATCCGCAGATCGATCCGGTCCGGCTGGTCGTGCGTATTTGTGGGTGTCCGGTGGTACGGATATCGTGCTGAGTCCGGTCCGGCAGGGCGCGCCGCCTGGCCGACTACCAGGAAGGCCCGAACTTGTCCTCCGCCACGAACTCCGCCCCGGCCACCACCGCTGACGACGTGACGGACCAGGACGCCGTAGCCGAGCCGGCTGACCAGACGGCGGCGGACCAGGCACCGACCGACCCGCCAGCGGCGGAGGGCGGGCCGGACCAGGCGACGGCGCAGAATGGCACAGCACCGCCGGCCAACCGGTGGCGTCCGCGGGTACGGCGTACCGCCCGATGGTCGGCCGACGTGCTGGCGGTCGGCGGCGTGCTGGCCGCGATGACCCTGCCGTACCAGCTGGATCTGATTGTCCCGGTCGCGTTCGCCCGCATCCCGGTCGAGGCGCTGGTCGCCGCCGCGCTGCTGCTGGTGCTGCCGGGCCGGGTCCGCACCCCGGTGGCTGCCGCGCTCGGCGCGCTGCTCGGCGTACTGATCACGCTGAAGGTCGCCGACATCGGCTTCTTCTCGGTGCTGGACCGGCCGTTCGACCCGGTCCTGGACTGGGGTCTGCTGGCCGACGGGTTCCGGTTCGTCGACGCCTCCTACGGCCGGGCCGCAGCGGTGGGCGCGGCGGTCGGCACCGTCGTGCTCACGATCGCGGTGCTGACGCTGCTGGTCGCCGCGACGCTGCGGCTGGCCCGGCTGTTGGCCGCACACCGACGGATCGGCGGCGGTACGGTTGGTGCGCTGACCGCCGGCTGGCTGGTGTTCGCCCTGCTCGGTACGCAGGTGGTGGTCTACCAGGACGAGTGGCGCACGATCGGGCTGCCGATCGCCGACCGGGCGACCGCCCGGTTGGCGTACGACCACACCATGCAGATCGGCGCGAGCCTGCAGGACCGGCAGGAGTTCGCCGAGCTGGCAGCGGTCGACGCGTTCCGGGACGTGCCCGGCGACGAGCTGCTGACCGCGCTACGTGGCAAGGACGTTCTGCTGGCGTTCGTGGAGAGCTACGGCCGGGACGCGGTCACCCACCCCGACTTCAGCCCGCTGATCGGCGATCTGCTCGACGACGGTACGCAGCGGTTGGCGGCGCAGGGGTTCCAGTCGCGCAGTGCGTTCCTCACCTCGTCGACGGTCGGGGGCAGCAGCTGGCTGGCGCACGCCAGCACCCTGTCCGGGCTGTGGGTGGACAACCAGCAGCGCTACCGCAGCCTGGTGACCAGTGACCGGCTGACGTTGACCCGGGCGTTCGGCCACGCCGGCTGGCGGGTCGCCGGCTTCTTCCCCGGCAACAGCCGGGCCTGGCCGGAGGGGGCGTTCTTCGGCTACGACCAGGTCTACGACTCGCGCAACATGAGGTACGCGGGCGACAGGTTCAACTTCGCCTCCATCCCCGATCAGTATGTGCTGTCGGCATTCGACCGCTTCGAGCGGCGCGACAACGACCAGCCGGTGATGGCCGAGGTGGCGTTGCTGTCCAGCCACGCGCCGTGGACCCCGCTGCCGCAGCTGGTCAACTGGAACACGGTCCGCGACGGTTCGGTCTTCGACCGGGAGGCGATGGCCGCCGGCCAGGCCAACAAGTCCGC
Source organism: Solwaraspora sp. WMMA2065 (assembly GCF_030345075.1). NCBI lineage: Bacteria > Bacillati > Actinomycetota > Actinomycetes > Micromonosporales > Micromonosporaceae > Solwaraspora > Solwaraspora sp. WMMA2065. The sequence goes on from NZ_CP128361.1 coordinate 3,237,798, forward strand.
AGAGGACGGATTGCGCAGCGACTACCCGAAGGCGGTGGCGTACTCGTTGAGCACGATCATCTCCTACATCGAGTCGCAGGGCGACGACGATCTGGTGGTGGTCTTCCTCGGCGACCACCAGCCGGCGCCGGTGGTGACCGGTCCGGGGGCCAGCCACGACGTGCCGGTCACCATCGTCACCAGCGACCAGGCGGTCCTCGACCGGGTCGCCGGCTGGGACTGGCAGGAAGGGCTGCGCCCCGGTCCGCAGGCCCCGGTGTGGCAGATGGACTCGTTCCGGGACCGGTTCCTGACCGCCTTCGAGTAGGAGCTCCGCTCGTCACATGAGCCGGTCTCGTAAGGCCGGCCATTATGCACTGTCTCAGCCGTACGGCTGATGGCTGTACCCGCGACTCGGGGCCTAGCGTCGACTTTCGACCCTTGAGATCCATCGCCCGGCGGCCTGGACACCCCTGGCCGTTCGGGTTGTGGATCGTCACGGACTCCCGAGGAGACATTTTGAGGAAGCCCTCGTCGAGGCGCCACTCGCCGCCGAACGGCCGTCCGCAGCCACTGCCCGCGACCAGCCGGTCCGGCAACCGCCGTCTGATCGCCCTGCTCGTCGCCGTCGTCGCGGCGGCGCTGCTGCCGGCGGTCGGCCCGACCACGGCCGCCAGTGCCGCGCCGCAGGAAGGTACGCCGATTGCCGGCACCCCGTGGGCCGTGCTCGACGACGTACCGACGGCCAGCCGGTCCGGTCGCGCGCCGGACATCCAGGCGCACCGGTTCGCGGCGTACACCCTGGACCGGGAGGCGATCGCCGCCCAGCTGGACCGGGCGCCGGACGAGTCGGACCGGGCCGCCGCGACGGCGCCGCTGGTGCTGACCGTGCCCGACCCGGACGGAGTGGTGCAGCGGTTCGCGGTGGTCGACTCTCCGGTGATGCAGGACGGACTCGCCGCCCGGCACCCGGACATCCGGACGTACGCCGGCACCGGCGTCGACGACCCGACGGCGACGATCCGGGCCGACCTGACCCCGCTCGGCTTCCACGCCTCGGTCCGCTCGTCGACCGGGTCCTGGTACGTCGACCCGTACCACCGCGACCAGAGCGTCTACGCCAGCTACCACGCCGGTGACCTGCTGAACCGGCACGGCCCGCTGACCGAGCGGGGCGACGTCGACACCACCGCCGCGCAGATCGACGCGGAGGTCGAGCAGGCCCAGGCCGACCACCCCGCCGGGTCGCTGGTCAAGCTGCGCACCTACCGGCTGGCTTTCCTCACCGACCCGTCGTACGCCGACTATTTCGGTGCGGCGAACGTGACAGCTGCCAAGGTGACGCTGGTGAACCGGGTTACTCAGATCTACGAAGACGAGACCGCGATCCGGCTCGTGCTGATCAACGACACCGACAAGACCAACCTGAACACCGCCGAGCTGGCCACCGGCCCGGACGGGCCGTGCGGCTCCGCGCCGTGCTTCTCCGCGGCACAGCTGACCGGGTGTTCCGGCGCGACGCTCAACCGCAACCGGATCGTGCTGGGCCAACTGGTCGGGGCGAGCAGCTACGACGTCGGGCACATCGGCTTCGGTCTGCCCGGCGGCGGGGTCGCCGGGCTGGGGGTGGCCGGCGGCGACGGCAAGGCGCGCGGCTGCACCGGCCTGCCGAACCCGATCGGCGACTTCTACGCCGTCGACTACGTGGCGCACGAGATCGGCCACCAGTTCGCCGGCAACCACACCTTCAACGGCACCCAGTGGAACTGCTCCGGCGGCAACCGCAGCGCCACCAACTCGTACGAACCGGGCAGCGGTTCGTCGATCATGGCGTACGCGGGCATCTGCCAGCAGGACAACCTGCAGCCGCACACCGACCCGTACTGGTCGCAGCGCAGCTACCACGAAATCACCACGTTCGTGAACTCCGCCCGGCCGGCGATCAACGAGGTGCAGACGGTGTCGCTGCGCGACTTCGACACTGTCGGCGACTCGTTCCAGTTCACCTTCAACGGCCGGAACTCCCGGCAGATCGGGTACGGCGAGAGCTACACCACCGCCTACATCAAGGAGACGATCGAGTCGATGACCGGCTGGCCGGACGGCGCGACGGTGACCGTCGCGGCGTTCGGCGGTGTAGGGGCGCTCGACAACACTGGTTTCCAGGTGACGTTCAACGGCGGAGCCGTGGCGCGGACCAACGTACCGCCGCTGGAGTTGATCCCCCATTCCGGCATGGACGGCTTCGTCGGTGAGACCGCCAAGGGCGGCCCGGTCGACAACGGCGGCTGGCAGGTTACCGAGACCACCAACCACGCCCCGGTGGTGACCGTGCCGGACCAGTTCACCATCCCGGTGCGAACCCCGTTCGCGTTGACCGGCAGCGCCACCGACGCCGACGGTGACGCCCTCACCTATCTGTGGGAGCAGAACGACCGCGGTGGCATCGCCGGGGTCAGCACCGCCGGCACCGCGTTGACTGACAACGTCAAGACCAACGGCCCGCTGTTCCGGGTGTTCGGCACGGCGGCGCTGGTCGGCCCGGACGACACCGAGCAGTACTACTCCCCCGGTCTGAACGCGGTCGACGACGACCCGACCCGGGTCTTCCCGGACATGGCGCAGATCCTGGCCGGCAACACCAACGCGGTGACCGGTGCCTGCCCGGCCGCCCCGGCACCACCGGCCAGCGGCAGCGCGTCGAACCTGCCGCAGGCGCTGGTCGACTGCTACTCGGAGTTCCTGCCGACCGCCGACTGGGTGGGCTACGCCAACGACCGGACCATGCACTTCAAGCTGACCGCCCGCGACGGCCGGGTCGGCGGCGGGGTCGGCAACGCCGAGACCGCGGTCATGCTGGCCCCGGACGCCGGTCCGTTCCTGGTCACCTCGCAGCCGGTTCCGTCGTTCTACCTCGGCGGCTCCGTTCAGGAGGTCAGCTGGGACGTGGCCGGCACCGACGCAGCGCCGGTGAACGCCGCACAGGTGCGGATCTCACTTTCGACGGATGGGGCGAAGACCTTCCCGTACGTGCTGGCCGAGGCGGTGCCGAACGACGGCAGCGCCACGGTGACCTTGCCGAACATCGACACCACCACCGGTCGGATCAAGATCGAAGCGGTCGGCAACGTCTTCTTCGACCTCAACGACGCCGACATCCGCATCGACCAGGTCCGCGCGGCCGAGGTGGCGTACACCGGGGACACACTGGTGCACCCGGAGGGTGGCGCGGAGCAGGCGCAGGTGTTGCTGCGGGCGGCGGTGAGCGCCGAGGCCGGCGACGTCCGAGGTGCCCAGCTCGCCTTCACCAGCGGTGACACCACCCTGTGTGCCACCGAGGTGAAGTTGTGGGGCAGCGACCGCACCGGCGGGATGGCCAGCTGTACGGCGACCCTGCCGGTCGGCAACCACCCGGTGACCACCACGGTCGACGGCCGCTACACCGGGTCCGTCACCGCGACGGTGACCGTCTCCCCGCCGACCAGGCTGCGGTTCCTCGGCGACGGCTATCTGCGCAGCGAGTCGACCGCTGGCGCCTACCCGCTGGACCCGGATCACCGGATCGAGTTCGACCTCGATGGCCGGATCACCTACGGCGAGAGGCTGGTCGGCAAGGTGCTGGTCGGCTACCGCTCCGGCGACCAGCGGTACAAGTTCCAGGGCAACGTTCTGGAGTCGTACGGCTCGTACGCTCTCGGCGGTGGCCCCGCCACGGCGCAGCTGCGCTACCAGGTGACGCTGTTCGACCTGTCCACCCCGCAGCAGCCGGTGGCGGTGGCGACCGGACTGACCATGCGGGTGAGCGCGACCCTGGTCAGCGGGCCGGGCCAGCTGGACAAGATCGGGATCACCGTCTGGGACGGTGACACGCTGATGTTCTCGTCGAGCTGGACCGGCACCGCCACCGAGGAGATCAACCTGACCGCGTCCGGTGGTGACCTCGTCCTGTACTAAGGGGCTGGGAACTGCCGACCACTGCTGACAGACGCCCACCCGGCGAGCCGCGTGGGCGTCTGTCAGCGCCGGCGGACGGCGTGCAGCACCGCGTCGTGAACGGTTACCGGGTTGCCGTCCGGGTCGGTGCCCGGCCGGGGCACCGTCTCGGCCCGGATGCTGGCCCACTGCCGCGGGTCCAGCACCGCCGCCACCTGCTCGGCGGTGAACAGCAGGTCCCGCATCCGGGGCCGGCGCAGCCCCGGCACGTCCAGGTCGGACGGGTGGTGGCCGACGATCAGCAGGGTGCCGCCGGGGCGTACCGCCGCCGCGAGCCGGCGGTGCAGCATCGCCCGGTCCGGGTCCGGCAGGTGCATGAACTGGGCGGTGACCAGATCGAACCGGTCGGGCCCGGGGTCCCAGGTACGGATGTCGGCCGGCTGCCAGGTGAGCCGTTTCGCCACGTCGTCGTCGGACGCCGCCGTCTGCTCGGCGGCCCGGCGCAGCGCCACCGCCGACACGTCGACGGCGGTCACCTTCCAGCCCCGGCCGGCCAGCCAGATCGCGTCGGCGCCCTCGCCGGCGCCGACGTCGCAGGCGGTGCCGGCGGGCAGTTCGGTCGCGACGGCGACCAGTTGCGGGTTCGGGTTGCCGCTCCACACCCGGTCGACGGAGCCGTACCGTTCGTCCCAGAATGTCGGGCTGACGATCTCGGCCACGTCCGCCGGCCCGTGGTGCACCGGCAGATCGCTGTCGTCCGCTCCTGCCACAGCGGCCCGGTGCCGGCGGACCGCGTCGGCGGTGTCCTCCTCGGCCAGGTCGCCGTTGACCGCCGCCGCCGCCATCGCGCCGGCCGCAGCCGCCGCCATCACCTGGCCGAACGGGTTGGTCAGGTTGCCGGCCGCCCAGACTCCCGGCACCGGGGTACGCCCGGTCGGGTCCGCCTCGACCTGCTCGGCCATCCCGCTCGGATGCCTGGTCAGCGGCACCCCCAGCTTGGTCAGCAGCCGGTCGTCGACCCGCAGCCGGGAGGCGACCGTCACCGCCGCCCGGGGCACCATGGTCCCGTCTGCGAGCCGCACCCCGGTGAGCCGGTCGTCGGCCACCTCCAGCCCGACGACCTCGCCCGGCACCACCCGGACGCCGCGGGCCGCCAGCTGTTCGGCCTGCTCGTCGGTGAGGTCGACGCCGGTGTGGGTGAACAGCACCAGGTCGGAGGTCCACTGCCGGAACAGCTGCACCTGGTGCAGCGCCATCTCGCCGGTGGCGAGCACCCCGACCGGCTGGTCCCGGACCTCCCACCCGTGGCAGTACGGGCAGTGCAGCACGTCGCGGCCCCAGCGGTCCCGCAGCCCGGGGATGTCGGGCAGTTCGTCGACCACGCCGGTGGCGAACAGCAGCCGCCGGGCGGCCACCGTACGGCCGTCGGCCAGGCTGATCTCGAATCCGCTGTCGACCCGCTCGACCGCCTCCGCCCGGCCGGGCAGCACCACGCCGCCGTACCGTTCGACCTCCTGCCGGCCAGCGGCGACCAGCCCGGCCGGGCTGATGCCGTCGCGGCTGAGGTAGCCGTGCACGCCGGCCGAGGGCGTGTTGCGGGGTTCGCCCGCGTCGATCACGATCACGGCCCGCCGGGCCCGGGCCAGGGTCAGCGCCGCGCTCAACCCGGCGGCACCGCCGCCGATCACCGCCACGGCGACCCGGTACGTGGGTCCCCCCACCTTGTCGTCAGCCATCCTGACCACCTCCGGCACCCACGATCCGCCGCCGCCAGGGTAGCGGCAAACTTCCTTGCCGTTTTGGCAAACGCCGGTGGTCGGCAGGCTCCGCGAAACTCACCACCGGTCGTGGTGCAGGGCGTCGGTCACCGGCCGGCGCCGCCGCCAGCCGTGCCGCTCCAGGTCGGGTTCGTCGGCGAGCCGGCTGACCGGCCCGACGCAGAGCCAGGCCACCGGTCGGATGCCGGCCGGGATGGCGAGCAGGTCCCGCAGGAACGGCTCCCGGTAGAAGGAGACCCAACCGACCCCGAGACCTTCCGCGGTGGCCGCCAGCCAGAGGTTCTGAATGGCCAGGCAGACCGAGTAGAGACCGGCGTCGGCGATGGCGTGCCGGCCGAGCACCGCCGGGCTGCCCCGCTGCGGGTCGCAGGTCACCACGATCGACAGGGTGGCCTCCCGTACCCCGTCGATCTTGATGTGCGCGAACCGGGCCGCCGCGACCGGGTCGAGGGTCTGCGCGAACGTCTGCCGTTCCTGCTGCACATGGGCGTGGAAGGCGTCACGCACCGCCGGATCGCGCACCAGCACGAAGTCCCACGGCTGGGTGAGCCCGACACTCGGCGCGGCGTGCGCGGCGGTTAGCACCCGGTGCAGCACCTCGTCCGGCACCGGCGCGCCGGTGAACTCGGCCCGCACGTCGCGGCGCCGATGAATGACGTCGTACAGGTCGATGAGCATCGCGCCCCATTGTCCCAAGCCGCGCCGGGAATCCGGTTGCCGGCCGGGGCCCGGCCTGATCGGATGGCGGCCGTGCTGGTCAGGCGGGAACGAGCTGGCGACGTCGCGGCGGTCCGGGAGGTGGTGGCAGCAGCCTTCAGCCGGCCGCCGGCTGCGCACCGGCCGGAGCCAACGGACCGGCCGGGGACCGTGACCGAAACGCCGGCCGAGGTCGGGCTGCTGGACGAACTGCGTGCCGACCCCGCGTGGATCCCGGCGCTGTCGCTGGTCGCCGTCGCCGTCGACGCCGGCGCTGGACGCGGGCAGGACGGGCACCTGCCGGGCCTGGACGCCACCGGCGAGGTCGTCGGGCACGTGGTCTGCACCCGGGGACAACTCGACAGCCGGCCGGTGCTGGGCCTCGGCCCGCTGGCGGTACGCCCGAACCGGCAACGCGCCGGCGTCGGCTCGGCGCTGATGCACGCGGTGCTCGCCGCCGCCGAAGCCCGCGACGAGACACTCGTCGCGCTGCTCGGCGAACCGGCGTACTACCGCCGGTTCGGGCTGCGGCCGGCCAGCGAGTTCGGCATCGTCGCGCCCGATCCGCGGTGGGGGCCCTACTTCCAGGCCCGTCCGCTGGGCGGGGCCACGCCGACACCGGGCCGGTTCCGCTACGCCGAACCGTTCGAGCGGCTCTGACCGCTCAGCTGTTCGGCAGGGATGCGACCGGGGCGAGCCGGTGGACCGGCACCGGGTTGCGCCGGGTGTTGCCATGGTTGGCCGACGTCACCGCCCAGACGACGGTGCACAACCCGTCGGACGCCGCAGCCTCGCGGGCGGCCAGCCCGCTCAGATAGTCGGCCTGGAACTGGGTGAGAAGGTGGTGCCGACCGGGAAAGAGCAGGTAGCGGGCCATGGCACGTTGATAGCCTACGGCCGCCGTGACCGGCCGGGCAGGGTCGCCACGGCCCATGACCGGGGACGTCGATGCCCCAGGGAGGGGACGGGCACGGTGGATGCGAGCACCCTGCTGGTGGAGACCTTCGACCGGTTGCCCGAGTTGGTCCACGCGGCTGTCGACGGGCTGAGCCCGGAGCAGCTGCGCTGGTCACCAGCGTCGGGCACGAACCCGATCGGCTGGCTGGTCTGGCACCTGACCCGGGTCCAGGACGACCATCTGGCCGAGGTGATCGGCGAGCCGCAGGTCTGGGCCGGCGACAGCTGGGCGCGGCGGTTCGGCCGGACCGCCGATCCGGCGGACACCGGGTACGGGCACAGCGCCGAGCAGGTGGCGGCGGTGGCGCCGGAGAGCGCTGCCGCGCTGGTCGACTACTACACGGCGGTCGCCGACCGGACCCGGCGGTTCCTGGTCGGCCTGACCGACGCTGACCTGGACCGGATCGTCGACCAACGGTGGGATCCGCCGGTGACCCTCGGCGCGCGGCTGGTCAGCGTGGCCAACGACAGCCTGCAGCACGTCGGTCAGGCCGGTTGGCTTCGAGGGCTGCTCAGCGCGACCAGCTGACCGCGACCGGCCACCCTTTTGACAGGGTGTGCCGCAATAGGCATGCTGTGTCTCCTGGACCGAGGCATGCCCTGTCTCCCGGCTCGCCGGAGCACCCGCGCAGAGGAGTCCCCTCATGTCCGTACCCGTGTCGGAGAGCGCAGCCACGCCGCAGTCCGCGCCGCTTCCGGCTGCCCGGCGCGGCGGCGACGCCGGGGCGTTCCTGCGCGAGTTCCTCCGGTCGCCCACCCGGATCGGTGCGGTCGCCCCCAGCTCACAGCGGTTGGCCGAGGCGATCACCGCGCCGGTCCCGGAACGCGGCGACCCGGTCGTCGTCGAGCTCGGGCCCGGCACCGGTGCCTTCACCGGGGTGATCCAGCAGCGGCTCGGCGGCCGGGGTCGGCACCTGGCGATCGAGCTCAACCCGACACTTGCCGACCTGCTGGCCGGACGGCACCCGCAGGTCGAGGTGATCGTCGGCGACGCCGCCGACTGCCGGACCCTGGTAGCCGGGCGGGGCCTGGCCACCGCCGACGTGGTGGTCAGCGGGCTGCCGTGGGTCTCCTTCCCGCGTGATCTGCAGCTGTCCGCCCTCGGCGCGGTATGCGACGTGCTGGGGCCGGACGGGGCATTCACCACATTCGCGTACGTACTGACCGCGCAGACCCCGCCGGCCCGTCGGTTCCGGCAACTGCTGCGGGACCGGTTCGAGGAGGTGGTGATGGGGCGTACGGTGCTCGGCAACCTGCCGCCAGCCTTCGTCTACCACGCCCGCCGGCCGCGCCGCTGACCGCTCTTGCCGGCTGCGGCCGCGCCGCTGACCGATTGCCCGCCGGGCGTCAGCCGGACTCGGCGAACCGCTCCACGTCGTCGATCCTGCCCAGCACCAGGACGATGTCGCCGTACATCAGGACGGTGTCCGGGGTGGCGTAGGTGAACCGGGCGTCCGGGCCCCGTGCCTCGCTCTTCACCGCCACCACCGTCACGCCGTACCGGGACCGGACCCGCGACTCGCGCAACGGCACGCTGACCGCGTCCTGCGGCGGAGTCGTCTTGACCATCGCGAAGTCCCGGTCGACCTCCACGTAGTCCAACAGCCGCCCGGTCAGCAGATGGGCGACCCGCTCGCCCATGTCGTGCTCCGGCAGGATCACGTGATGGGCACCGACCCGTTCCAGGATCCGGCCATGCTGCCGGCTGATCGCCTTCGCCCAGATGTCCGCCACGCCGAGCTCGGCGAGCAACGAGGTGGCCAGGATGCTGGCCTGGATGTCGGTGCCGATGCCGACCACCGCCCGGTGAAATTCGTTCACCCCGAGCTGGCGCAGCGCCTCGACGTCGGTGGCGTCGGCGGTGGCCAGATGCGGCAGCTGCCCGCTGTAGCTCTGGGTGGTCCGGGCATCGCCGTCGATACCGAGCACCTCGGTGCCCCGGTTGTTGAGTTCGACGGCGAGCGCCCCGCCAAATCGGCCGAGCCCGATCACCACCACCGGTTCGTTGCGTGCGTCAGCCAACGATGATCCTCTCCTCCGGAAGTTCGTAGCGCCGGCTCCGTTCCCGCAGCGCCAGTGCCGACGCCACGGTCAACGGCCCGATCCGGCCCATGAACATCAGCACGACCAGCAGGACGTCGGCCGCTGGTGGCAGGCCGGCGGTGATGCCGGTGGACAGCCCGACGGTGCCGAACGCCGAGACGACCTCGAACAGCACCTGGTCGAGCGGGTACCGGGTCATGGCGAGCAGGGTGAAGGTGGCCACCGCCACCGCGCCGAGGGACAGCAGCAGCACCGCGAGCGCCTGCCGCTGGTTGCCCTCCGGCACCCGACGGGAGCCGACGTTCACCCGGGTCTCGCCGCGCATCTCGGCCCACAGCACAAAGGCCAGCAGGCCGACCGTGGTCACCTTGACCCCGCCGGCGGTGCCGGCGCTGCCGCCACCGATGAACATCAGGATGTCGCTGAGCAGCAGACTCTCCGGCCGCATGGCCGCGATGTCGACGCTGTTGAACCCAGCGGTACGGGTCATCACCGAGGCGAAGAAGCCGGCCAGCACCTTGTGCGCGCCGTCGAGTGGGCCGAACGTCGCCGGGTTGCGCAGCTCGACCAGGGTGAACACGATGGTGCCGACGGCCAGCAGGCTGGCCGTCAGCACCACGGTGATCCGGGTCAGCACCGACCAGAGGCGGGGACGGTGCCAGCACCGGAGCAGTTCGAAGACCACCGGGAAGCCGAGTCCGCCGACGATCACCGCCAGGGCGACGGTGGTGGTGATCCAGGGATCGGCGGCAAAGCGCATCAGACTGTCGGTGTACAGGGCGAAGCCGGCGTTGTTGAACGCCGAGACCGCGTGGAACACCCCGTGGTACGCGGCCCGACCCCACGGGTAGTCGTAGCCGACCGCGAACCGTACGGTCAGCACCAGCGCGACCACGAGTTCACTGGCCAGGCTGAACAGCACGATGTTGCGCACCACCCGGCGGACGTCGCGCAGGCTCAGCGTCTTGGTCTCCGCCTGGGCGAGAAACCGGGCCCGCAGGCCGAGGCGGCGGGACAGCAGTACGGTGAACAGCGTCGCCAGGGTCATGATGCCCAGTCCGCCGATCTGGATCAGGCCCATGATCACCAGTTGGCCGAACGCCGACCAGTGACCCCCCGTGTCGACCACCACCAGCCCGGTCACGCAGACCGCGGAGGTCGCGGTGAACAGGGCGTCGATCAGCGGCGGCGAGGTGCCGGACCGGCTCGCCGCCGGCAGCATCAGCAGCGCCGTACCGAGCGCGATGGCGGCAGCGAACCCGCCGGCGATCACCTGGGCCGGGTGCTGGAACCGGTCGGCACCGCGCCGCCACATCGGGACCCGCCACCGACGACGCCGGCCAGCCGAGGTCGCGGTGGGGCCGGTGGCGGGCCGGTTGCCGCCATCAGGCAGCCTGTCGGGCATGTCTCTCCAGGATCCGGGGCCCGACCCCCACCGCGAGGACCGAACCGCCAGGTGGGAGCGCCAGACAGCGGCCGGGTTGACCGTGCTCGCCGTGGCGTTCCTCGTCGTCTATGCCGCGCCCATTCTCTACCCGCAGATGCCGGCGCGCTGGCACGCCGTGTGTGTCGCTGCCAACATCGTGATCTGGGCGCTTTTCTGGGTCGACTACCTCGTCCGGCTGTGGCTGGCCGGCGACCGGTGGCGGTTCGTCCGCGCCAACCTGTTCGACCTGATCGTGCTGCTGCTGCCCATCCTCCGGCCGTTGCGGATGCTCCGGCTGGTCACCGCGGTGCTCCTGCTGACCCGACGCACCGAGGTCTGGGCCCGTGGCCGGCTGGCGCTCTACGTCGGCTCCACCACGGTACTGCTGGTGATCGTCTCCGCGCTGGCGGTGCTGGACGCCGAACGCAGCCATCCCGACGGTGCGATCAACACCTATCCGGACGCGCTGTGGTGGTCGGTGGTCACCATCACGACCGTCGGCTACGGCGACTACTACCCGATCACCAGCACCGGCCGGTTCGTGGCGCTGGCACTGATGATCGGCGGTATCGGCCTGATCGGTTTCGTCACCGGCTCGCTGGCCAGCTGGATCGTGGAGCGCATCTCCGCAGCGGGCGAGGCCGACACCGCCGAGTCGCCGGCGACCCGCGCCGACGTCGTCGCGCTCACCGAGGAACTCGCCGCGTTGCGGGCCGAGGTGGCCGGATTGCGGGCCGACCGCCAGCCCAGTGCCGAGCTGCCCGGACCACGGCCGGCCGACCGGTCCGGTTGACGCCTCGTCGGCGGGCGGCGCTCGGCGGGCAGAGTCAGGCCCGCAACTGCGGCAGTACGTCGGTCGCCACCTCAGCCAGCACCCGCTCGTCGCCGGCGTACCAGCTGCTCCGGCGCGGCCAGTGGGTGATCACGTCGGTAAACCCGAGCCCAGCGGCCCGGTCGACTGCGGCGGCGAAGAAGTCGGCGCTGGTCAACGAAAAGACCGGTGCCGAATCCAGCGACAGGTACCGGCGCAGGCTGCCGGAGTCCCGCCCCGCCCGGTCCAACGCCGTGTCGCACCGCTGCGCCAACTGGCCCACCGAGGCCCACCAGGCGGCCTGGTCGTCGAAGACGGTGCCGGTGGTCACCCAGCCGGTACCGAACCGGGCGGCCAGGTCCAACGACCGGGGCCCGTTGGCGGCCAGGACGAACGGCACCCGGGGGCGCTGCCGGCAACCAGGGGCGCTGCGGGCGTCGACCGCCCGGAAGTACCGGCCCTGCCAGGTGACCCGGTCGGTCCGCAGCAGCAGGTCGAGCAGCTCGACGAACTCGGCGTACCGGTCGGCGCGGGCGCGCGGGGTCAGCGGCGGCATGCCGAGGACGGTGGCGTCGAAGCCGAGCCCGCCGGCACCCACCCCGAGTAGCACCCGGCCGTCGGAGATGTCGTCCAAGGCAGTGATCTCCCGGGCGAAGTGCACCGGGTGCCGGAAGTTCGGCGAGGCAACCAGGGTGCCCAGCGGGATCCGGGAGGTGATGGACGCGGCGGCGGCCAGCGTCGGTACCGCGTCGAACCACGGCCCGTCGACCAGATCCCGCCATCCCAGATGGTCGTAGGTCCAGGCGTGGTCGAAGCCCCACTCCTCGGCCTGGCGCCAGCGGCGCGACGTCACCGACCACGGCTCGTCCGGCAGAATCACAATCCCAACCCGCACGGTCGATACCCTACGCCCGGATGTCCCGTCAGGCCGGCTGGCGTTCCCTGCGGTGAATGTCCATCCGGCCACGACCGAACGCGTCGATATGGCCCCACCTGCCGGGAATGTCCAATAGTTCGATCCGGCCCATGCTGATCGGCAACGCCGGGTCGACCACCAGGTGCTCACCCTGCGGCTCCAGGCCGAGCAGGGTCCGCAGCAGCAGCAGGGTGGCCCCGGTCGACCAGGCCTGCGGGCTGCAGGAGGTCGGATACTCCACCGGATACTTGGTCAGCGCCCGGTCGTAGCCGCCGAACGCCTCCGGCAGCCGGCCGTTGAAGTACTGCGCGGCGTTGATGATCCCGTCGGCGATCCGGGCCGACTCCTCGACGAAGCCGTACTTGCGCAGGCCCCAGGCGATGAACGAGTTGTCGAACGGCCAGACCGTGCCGACGTGGTAGCCGATCGGATTGAACCGGCCCTCCCCCTCGGCAAGGGTCCGCACCCCCCAGCCGGAGAACATCCGCGGGCTGACCAGGTGCTTGGCGATCTTCTTGGCCTTGCCGGCATCGACGATGCCGCTCCACAGCAGGTGGCCTATGTTCGACGACAACGCGTCGACCTGGCCGCCCTCCGGGTCCAGCGCGAGCGCGAAGTACTCCCCGTCGGCGACCCAGAAGTCCCGGTTGAACCGATGTTTCAGGTCGGCCGCCTCCCGCTCCAACTGGTCGGCGTACCCCGGGTCGTGCCAGATCTCGCGGGCCAGCCGGGCGCCGCGCATCTTGGCGTCGTACGCGTACCCCTGCAGCTCACAGGTCGCCCGGGGGTAGCCGGGCAGCCGGCCGTCGCGGTAGCAGATCGCATCCCAGGAGTCCTTCCAGCACTGGTTCTCCAGCCCGGTCTCCTCGTTGCGCCGCTCGTACCACAGGTAGCCGTTATTGAGCAGATCACCGTAGGTGTCGATCCAGCACAGCGCCTGCCGGGCCTCGACCTCCAAGGCCCGGACCAGCTTGACGTCGCCGCTCCACCGCTCGTACTCGTCGAGCAGCACGACGAACAGCGGGGTCGAGTCGGCTGCTCCGAAGTACGGAGTGTGCGGCTGCTCCTCGAAGGCCGACGACTCGCCGTACCGGATCTCGTGCAGGATCTTTCCCGGTTCCTCGTCCCGGAAGTCGTCGAGCTTGCTGCCCTGCAACCCGCCGAGCAGCCGCAGGGTAGACGCCGCCAGCTCCGGAGCGAACGGCAATGCCTGCAGGCTGGTGAAGATGCTGTCCCGGCCGAACATGGTGGCGAACCACGGCACACCGGCGGCCGGCACCGACTGGCCGGCCAGCGACAACGGGGTGTAGCGCAGCGCGGCCAGATCCACCAGGCTCCGCCGGTACGTCGACGCGAGCGGCTCACACTCGCAGGACAGCCGGGGTGCCCGGGCGATCCACTCGTCCAGTTCCCGGCGCATCTCCGGCTTGGCCCGGTCGAAGTGCTGACCGAGCATCCCTTCGCGCAGGTCACGACCGTCCGGACCGATCGCGGTGGTCTTCACCTTGATGTGGGTGACCCACCGGCCGTGCGGCTCGACGACGATGGTGAAGCTGAGTCCGTGCTCGTCGATCGCCGCCGGCTCGCTGCTGGAGATGACCGTCTCCCGGTGGAAGCTCTCCCGCTGGTAGCCGAGCCGCAGGCAGTCCCGGTCGACGTGGGCGTAGTGCTTGCCGACCTTGTTCCGGACGTCCTTGATCTCGAACAGGTCGGCGAAGTCACTGCCCGCCTCCAGCCGGACTTTCAGCTCCACCGGCTCCTGGGCATGGTTGAGAATGGTAATTTCCTCGTCGAAGCTGCCGCCCACCCAGCGCTGCCGGATCACCGACATCTCGGCATCGACGTAGTGGGTCGGCTCGCCGGGCACCAGGAAAAACCGTGCCTCGAAGTACTGCAGGTCATCGACCGACAGTGAGGACAACCGCTCACCGTCAATGGTCAGCTGCCACTTCGACAGGAACCGGGTGTCGAACGAGAACAGCCCGGTGGGTGCCGCCGGAGAGGCGTCGATGTCGCCCTGACTGTCACTGACCACGAAGGTGTTACCGTCCAGGATACTGACCATTCCCTCGGTCATTGCTCAGTCCTCTCCCGCCGGGCGAACGCGCGTGGGTCGTGGGAACCGGGTGGGCCGGGCATCATCCGCTCGATCAGGATCAGCAGGCGAAGATCGCCGAGCACCATGATGTCGCCGCGTAACATCGCCGCCATCGGGTTGATCTCGCCCCGGGCCATCCCTTCGAAGACCTCCTGATCGGTACGCAGCACGCTCTCTGCGTCCCGCTGCTCGCGCACCAGGCTGGCCCGGCCGTCATCGAAGGTGACGAACCAGTAGTCCACCTGTTCGTCGTGTGCCAGGTCGAACCGCACCGTCCCGGAGATCTGCCGCAGCAGCGCCGCGTTCTCCTTCTGGCCGAGGCGGTCGAAGAACTCCCGCGTCGCCGGCATCGGTTCACGCGCCGAGGCCGTCCGTGTGGTCTGCGCCCGCTGCGTCGTCTGCGGCATGATCCGCTCCCTCCACCCAGTGGCAGGGTCGCGGCCGATCGGGTGGTACGGCATCACCCGTACCGGGTGAAGCCGGCCCGGGTGTCAGGGCAGAGCTCCGGTACCCGGTCAGTCGGCGGAGATGCCGTACGCAGTCCAGCCCCGGTCGCGGAACCCGGCGGCCGAGGCCACCTTCGCCGACGCGGCGTTGCCCACCGCGTGCAGGTAGGTGGGGACGGCGCCGCCGTCGAGCACCCGACGGGCGGCCTGGGCGACCAGCCGGCGGGCCAGACCACGATCACGGGCCGCCGGTACGGTGCCGACCGCGATCTCCTGGCCGTGCGCGCCGTGCCGCTTCAGCCCGACCCCGGCCAGGAACGTCCCCTCGGCGTCCCGGGCGACCAGCACCGGGTTGGTGAACTGCCGCAGCCAGGGCGGCAACGACTCGTCAGCGGAGTCGATCCAGTCCCCGGCGTCGGGCAGCGGCGCCGGCGCCAGACAGTACCGGAACACGGTGCGCTGCGCCCGCCAGCCAGGACGGCCGACCGCGGTGGGCAACTTGGCCAGCAGATCGGTGAGCGGCAGGTCGGTCAACGCGCGTACCGCCTCGACCTTGTCGGGTGGCACGGACAGCACCGCGCCGCCGGGCGCCCCGACGCCGACCACCGGATGGGGTCGGCCGTCCCAGCCCGGTCGAATCCGCCGCTCCGAGCCGACCACCTGCAACGCCCGGCCGGCCGGCCACTGGCCCAGCCAGCTGACCAGATGATGGTAGAGACGCTTGTCCAGCATCCTGCCTGCCTCCTGCCGTACGGGACGGCCGGCGCGCCGCCCTGATGGAGAAGCCGTTCCCCGCCCGGACATGCCGCTATCTCGAAGTGCCGCTGTCTGCCCTGCCGAAAGTATGCAGCTTTTCCGGCCGATGTGGTCAGTTGGCCGAAGATGTGCGAACCAGTGTCCGGATCTGGCGCAGCAGCACCGACAATGCTGCGAGGTCGGCCGGCGAGTGGGCGAAATCCTCCATCGCCCGCCGTACCCGGGCCACCGCGCTGGCGTTGTCCTGCTCCCACTGTTCGGCCCGGTCCTGCACCGCCACCTCGCCCGGGGTGGCGGTGAGCACCTCGACGGTGAGCGCCGCCAGCGCGGCGTACAGGTCGTAGCGCAGCGCGGTGCGGGCCAGCGTCTGCCAGCGGTCCCCCCGGGGCAGCAGCGAGATCTTGCTCAGCAGCCAGTCGACCCGGAACCGTTCGGACAGCATGAAGTACACCGAGGCGACCTCGGTGACGTCACAGCCGGTGTCGGCGGCGGTCTCCACCACGTCGAGCAGCCCGAAGCTGTACATGATCCGAGTGGCCCGATCGGCGAGATCCGGCGGCAGGCCGCGACCGGTCATGGTGTCGACGTGGGCCCGCAGCGACTCCCGCTCGTCGCCCCGGAAGTAGTCGCCCAGCTCCGGCAGCAGCCGCGACACCCCGTCGCGCAGCCGGGCGGTCTCCCCTGGCACGTCCAGCGGGGACTTGCGGTTGGTGACCAGCCAGCGGACAGCCCGGTCCAGTAGTCGCCGGCTCTCCAGATAGACCGATACCTGCGCGGCGGTGCCGACCACGTTGTCCAGCGCGTCGATGTCTGCCCACAGCGTGTCGAGCCCGAACACGTCGCGGACCACCACGTAGGCCCGCAGCACGTCGGCCGCCGACGCTCCGGTCTCCTCCATCGTCCGGTAGACGAAGGACATGCCACCCCGGTTGACCGCCTCGTTGACCAGGCTGGTCACCACGATCTCCCGGCGCAGCTGGTGGTCGGTCATCCGGGCGGCGTACCGCTCGCGCAGCGGGGTCGGGAAGTAGTTGGCCAGCACCCGGTCGGTCCACGCCTCGTCGGGCAGCCCGTCGGCCAGCACCTGTCCCTCGATGGAAATCTTGGCGTAGGCGAGCAGCACCGCGAACTCGGGCAGGGTCAGCCCGTCGGCGCCGGCACGGATCCGCTCGGCCAGATCCTCGTCGGACGGCAGCGCCTCCAGCTCCCGGTCCAGCTGCCCCGACTGTTCCAGGTCGGTGATCATCCGCCGGTGCACCGGCAGCAGCGGACGCGCCTGCGCGCAGGCGTTGGCCAGGGCCCGCGCCTGGTCGTAGTTGTCCCGCAGCACCAGCGCGGCGACCTCGTCGGTCATCTCGGCGAGCAGGGCGTCGCGCTGCGGCACGGTCAGCTCCCCGTCGGCCACCGCACCACCCAGCAGGATCTTGATGTTGACCTCGTGGTCGGAGCAGTCCACCCCGGCCGAGTTGTCGATGAAGTCGGTGTAGATCCGCCCGCCGGCGATCGCGTACTCGATCCGGCCCCGCTGGGTGAGCCCCAGGTTGCCGCCCTCGCCGACCACCTTCGCCCGCACCGACCGGCCGTCGACCCGGATCGCGTCGTTGGCCTTGTCGCCGGCGTCGACGTGCGACTCGCCGGAGGCCTTGACGTAGGTGCCGATGCCGCCGTTGAACAGCAGGTCCACCGGGGCGCGCAGGATCGCCCGGATCAGCTCCGGCGGGGAGAGCAGGTCGACCCCGTCGTCGAGGCCGAGCGCCGCGCGGACCTGCCAGCTGACCGGCACCGACTTGGCAGTACGCGGGTACACCCCACCGCCGGCTGAGATCAGCCCGGTGTCGTAGTCGGCCCACGACGACCGGGGCAGGTCGAACAGCCGCCGCCGCTCGGCGTACGAGGTGGCCGGGTCCGGGTCCGGGTCGAGGAAGATGTGCCGGTGGTCGAAGGCGGCGACCAGCCGGACGTGTTCGGACAGCAGCATGCCGTTGCCGAACACGTCACCGGACATGTCACCGATGCCGACCACCGTGAAGTCCTGCCGTTGGACGTCCACCCCCAGTTCCCGGAAGTGCCGCTTGACCGACTCCCAGGCGCCCCGCGCGGTGATGCCTATCTTCTTGTGGTCGTAGCCGGCCGACCCGCCGGAGGCGAACGCGTCGCCCATCCAGAAGCCCCGGGAGATCGAGATCGCGTTGGCCACATCGGAAAAGGTCGCGGTGCCCTTGTCTGCGGCGACCACCAGGTACGGGTCGTCGCCGTCGTGGCGCACCACCCGTTGCGGCGGCACGATCTGCCCGGCGACGATGTTGTCGGTGACGTCCAGCAGACCGGAGATGAACTGCTGGTAGCAGGCCACCCCCTCGGCCTGGGCCGCCTCCCGGTCCGGTGGCTCGGCCGCCGCCCGGCCGCGTGCCGTACCACCGGGCTGCTTCACCACGAAGCCGCCCTTGGCACCGACCGGCACGATCACCGCGTTCTTCACCATCTGCGCCTTGACCAGGCCGAGCACCTCGGTACGGAAGTCCTCCCGCCGGTCCGACCAGCGCAGCCCGCCCCGGGCGACCTCACCGAAGCGCAGGTGCACGCCCTCGAACCGGGGCGAGTAGACGAAGATCTCGTACGCCGGCCGGGGCGCCGGCAGGTCCGGGACGGCCTGCGGGTCGAGTTTGATCGCCACGTACGGGACCGGGCGGCCGTCGGCGCCCCGCTGGTAGAAGTTGGTCCGCAGGGTGGCCAGGATCAGCGTCAGGTAGCTGCGCAGGATCCGGTCCTGGTCGAGGCTGTCCACCTCGTCGAAATGGCGGCCGATCACGGCGACCAGTTCCTGGCCGCGCCGGCGGCGGCGCTCATCGTCGACGTCGGGCCCCGGCGCGAACCGGGTCTCGAAGAGTTGGATCAGCAGCGCGGCGATCGCCGGGTAGGCGACGAAAGTGGACTCCATGTACTCCTGGGAGAAGACCGCGCCGGCCTGGCGCAGGTACTTCGCGTACGCCCGCAGCACTACCACCTGCCGCCAGGTCAGCCCGGCGCGCAGCACCAGCTCGTTGAGGCCGTCGATCTCCGCCTCACCGCGCCAGGCCGCCGAGAACGCGTTCTCCACGTGCGGCCGAACCTCGGCCATCGCTCGGGCGCCGACCGGCAGCCGCAGCCCGAAGTCGTACAGGTAGATCCGCTGGTCGACCCGGTCGATCTCGTACGGCCGTTCGTCGATCACCTGCACACCGAGAGAGTGCAGCACCGGCAGCACATCGGACAGCACCATCGGTTCGCCGTACCGGTAGACCTTGAACCGCACGTCCCGCTCGTCGACCCCGGTACCGCCGGGTGGCCGGAACAGGTGCATCTCCAGCTGGCCGGGCTCCTCCAGCAGTTCCAGCTTGGCCAGGTCCTGAACCGCCTCGTACGCGGTGTGCTCCTCCTTGTACCCCTCCGGGTAGGCGTCGGCGTACCGCCGGTGCAGTGACTTGGCCGACTCGTCGCCCAGCTTGCGTTCCAGCACCA
Organism: Solwaraspora sp. WMMA2065; assembly: GCF_030345075.1. Lineage (NCBI taxonomy): Bacteria > Bacillati > Actinomycetota > Actinomycetes > Micromonosporales > Micromonosporaceae > Solwaraspora > Solwaraspora sp. WMMA2065. Next base: position 3,257,135 of record NZ_CP128361.1, read on the forward strand.
GCCGGAAGTCGTCCTCCCACAGCCGGGTGGCCTCGGCGAGCAGTTCAGCGAGCCGGTCCGGGTCCAGCTCGACGGGGGGCGACGCCGGGTCGGTACGCACGATGAAGTGCACCCGGGCCAGCATCGACTCGGTGACCCGGGTGGTGTAGTCGACGCCGACCCCGTTGAGCTCGCGCAGCAGGATCTGCTGCATCCGCAGCCGGTTGTGCGTGGTGAACCGGTCCCGGGGCAGGTAGATCAGGCAGGACAGGAACCGCCCGTACCCGTCGGAGCGCAGGAACAGCCGCAACTGCCGGCGGCCGGCCATCCGCAGCACCCCGAGTACGGCGTGGTAGAGGTCGTCGGTGCGGATCTGGAACAGCTCGTCGCGCGGGTAGGTCTCCAGGATCTGCAGCAGGTCCTTGCCGGAGTGGCTACGCGGGCTGAGCCCGGAGCGTTCCAGCACCTCGGCGACCTTGCGCCGGACCACCGGCAGCTCCTGCACACTGGTCCGGTACGCGGCGGTGGAGAACAGCCCGAGGAACCGGCGCTCGCCGACCACCGCCCCGGCCGAGTCGAAGACCTTGACGCCGACGTAGTCGAGGTAGGCGGCCCGGTGCACGGTGGCCCGCGAGTTGGCCTTGGTGATGATCAGCAGCCGCTGTTCCAACGCCTTCGCCGCCGCCTGCGGGGTCATCGAGGTGAGCGGGCGCGGCCGGGTCTGGTCCTGGCGCAGGATGCCGAGCCCGGAACCGAGCACCGCGACCAGCGCCTTTTCCCCGTCTCCGCTGTCGACCAGCCGGTACTCCCGGTAGCCGAGGAAGGTGAAGTGGTCGTCGGCCAACCAGCGCAGCAGCTCGACCGAGTCGGTGAGGTCCTTCTCCGGCACCGGCGGCGCTTCGGGTGACCCGGGCTCGGCCCGGTCGAGTTCGTCGGCCAGGACCAGGGCCCGCTGGCGCATCCGGGGCCAGTCCTCCACCGCTTCCCGCACGTCGGTGAGGACCCGCTGCAGGTCACGGCGCAGCCGGTCCAGGTCGCCGGCGATCCGGATCGGGTCGATCTCGATCCGGATCCAGCTCTCCACCAGGTCGCCGTCGATCGCGTCGTCCGGCTCGACGTCGGCCGCCACCTCGGTGAGCTGGCCGAGTGGTTCGCGGCGGACCACCACCAGCGGGTGCACCAGCAGATGGACGTCGAAGTGCCGTTCGGCCAGCAGCGCGGTCACCGAGTCGACCAGGAACGGCATGTCGTCGGTGACGATCTCGACGACCGTGTACGGCCGGCCGTCGCCGGGCGGGGTCAGCCGCAGTTTCAACTCGCCGGGCAGCCGGTGCCCGGCCAGCTCCCGGTGCGCCCGGGCGGCGTCGAGCATTTCCTGCGGACGGCAGCCGACCAGCTCCTCGTCGGCGGCGAACCGCCAGAACCGGTCCACCAGGCAGGCGGCGTCGTGGTCGGTGTCGGCCAGCGACACCGCCTGGGCGATCAGCCGCTCGGCGCTGGGCATCGGTTCGTCGTACCCGGTGTCGTCGGTGTCGTCGACCACGGCGGCCAGCGCCGACTCCGGCGGCGCGAAGGTCTGGAGGTCGAACACCTCGTCCGGATCCAGCTCGGACTGGCGGTGCGGCCCGGCGCTCTGCCGGCGACCCTGCCCGTCACCGCCCGAGGCCTGGCGTTTCGACTTCGTGACCGGACGGCGGTTCATTGGCGCAGACTCCCCTCGGCCCCACCACGCTGTGGGGTCAACCTCGGCCAAGCCTATTCCTCCCGGATCGTCGTTCCGCCGGCACACCGGCCCCCTGTCGTCGGCTTGGCGACACCGTTTGACCACGTCGTGTGATATGCCCTGGACGAAACGGGACAGCGGTTCATCCGGTACCCCGAGGGACAGCGGTCCATGCGCGCACGTACTACCGTTCCGGTGTCCGCCATGCGTCCGGAAGGGGGCCGTCGCATGCGCCGCAAGGCGACCGTCGCGATCGTGCTGCTACTCGCCGTCACCACACTGACCAGCTGTTCCTCCGATGACGGACCGGACGCCACAGTCGCGGCCTTCATCGACGGATGGCACTCCGGTGACCTTACCGACATCGGCTTCATCACCCCGGCCGGCGAACGGGTGCCCGCCACCGACGTCACCGAGGAGCTGACCGCCCTCGTCGGCGATCTGCAGGACACGCCGCCGCAGCTGCGCCCGGACGGCGACGCCGAGGTGACCGAGGACATCGCGACCGCCACCATCGCCGTCGAATGGACGCTCCCCGGCGATGTGCGGTGGAGCTACCCGACGTCGGTCCGGCTACGCCGGGGCGCCGACGACGCCTGGCAGATCATCTGGGAGCCGGCGATCGTCCACGAGCGGCTCGGCAGCGGCGACCAGCTGGCACTGAACCGGCTCGCCCCGCCCCGCGGCGCCATCCTCGACGGGGCCGGGCAACCGATCGTCGCGCCGCGCCCGGTGGTGGTGGTCGGCGTACAGCCCGGCGAGGTCGACGACCCGGCCGCCCTGGCCGCCCAGCTCGACGCCGCGTTCCGGGCGATCCGACCGGCGATCAGCCCGCCGGTGGACGTCTCCGGGCTGGCGGACCGGCTCGACGCGACGAAACCGGACGCCTTCGTCGAGGTGGTCACCCTGCGCGAGGAGGCGTACGAGCAGATTCGGGACCGGATCTACGAGCTGCCCGGCACCAAGTTCCGCCGGCAGGAGTGGGACCTGGCCCCCACCCGGGAGTTCGCCCGCGCGCTGCTCGGCACCGTCGACCCGGTGCAGCGGCAGGACATGGAGGCGCACCCCGGCCGGTACGAGGTCGGCGACCTGGTTGGCCACGGCGGCTTGCAGGGCGGGTACGAGGAGCGGCTACGCGGCGTCCCCGGGTACTCGGTGCAGATCGTCGGGACCGCCCCGGACGGCAGCGTCTCCGGCGACGAGGTGGTGTTCCGCGCCGACGCCCAGCCTGGTGAGCCGTTGCGGACCACGTTGGACACGGCCGTGCAGACCGCCGCCGACGCCGCGCTGGCCGACGAGGGGCAGCGCGCCGCGCTGGTGGCGGTGCGGGTCAGCGACGGCGCGCTGGTCGCCGTCGCCAACGGCCCCGACGGTGGTACGGAGAACCTGGCGTTGACCGCGCAGGTCCCGCCCGGCTCCACGTTCAAGATGGTCAGCGCGCTCGGCCTGCTCGAAGCCGACGCGGTCGACCCGGACGCACCGGTCGACTGCGCGGAGACGGCCACCGTCGACGGGCGCACGTTCACCAACTCGGACGGCTTCGAGCTGGGCCGGGTGCCGTTCCGGACCGCCTTCGCCAAGTCGTGCAACACCACTTTCGTCGAACTGGCCCCGCGGTTGGAGGCGGACGGGCTGGCCGAGGCGGGCCGGCTGCTCGGGCTGGAGGGCGAATGGCGGCTCGGTGTGTCCGCGTTCACCGGCAAGGTCTCCACCGGTGGCCCGCCGGCCGAGCGGGCCGCCGCCGCGTTCGGTCAGGGCACCACGCTGGTCAGCCCGCTGGCGATGGCCGGGGCGACCGCAGCCGTCGCCCGTGGTCAGTGGCGGCAGCCGACGCTGATCTCGGAGCCGGCACCACAGTCCCCGGCACCGGACGGTCCGCAACTGGACGCCGCCGCCGTCGACGCGCTACGGACGATGATGCGTGAGGTGGTCACCGATGGCACCGGGCAGGCGTTGCGGGACGTGCCGGGCGAGCCGGTGCACGGCAAGACCGGCACGGCCGAGTACGACGACGACCCGACGAACACACACGCCTGGTTCATCGGCTGGCAGGGCGACCTGGCCTTCGCCGTCTTCGTCGAGCAGGGCGGATCAGGATCCGGGCGGGCGGTGCCGATCGCGGAGGAGTTCCTGCACGAACTCGCCGCCGGATGAACGGTGAAACCACCTGCTTGACCAACACAACGGTCATCGCTACCTTTTGCCACGACGCCCCGACACACTCGGTACGGGTGATGAATGTGGATGTCCGTGGCTGAGGTCTGGTTCGGTGTACTGGGCCCGCTGGCGGCGCAAACCGGATCGCAGACGTTGGCCATCGCCGGGCCCAGACAGCGCAACGTGCTGGCGGTACTTCTGGTCAACGTCAACCATTCGGTTCCCGTCTCGGAACTGGCGGTCGCCGTCTGGGGAGACGCCGCTCCCGAGGCCGGCCGGCGCCAGATCCAGAACGCGGTCTCACAGATCCGTGCCACACTGGCCCGTTACGGACACGCAGGGCCGCAACGGAACGAGTTCGGCTACAGCCTCTGCGTCGCGCCCGAGAACCTGGACCTGCTCCAGTTCGAGCTGCTTGTCGCCAGGGGCCACGAGTTCGAAGCCGACGGTGATCTGGCCCGCGCTGCGGACAGCCTGCGCGCGGCCCTCGCACGGTGGCGTGGCCCGGCACTGGCGGACCTGGGCGGCGACCGGATCCGTGCCCTCGCCGCCCACCTCGACGAACGGCGGCTGGCCGTCGTCGAGACGTACGCGCGGCAGGCGCTGGCCAGCGGCCCGGCCGACCGGCTGGTTGACGACCTGGCCGGACTCGCGAAACGCCATCCGCTTCGTGAACGGCTGACCGCCGCGTACATGCATGCCCTCTACCGGGCGGGCCGGCAGGCCGACGCGCTGGCGGCGTACCGGCAGGCGGCGACCTCCCTCGGCGACGAGTTGGGGGTCGATCCCGGCCCGGAGCTCGCCGAGATGTTCCAGCGGGTCCTGCGTCACGATCCAGCGCTCGATCCGCCGCCCGCCGCCCGCACCGCGAACCGGCGGTCTGCGGCACGCGACGAGCCCTGGCCGTCCGGTGACGGGTACCCGTTCAGGGATCGCCGGAGCGGACCGGTTGTCGTACCGGCGCAGTTGCCGGCCGACGTCGCGGAGTTCACCGGTCGCCAGACCGAGCTTGACTGGCTGGATGGGCTCCTGGACGCCGGGTCAGCTGCCGATGCCGGGACGGCCGGGTCCACCGTCACGGTCGCCATGATCTGTGGCCTGGCAGGTGTCGGAAAAACCGCGCTCGCGGTGCGCTGGGCGCGCCGAGTCCTCCACCGGTTCCCGGACGGTCAACTCTTCGTCGACCTCCGTGGTGCCGACGAACACGACCCCCTGTCCCCGGCGGAGGCGCTGAGCGGATTCCTGACGGCGCTGGGTGTGCCCGGTGTCGAACATCCGGACGACCTCGCCGCGCGTGCAGCCCGGTTCCGCACCGCAGTCGCCGGCCGCCGGCTGCTCGTCGTGCTGGACAATGCCGCGACCGCCGAACAGGTACGGCCGCTGCTTCCAGGCACCGGATCGTGCATGGTGCTGATCACCAGCCGGGACACCGTCGCAGGGCTGGCCGCCGTGCAGGGCGCACGGCGGCTGACACTCGATCTGCTGCCGGAGCCGGATGCCGTCGACCTGCTGCGCCAACTGATCGGCGCGCCGGCGGTCGCCGAGCCCGAGGTCGCCGCCGGGCTGGCGATCCGCTGCGGGCGGCTCCCACTCGCGCTGCGGATCGCGGCCGAGCTGGTGGTCTCGCGTCCGGACACGGACCTCGCAGGGCTGGTGTCCGAATTATCCAGGTGGCAGGGCCGGCTCGACATTCTGGATATCGGTGACGATCCGCGGGCAGCGGTCGGCACCGTCTTCTCGTGGTCGGTCCGACACCTGCCCGAGCCAGCTGTCCGGGTGCTACGGCTGCTCAGCGTGCACCCCGGCCCGGACCTCGACGCGTACGCCGTCGCGGCGTTGGCCGGGACCGGACTCGACCCCGCCCGGCTGGCGATGGCCAGGCTCGTCCGAGCGCACCTCGTCCACCCGACCCGGCCCGGTCGGTTCGGGATCCATGACCTGGTACGCGCCTTCGCGGCCGGACTGAGCCGCGACACCGACACCGGGACCGACCGGCGGGCGGCCCGGCAGCGGCTCTTCGACCATTACCTGGGCACCGCGAGCACCGCCATGGACCGGCTGCATCCGGCCAACCGACCGTACCGACCCGATGTCGCGCCGCCGACCCCGCCGACGCCGGACCTCTCCGATCCTGCCGCCGCCGCCCGCTGGCTCGACGCCGAACTGGACAACCTGATCACGATCTCCACCTACGCCGCCGGCCACGGCTGGTCACGACACGCGGTGGCGCTGTCGGGGGTCCTGCACCGGTATCTCGTCAACGGCCAGTGGCCGGCTCACGCCCGCACCGTCCACACCAACGCGCTGCTGGCCGCGCGGCAGGTCGGTGACCCGGGCGGGCAGGCCCGGGCGCTGCTCGGTCTCGGCAGCGCACATTTCCACGCCGCCCGCTTCGGGCCGGCCGCCGCCCGGTTGAAGCAGGCCGCCGCACTGTTCCGGCACACCGCCGACCGCACCGGAGAGGCACGGATGTTGGGCACGCTCGGCTGTGTCGAAGCCCGACAGGGCCGGTACGGGTCGGCGATCGGCAGCCTGCGGCGTTCGGTGACGCTCCTGCGGGAGCTCGGCGACCGCAACGGGGAGGCCAACGGCCTGAACAATCTCAGCTGGGTGGAGCTGGACCTCGGGCGCCCCGAGCAGGCCGCCGGGTACAGCCGGCGGGCGCTCGGCCTGTACCGCGACATCGGCGACCCGGTCGGCGAACCACATGCCCTGCTCAGCCTGGGCAGGGCCGAGGCGATGCTCGGCCAGCCGCAGGCCGCTTCCGCTCGCTACGAGCAGGCCCGGCGACAGTTCCTCCGGCACGACGACCGGTTCGGGGCCGTCCTGGTCCGCCTCAGCCTCGGCATGTTGCAGAACCAGCTCGGCGAGTGGACCAACGCCGCAGAACTACTCACTGAAGCGTTGGCGCTGGCTGCCGGTGACCGGGCCAGGGAGGCGGAGGTGCTCAACGAACTCGGCATCGCCGCCCACGGCGCCGGCAGATGGGTCGACGCCGTCTCCCGTCACTCGACGGCTCTGGCGGTCGCCACCGATACCGGCGTGCCCCGGGAGTGTGCCCGGGCCCATGCCGGCCTGGGGCGGGCGTACCGGGGCAGCGGCGACCTCGACCGGGCACGACAGCATGCCGAGGAGGCGGGAGCCTGGTACGCGCGGCTTGTCCCCGCCGCTCTGCCAGAATGACGGGCCTCGACCAGCGGATACGAAGCAGGGCACGACCGGGCAGGCACCCGTCGATGCGTTCGACGGGTGCCGCTGGAACCGGCCGGTCAGGATCCCCGGGGCTAAGATCCAGGAACGACGGAGAAGCCGAAACACCCGAAGAACTGTTCTATCCCGTAGACGGGGAACATCATATTGTTCCTGGTGACCGGACCGTAGACCCCGTCCTTGGAGATTCCGGCCTCTGACTGGAGCCACCTGATGGCCGCCTCGGTTTTGGCACCGTAGATTCCATCAGTCGCCAGACCCGCGTTGTAACACTTGTTGAGTACCCACTGCAAACGAGTCACACCGTGGCCACTGCTACCCCGACCAAGGACACAGTTCGCGTTGTTCCCCGACGATACCGGGGCTGCCAGATTGCCGCCGGTCGACGTGTGCTGGAACGTGTGTTCCGTGTCGCACTGTGGATACGCGGCCGCCGCGCCGGTGGAGCCTCCGAAGACGAACACCGCCGTGGACATCAGGACCAATACGAGAGTGAAGGAGACAAGACCGTTCCCCCGCACCCCAACGAATACCGGTGATTTCATTGACATCTCCTTTCCGACAACTGGCTCCACCGTTCAGCGGTAAACGTCGACCTGATTGGCGATGACCCCGTTCGCCTTGTAGTCGGCCCGATGCGACGGGTAGTTGTTCTGGATGCAGATGGTGTAGCACAACTCGTAGTGCCCCTGGGCGTAGACCCGGTACGCGGAACTACTCGGATTCGAGATCCACTTGTTACCGGCGCCCCGCCAGTTCCAACCCATACCGACTCCGACATTGGCGCTGGTGTTCTCGGTGACGTCCACCTTCGCGGACCCGTTGAAGCACCACCGCACGCGGTGCTGCCACGTGTGCTGAGTGACGCCCAACGACTTGGACGTCAAATTGCGCCGATGGATCCAGCACTCCGTCGCGGCCACGCCGAAAGTCGGCGCCTCCTCGACTGACTCGGTGACGACGATCAGCATCGGGGTGCGGCCGGCGGCGGCCGATCCTGTCTCGACGTACACGGTCTCGGTGAAGGTACGGGTCTGGCCGACCCGCAGTTGCGAGGAATCGGCCACCGGCCCGGGCGCCGCGGCAGCGGCCGGGGCGGCCGCTGCCACCCCGGTCATGGACAGGGCCGCAGCCAGCACACCCATCGCCAGTCTCTGTACTACTCTCACGGATCCTCCCGATGCTCGTCAGTGGCACGGCCGGCGGACCGGATCGGATCAGGTCGGATCGGATCGGATCAGGTCCGTACGGCCCGCTGGACCGGGCTTGCCGGTCGCGGAGAGTCTGACACCCACTGTCCTCGATCCGTCCCGCAAGTTTCATCGGGAAGACGCTTCGGGCAACCGCAGGGCCGTGGTCGGGCTGGACGGCGTCGCAACGGGCCGCGTTAGCTCATCGATTCGAACGCGCGCACGCTAGTCGACTTCGACGGACGGTGGCGGTCCCACCAGCGGCACGTTGCCGGCCTGCACCGGTCCGTCCTCCGAACCGGACGGTGCCGCGCCCTCCTCAGGGAGGGGCGCGTTGGTGGCGGGAGTGGCCGGGGCGGTGCCGACCGCACCCGGCCGCGGTCCGTCGGCGACACCGACGGGCGGTACGGCGCGCCGCAGCCGCCCCGGCTTGGCCGGCGCGGGGACCGGCGCGGCGCCTCCCGCCGCTGGGACGTCCTCCGCCACTGGGGCGTCCCGCGCCACCGGGGGCGCATCCGCCACCGAACTCGCCGGTCCGGCCGACTCCCGACCGGCGTGCACCGGCCGCAGGCCGGCCACCAGGGTCGAGACGATGTCGGCCGCGTAGCTGCTGTCCGGGTCGTAGTCAGGGTCGAAGACGGTCAACTCGACGCCGAGGCAGTGCGGGGTGTCGACCAGGTCCGCGAGCAGCAGCTCCAGCTCGGCGAAGGCGATGCCGCCCGGATCCGGCGCGTCGACCGCCGGCATCACCGCCGGGTCGAGCACGTCCACATCGACATGCACCCAGTAGCCGGCACAGTCGGCCAGCTGGTCGCGGGCCCACTGGGCGCTACGCGCCGCCCCCTCCGCACGCAGCTCCGGCACCGGTCGGGTGACGATCCCGGCCGCCTGGAGATCCAGCCGGTACTCGTCCTGGGCCCGGATGCCGAGCACCACGACGTCGATGTCCCGGAAGTACGGCCGGCGGCCCTCGATCCCCGCCAGATCCGGCTGGCCCCGGCCGGTGACCAGGGCCAGCCCTTCGCCGGCCGCCGCACCGACGTAGGAGGCGTTGCCGGGATGCCGGAAGTCGGAGTGCCCGTCAACGTAGACCAGGCCGATCCGCCCGCCGACCGCCTCGCCGAGCCGGTGCATGGCGAGCGCCCCGCCGAGCAGGATCGAGCAGTCGCCGCCCAGCACCACCGGGAACTCCCCGGCGTCGATGACGGCACCGATCCGCCCGGCGAGGGCGATCGTGTACGCCGAGATCGACCCGGCGTGGCAGACCCCGTCGCCGGGTCGCCAGTCCGCCGGGTCGTACCGGGGCGGGGTCAGACACCCGGCGTCGCGGGCGCCGAGGCGACCCACCAGCTGATGGTCCCGAAGTGCGCCGGGCGCTTTCGCGCAGCCAGGCACCGACGTCCCGGTCGGCGGTCGCAGACCGAGGTTCGACGGTGCGTCCAGTACGGCGATCCGGCGCATCGGCGGGGCTCAGAACAGTGCGCTGGCCAGTGCCCGGCGGGCCCTGGTCACCGCCGGGTCGTCCGGACCGGCCATGGTGAACAGCGACACCAGGTGTTTGCGGACGGTCTCCCGGTCGTCGCCGGCGCTGCGCCGGACCAGGTCGATCAACCGCTGGTACGCCTGCTCCGCCTGACCGCCGAGCACCTCCACGTCGGCGGCGAGCAGTTGAGCCGGAACGTCGTCCGGTGCCGACGCCGCCGCGTCGAGCGCGGCCGCCGGCTGCACCCCCTGCACCCGGCGGGCCAGGGCGACCTGGGCCAGCCCGGCCTCGGCGGCGGTGTCCGCCGGCGCCTCGTTGAGGATCTTCCGGTAAGCCTGCTCCGCAGCGTCCAGGTCGCCCATCATCAGCGCCTCGTCGGCGGCGTTGAGCAGCGGATTCTCCGGCTCCTCGACGGTGACGCCGCCAGCTTTGAGCACGGCGCCGATCCACTGCCGCAGCTGGGCCTCCGGCACCACACCGGCGAACGCGTCGACCGGCTGGCCGCCGACGACGGCGTACACCATGGGGATGCTCTGCACCCGGAACATCTGCGCCAGGCGCTGGTTGCTGTCAACGTCGATCTTGGCCAGCGTCCAGGCGCCACCGCCCTCGGCCGCGAGCCGCTCCAGCAGCGGCGACAGTTGCTTGCAGGGCTCGCACCACTCGGCCCAGAAGTCGATGACCACCGGTGTGGTCATCGAACGTTCCAGAACCTCGGTCTGGAAGGTCGCCTCGGTGACGTCGATGACGGCACCGGCTGCCGCCGGTGCGCCGGCCGCCGGGCCGCCACCGGCCCGGGTCGGGGTCCCGTCCGGCCGGTTCCCGCCGGCCGGCGCTGCGCTGCGCAGCGAGCTGAGGTCTACCGCGCCGCGAGTGAAAATCGACGGGGTGGTACGTGGGTCGCTCATGGTTACCTAGTCTCGCACGCGCAGGGCGCGTCCCAACGCCAGCGCCACCGCCCCGAACAGCAGCATGACGCCGATCACGGGGAGCAGCACGGCGACCGGCCAGGGCCAGCGGACCGGGGCCAGCGGGACCGCCTCCTCGACGGTGACCGGCAGGTAGCTTCCGCTCAGCCACCAGGCGAGCAGCGCACCGCCGAGCCCGGTCACCGTGGCCAGCAGCACTGCGGGCAGCCCGCTCCAGCGCAGCGAACCGGCCGCCGACCGGGACGGCAGTCCCTGGGTCCGCAGCGCTGTCAGGTCCTCGGCGCGGCGCCGCCGTTCGACCATGGCGAGTAGCACCATCCCGGAGCCGGCGAGGATCACCGCCAGGGCGGCGGCGAGCAGGTGGAACCAGATCGCCAGGGCCGGTGCCTGCCGGTCCAACCCGGCCCGGAGCTGCTCCGGGGTGAACTCGCCGGTGACGGTAAGCCCGGCCGCGTCCAACTGCTCGGCGATGTCGGCCGGTGCCCGGGGACCGAGCCAGACCTGGGCCGTTTCAAGTCCGGTCTTCTCCGGCACCGCCCGTACGGCGTACTCCATGTCGACCAGGAAGCCGCGGTCGCCCAGCGCCGGCAGCGCCGGGACCGGGTCGACCTCGGACGTCAGCTGCGCACCGGTGGGCAGCAGCGCCGTGGTCGGGTTCAGCCCGGGCGGCCGGTCGTCGGCCAGGGCGGTCACCGCTGGCAACGGGTACGGCGTGTCGGCCGGCAGCGCCCACGGGTCGGGGGCGGCCCCGCCGGCGAGCAGTCGCAGCCCGCCCGAACCGGCCCCGGCCGGGTCACCGGACGGATCGCGCCAGCGCCGCCCGTCGGTGAGTTCCGCCGGGCCGAGCAACCGCTTCCCGTCGACGGAGAGGCCGGTGAGGGTCACCTCGCGGGCCTGCGAACCGGCCGCGCTGTCGGGGTCGGCCGCGCGGCCGATGCCCGGTTCGACCCGGGCGGACAGCCCGGCGAGCTGGCATCCGGCGGCACAGTCGACCGGGATCCGGTAGGTGTGCCGCCCCGGCCGGGCCGGCGTCGCTTCGGCCACCGCACGCCCCGACGCCGCACGCAGATGAACGGTGAACCACACGTCGTCGGCCGGTCCGGTCTCCTGCGGATCCGATGGTGGGCCGGTCTGCTCCGGATCCGCCGGCTCACCGGTCTGCCGCAGATCGGCGACGGCGACGACCAGGTCCACCGAGATCATCGTCCCGTCGACGGCGATCGGTTCGATGGCCTGCCGTCGTAGCGTCGCGGCGACATCCGCAGGGCCCGCCGGACCGAACTCGGGTCGCCAGCGGGCGGTGGCGGCCAGCGCCGACGTGTCGGCGAGCAGCACCGGAACGTCGGCGTCGGTGCTGGCGAACCCGACCGCCATCGCGTACTCGCCGCTCGGATCGACGGTGCGCACGGCGGTCAGCAGCGTCCCGGCGTCGACCGGCAGCAGGGTCAGCACCCGGTCCGCCCCGGCCTGCACCTCGGCCAGCGCCGCCCGCGACTGTCGGGCCACGTCGAACGCGCTGGCCGCGTACCCGGTCAGCACCACGGTGACGGTGAGCAACGTGAACAGCCGTTGGCTGGCCGGCTGCCGGGCCAGGTGCAGCAGCCCCAGCGCCGGGCCGAGCCGGCCCCGGCGCAGTGCGACGGCACCGAGCCGGCCAGTCAGCGGTGCCACCAACCGCGCCGCCAGCAGCGCCACGGTGACCCCGATCAACGCCGGCACCAGCAGCGACAGACCGACCAACTCGCTGTCGAACAGCCGCAGCTGCACCACGGCGACCACGGTCAGGGCCACCATCACCGTCTCCGCCAGCAGCGACGCCCACCGCCGGGACCGGGCCGGCACCCGGCGCAGCAGGTCGACGACCGGGCTGGCCAGTTCCCGGCGCTGGGCGGCCAGTACGGCGAGCAGCGCACCGACGAACGCGGCGCACCCGGCCAGCACAGCCGCCCCTGAGGAGACCGGAGCGAACCGGCCCTCCTCCAGTCGCAGGCCGGCGAGCAGCCCGACGGCAACCGAGCCGAGCAGGTAGCCGACCGGCGCGCCGAGGGTGATCGCGACCGCCGGCTCACCGGCGGCCAGCGTCCACCGGGTCCGCCGGGGCGTTCCGCGCAACGCGATCAGGCCCAGCTCGGTACGGCGGGCCACGGTGCCGGCGGCGACCGCGACGAAGACGACGAACAGGCAGAGGACCACCAGCGGGACGGCCGCGACCGGCACCACCTGCCGGGTCAACGCCTGTGCCGCCGAGATCCGCTCCAGCAGCGGGCCGACGTCGTCGGACAGGTTGACGTACCCGCCGCCGTCGGCGCGAACCTGCTCCTCGAGGCTGTCCAGCCGCTCACCGAGCGCCGTCAGCCGGTCCGGTCCCAACGCGGCGGACTCGGCCAGCGCGTCGACGCCCCGGTAGTCGCTACGCCGGTCGATGGCGTCGACGGCGTGCCGACCGGTGAAGACCGGTTCGCGGTAGGCGTCCGGCGCGCCGGGCACGAAGTACGGTGTCCGGCCCCAGTAGAGCGCATCCGGGTCCACCGGCTGGTAGACCCCGACGACGGTGATCCCGGCCGGTACCCCGCCCGGACGGTAGATGCGCTGCACCGGGTCGTAGTCGGCCCACGTGACGGTGACCGGTGTGCCGGGGGCCAGGTCGAGGCGTCGTGCCGTGTCCGCCCCGACCACGACCTCGTACGGCGACATCAGACACCGCCCGGCGACCATCCGCAGGTTGGCGCAGACGTCCTCGCGGAAGACCAGGTAGGAGATGTCGGTGCCGGCGGGTTCCAGCCCGAGCACCGGCATCTGCACTGTGTAGACGGTGCGGAAGCCGGGCAGGTCGAGCACGGCACCGGTGACGGCCCGGAAGCCGTCCTCCTCGCCGGGTGCCACGTCGGGGATGGACAGGGTGACCGTGCGGTCGGCGCGGTCGGCGGCGGCGATCTCCGCCGCTACGACGGCCCGGTCGGCGGCGGCCAGGTACGCCGGGCCGGTCACCGCGGCGGCGGTGGCGAACGCGCTCAACAGGAAGACGACCAGCGCCTGCCCGCGCCGGGCGGCGACCATGGACAGCAGCAGGGAGATCATCCGACGCCTCCGGGCCCGGCCGCCGGTGGGTTCGGCCCGGCCGGCGGGGCGACCCGGGAGTCGACGGCCCGGACCAGCCGGGCACCGGCGAACGCCGCGGCCGCGCCGAGCACCGCGGCCGCGACGAGCGTGCTCACCAGCAACGGGACAGCCTGTGGACCGATCCGCAGCGGCAGTACGGCCCAGTTGTCGACGAAGATCGGCATCGTCTGCCGGATCGGCAGCTGGGCGAGCACGGTGGCCATCAGGCCCACCACCACCGCGATTCCCACGGTGACGGCGTATCCGCCGTAGGCGATCCGGGTGACGGCGCGGGCCGGGAGCCCCTGGGCCCGCAGGGCGGCCATCTCGGCGGCCCGGTCGTCGCGTTCCACCGCCGCGACCACCGCCAGCGCCCCGGCGGCCAGCAGCAGCCCGATCAGTCCGGCGGCCAGCTGGAACCGCAGCGCCGACGGCGGACCCTGGCGGCCGAGCTGCTCGATCACCTCGGTCCGGGAACCGGTGTCGATGATGGTCAGCCCTTCGGCGGTGAGCCGGTCGGCCAGTTCCGCCGGCGCGTCGGGAGCGAGCCAGACCTGCGGCACGTCGCCGGTGCCGGCCCCGTCGGCCAACCGGTCGGCCCGCTCCAGGTCGACCAGGTAGCCGCGCAGCCGGGCCTGCGGCAGCGCGTCGGCCACCGTCACGTACCGCACCGGCAGATCCGCACCACCGAACACGGCGAGCCGTGGCTCGCCGGCAACGTCCGGGGCGAGCTCCGGTCCGGAGCGGACCACCGGCACCGGCACCGGCGCGTCGATCGGATGGATCCGGGTGGACCGCTGCCGGTCCGCCCGGCCGGGTGGCGGCGGGGTGGTGACGGTCGCGCCGTCCGGCCCGGTGGTCAGCCGGGGGCCGATGGCACCACCGGCGACCGCGCCACGCCAGTTCCCGATATCGCCGAGATACGCCGCGTCCAGCCGGGGTGTGGTGGCCCCGGCCAGATCGTGCAGGGTGATCGTGAGATCGGGCCCGGCCGGCACCGGTACGCCGTTCCGGGCTGGTTGGACTAGTTCGAGTGACGCCAGCCGGCAGCCGTCCGGGCCGCAGCCGGTCACCGTGGCGGGATGCTCGGCACGATCGGTGCCGAGCAGGTCGAACACCACCTGCACCGGGTCTCCAGCCGGGTCGACCAGGTGCGCCACGACGCTGACCGGCACCTCGTCCGGTCCGGTGGCGGTCAGAACCAGCGGACCGTCGCCGACCCGAACCTCGGTGGCCGGCGGGGTGAGCGCGGCGGCGACCTCGGCGGCGACCGGGCCGTAGCCGGGGTGCCAGGTGGCGACCTGGGCGAACCGGGAGGCGTCGACGGCGAGCACGTACTGGGCCGATCCGGGATTGTTGCCGACCACCGCCATCGCGTACCGGCCGGACGGGTCGGCGGCGCGGACCGCGGCCAGCAGGTGGGCCCGGCTGCGGGCCTGCACGGTGAGCACCTGGTCGGCGCCGGTGGCGTGGGTGGCGCGGACGGCCCGCGCGGAGACCGATTCGGTCCAGCTGCCGATCGCGGTGCCGAGCAACGCCACCCCGACGGTGAGCAGGGCGACCAACCGCGCGGTCCCCGGCCGGCGGGCCAGGTGCAGCGCGGCCAGCGCGGCGGGCAGCCGACCGGCGCGCAGCAGGACCGCGGCGGCCCGCCCGGCCACCGGGGTGGCCGCCCGGCCGGCGATCAGCGCGATCGCCAGGGCCAGCAACGCCGGAGCGAGCAGCACCAGAGCACCGGCCTCGTCCGGCTCGGCCCCGCCGACGGACGCCTGGTAGAGCCCGGCCCCGGCGACGGCCACCGCGATCAGGTCGACGACGTCGGCCCGCCAGCCGCGCTGCCGGGCCGGCACATGCCGGAGCAGGTCCACCACTCCGGCCCGGGCATTGCGCAGGTCGGCGGCGATCGCGGCGACCAGCGCACCGGCGACGGCGGTGCCGGTCGCGGCGAGGGCGAGCCGGGTGGCGGAGCCAACCTGCTCCGGGTCCGGGCCGGCACCGGCGAGCAGCCGTGCGACCACCAGGCCGGCGGCGGTACCGACCAGCGCGCCGACAATCATCGGCAGCCCGCTCTGGCCCACGGTGAGCAGCCACACCCGCCATCGGGCACCGCCGCGCAGTTTGACCAGTCCCAGGTCACGGCGGCGGTGTTCGGCGGTGTGCCGGACGGCGAAGAACAGGGCGAACCAGGACAGCAGCAGCAGTTGCCCGGCGGCGACGGCGACACCGAGCTCGACCAGTTGGCGGTGGCGGGCGATCTGGTCCACCAGGATCGCCGCGTCGGTGCGGACCTGCCAACGGCCGACGACGCCACCACCGTCGGAGCGGCGGACCTCGGTGGCCAGGTCGACTCCGGCGAGGTAGGCGGCGGCCGGCAGCACCAGGTGGTGGGCGGCGAACAGGTTGTCCACCGGTACGGCGGCCAGCGTGCCGGCGGTGGCGAAGACCGGGTCACCGCTGTCGGCGTCGGTACCGCCGCTGCCGAGGTCGTCGAACGCCCAGTACGGATCCCCGGGATCAGTCACCTGGTAGGTCCCGGTGACGGTGAGAACCACCGGCGCGCTGCGCGTCGCCTGATGGGTGACCTGGTCACCGGCCCCGACGCCGAGCCGTTCGGCGCTGCGGGCGCTGAGCAACGCCTCGCCGGGGCGCAGCGGGCAGGTGCCGGTGACGGTCAGGTGTTCGCAGACCTGCTCCCGGTGCGTCAGGTTGGCGGCCAGCTCGGCCTGGCCGCTGGCGACGGGCCCGGTGCTCCACACCGAACTGCTCGCCGTCGCACCCGGGTAGCCGATCATCTCGGCGCCGGCGTGCCGGGCCCGGTCGACCAGGTCGGCGCCGGTGGCGTCGAGCTCGGAGCGGTCCCCGGCGGCTGGGTCGACCTGCTGGTCGGCAGCGACTTCGGCGGCGGTGCTGGCGACCCGGCCGGTGGCGCGGGCGGCCAGCAGGTTGGGGCCGGCCGCGTCGACCGCGGCATCGGCGACGGTACGGGTGGTCGCCGCCGCGTACCAGGGGGCGGCAGTGGTGGCGGTGACCGCGAGTGCGGTGAGCACCAACAGGGCGACGGCCTGGCCGGCCCGGGCCCGGACCGCGCCAACGAGCAGGGCGAACATCAGACTCCTGTGCTGTTGACGCCGTCGGGCAGCAGACCGGGCGGGGCGGCCCCGCCCACGACCAGGGTTACCGCGCCGTCGGCCTGGGCCACCCGCAGCAGGGTGCCGGGTGGAAAGTCGCCGAGCACCTCGGGCGGCAGCTGCACCGTACCGTCGCCGGCCACCACCGCGAAGTCCTCACCGTCGCGGCCCTCGGCGCCGACCCGGCCGTCCCGTATGGTCACCGCCCGACCGAGCCGGGCACCAACCTGCGCGTCGTGGGTCACCACCACGATCGTGGTCTTCCGTTCCCGGTTGATCGTCTCCAGCGCGTCGAGCACTTCGTCGCGGCCCCGGGTGTCGAGTTGACTGGTCGGCTCGTCGACCAGCAGCAGGCCGGGCGAAGCGGCGACACCGACGGCTAGCGCGGCCCGCTGCCGGGCGCCCGGCGTCAGCTCGGCGAGCCGGTCGCTGCCGCGGCCGGGCAACCCGACCAGGTCGAGGATGCGGTCCGGGTCGTCCAGGTCGATGCCGGCGGTGGCGGCGGCCCGCCGCTGGGCCAGCCAGACGTTGCGGCGCAACGTCGCGTACGGCAGCAGGTTGCGGGCGGCACCCTGCAGCACCACGCCGATCTGGGTGCCCCGCAACCGGGCGACCTCCCGGTCGGAGAGCTTGCCCAGGTCGTAGCTGCCGACGCTGACCCGGCCGGCGGACGGGCGCATCAGCCCGGCGAGCAGCGCCACCAGAGTCGACTTGCCGGAGCCGGACGGCCCCACCAGGGCGAGCATCTCCCCGGGGTTGATCCGCAGGTCGACGCCGGAGAGCGCGACCACGTCACCGGCCTCGCCCCGGTAGATCTGCACCACCCGTCGGCAGCTCACCGCAAGTCCCGTCACGGCGTATTGCCTACCATGTATCCGCCGGAACCGCTGCCCCCGATTGGTGGCCGGCACCGGGCCCCCAGGTCAGGAGCGCGGGGTCGGATCAGAACCGGGCCGGCTCGCGGTAGATGCCCCACTCGACGCGCAGCGCGTCGCAGATCTCGCCGAGGGTCGCCTCGGCGCGGACCGCGTCGAGCATCGGGGGCACCATGTTGTCGCCGCCCCGGGCTGCGGTGACCAGGTCGTCGAGGCGGCGGCGGACCAGCGGGTCGTCCCGGTCGGCCTTGCGGGCGGCGAGCAGCCGGCGCTGCTCGGTCTCCACCTCGTGGGAGATCCGCAGGATCTCCAGCTCCTTGGCTACCGTGCCGGTGTGGCAGTTGACACCGACAATCTTCTTCCGCCCGTCCTCGACCGCCTGCTGGTACGCGAACGCCGCCTCGGCGATCTGCCCGGTGAACCAGCCGTCCTCAATGCCGCGCAGGATGCCGGAGGTCATCGGCCCGATCGGGTGCGGGCCGTCGCCGCCGAGCTGGCGGATGCGGGCGAAGATCTCCTCTGCCTCGGCCTCGATCCGGTCGGTGAGCGCTTCGACGTACCAGGCGCCGCCGAGCGGGTCGGCGACGTTGGCCACCCCGGTTTCGTCCATCAGCACCTGCTGGGTACGCAGCGCGATCTCAGCCGAGGAGTCGGTGGGCAGTGCAAGGGTCTCGTCGAGGGCGTTGGTGTGCAGCGAGTTGGTGCCGCCGAGCACGGCGGCGAGCGCTTCGACCGCCGTACGTACCACGTTGTTGACCGGTTGCTGCGCGGTCAGTGACACCCCGGCGGTCTGGGTGTGGAACCGCAGCCAGAGGGCGCGTTCATCGGTGGCACCGTACTCGTCACGCAGCCAGCGGGCCCAGATCCGTCGGGCGGCGCGGAACTTGGCGATCTCCTCGAAGAAGTCGACGTGCGCGTCGAAGAAGAAACTCAGCCCGGGGGCGAACCGGTTGACGTCCAGCCCGCGGGAGAGCCCCAGCTCGACGTAGCCGAAGCCGTCGGCGAGGGTGTACGCCAGCTCCTGCGCGGCAGTGGAGCCGGCCTCCCGGATGTGGTAGCCGGAGACCGACAGCGGCTTGTAGCGCGGGATCCGCTGCGCGCAGAACTCCATCAGGTCGCCGATCAGCCGTAGGTGCGGCTCGGGGCCGAACAGCCACTCCTTCTGGGCGATGTACTCCTTGAAGATGTCGGTCTGCAGGGTGCCATCCAGGGTGGCCAGGTCGGCACCCTGCCGTTCGGCGGCGACCAGGTACATGCAGAACACCGGCACCGCCGGTCCGGAGATGGTCATCGAGGTGGTGACCGCCGCCAGGTCGATGCCGTCGAAGAGCACGTCCATGTCGGCGGCGGAGTCGATCGCCACCCCGCAGTGCCCGACCTCGCCGAGGGACTGCGGGTCGTCGGAGTCGCGGCCCATCAGCGTCGGCATGTCGAACGCCACCGACAGTCCGCCGCCGCCGGCGCCGAGGATCATCTTGTAGCGCTCGTTGGTCTGCCGGGCGTTGCCGAAGCCGGCGAACTGCCGGATGGTCCAGGTCCGCCCCCGGTAGCCGGTCGGATACAACCCCCGGGTGTACGGGTACTCGCCCGGCCAGCCGATCCGTTCGAAGCCGGGATGGTCGGCGCCGTCCGGCGGGCCGTAGACCGGGTCGACCGTCGTACCGGACAGGGTGGTGAAGTCCGCGTCCCGTTTCTTGGCAGCGTCGTAGCGGGCCTGCCAGCGGGCGCGACCGGCGGCGATCTGTTCGGCGTCCATTGAAGGGCCTCCTCGGGTCCGGGCGGATCCGAGTCTAGAGCCCGCACTGAACGATCGCTAAGCCCGCTGTGTGGGACCGGCGACGGAAGCCGCTCAGCCCGCCCGCCGTAGCCACTCCCGGACATGGTCGGCAACCCCGTCCACCGGCACCCGGATCGTCTCCCCGGTGGCCCGGTCGGTCACCTCGACCAGACCTTCAGCAAGCGACCGCTTGCCGACGGTGATCCGCATTGGGATACCGGTCAGCTCCACGTCCCGGAACTTCACCCCGGCCCGTTCGGACCGGTCGTCGATCACCACGTCCACCCGCTCGGCGAGCAGCCGCTGGTAGATCCGCTCGCCGGTCTCGGCGACCGGCCGGTCGTCGACCTGGGCGACGACCACCGCCACCGAGAACGGGGCGACCGCCACCGGCCAGACGATTCCCTTGGCGTCGTGGTGGCTTTCAACGATCGCCGCCATCGCCCGTTCCACCCCGATCCCGTAACTGCCCATCACCACCGGAATCCGGTCGCCGGCCGGGTCGAGCACCGCCGCGTCCAATGCCTCGCTGTAGCGCTGCCCGAGCTTGAAGATGTGCCCGACCTCGATCGCCCGGCGTACCCGCAGCGGCTCCCCGCACGTCACGCACGGCTGACCGGCGGCCACCTCGCGCAGGTCGGCCCAGCTGCCGACGGAGACGTCCCGGCCGACGTCGACGCCACGCAGATGGACGCCGTCGACGTTGGCGCCGGTGAACATGTCCCGCCGGCCGCGCAGCGCCTCGTCGGCGATCACCGGCACCCCGGTCACCCCGACCGCGCCCAGGCTGCCCGGGGCCGCCCCCAACGCCGCCCGGATCTCGTCGGCGGCTGCCGCCCGCAGCTGCACCGCACCGGTGGCGTCGGCCAGCTTCTGCTCGTTGAGCGGATGGTCGCCGCGCAGCAGCACCAGGGTCAGCTCGCCGTCGAGCACGTACACCAGGGTCTTGATCTGCCGGTCGGCCGGCGCGGCGAAGCGCACCGCGAGGTCGTCGATGGTCCGTACGCCCGGGGTGTCGAACGGCTGCGGGGCGGCGGACCCGGCGGCGTCCGTCCATGGATCGAGCCGCGACGTCGCCTTCTCCAGGTTCGCGGCGTAGCCGCAGGCCGGGCAGTCGACCACCTGGTCCTCGCCGGTCGGTGCCGGGCACATGAACTCGACCGACGCCGACCCGCCCATGGCACCGCTGGACGCCTGCACGGCAACCGCCGGGACGCCCAGCCGGTCGAAGATCCGCCGGTACGCGTCGTGGTGCAGGTCGAAGGACCGGTCCAGCCCGGCCCGGTCCAGGTCGAAGCTGTACGAGTCCTTCATGGTGAACTCGCGGGTGCGCAGCAGCCCGGCCTTGGGCCGCGGCTCGTCCCGGAACTTGGTCTGGAACTGGTACCACAGCTGCGGCAGCTCCCGGTAGGAGTTCAGCTCCCGGGCGAGGATCGTGAAGACCTCTTCGTGGGTCATGCCCAACGCCAGGTCGGCGCCCCTGCGGTCGCGCAGCCGGAACATCTCCTCACCCATCGAATCCCACCGACCGGTCCGGCGCCAGATCTCCGCCGGATGCAACGCGGGCAGGCTGAACTCCTGCGCCCCGATCCGCGTCATCTCGTCGCGGATCACCTCGATGACCTTCGCCCGTACCCGCACCGCCAGCGGCAGCAGCGAGTAGTGGCCGGCCATCAACTGCCGCAGGTAGCCGGCCCGCAGCAGCAGCCGGTGGCTCGGTGCGTCGGCCTCCGCCGGGTCCGCACGCAACGTAGGAATGTGTAGTCGGGACCAGCGCATGAACGGCCTTCCTCACTTCCGGCGGCGGCGCGGCACTCAGCAACGACACAGGGTAAACCGGGTCGGGTCCCAGGTAGCGCGGTGCTGGTCGATGAAGTCCCCGACGACAACGTCTCCTACCGGGCGTACCGGTGCGCCCGGCCCGGTCGTCCTGACCGGCATATGCTCGACGGCGTGGACTTGCGGATCTTCACCGAACCTCAGCAGGGTGCCAGCTACCAGCAGCTTCTCGCGGTGGCCCGGTGCGCCGAAGACGCCGGGTACGACGCATTCTTCCGGTCCGACCACTATCTGGCGATGGGCGGCGACGGACTGCCCGGCCCGACCGACGCCTGGACGACCCTCGCCGGGCTGGCCCGGGACACCAGCCGGATCCGGCTCGGCACCCTGATGACCGCGGCCACCTTCCGCTACCCCGGCCCGCTGGCGATCACCGTCGCGCAGGTCGACGAGATGAGCGGCGGCCGGGTCGAGTTCGGCATCGGGGCAGGCTGGTTCTCGGCGGAGCACACCGCGTACGCGGTCCCGTTCCCGTCGCTGGCCGAGCGGTTCGACCGGCTCGACGAGCAGCTGGCGATCATCACCGGCCTGTGGGAGACCCCGGTCGGCGACACCTTCGACTTCCTGGGCAGGTACTACCAGGTCACCGACTCTCCGGCGCTGCCCAAGCCGGTGCAGCGGCCCCGGCCGCCGTTGCTGCTCGGCGGGAAGGGCCGCAAGCGGACCCCGCAGCTGACCGCCCGCTACGCCGACGAGTTCAACGTGCCGTTCGAGGGCCTCGCCGAGTCGGCGCGGCTGTTCCAGCAGGTGCGGACGGCCTGCACCGAGGCGGGCCGCGATCCGGACGGCCTGCGGCTGTCCAACGCGCTGGTGCTGTGCTGTGGTCGTGACGACGCCGAGGTGGCGCGGCGGGCGGCGGTCATCGGCCGGGAGCCGGACGAGCTGCGCGCCAACGGCCTGGCCGGCACGCCGGCCGAGGTGGTGGACAAGATCGGCCGGTACGCCGAGATCGGCGCCCAACGGATCTACCTGCAGGTGCTGGACCTGGCCGACCTGGACCACATCGAGCTCGTCGCCGCCGAGGTGGCACCGCAGTTGTGACCCGCTGCCGGGCCGGCCGATGTCGGAATGCCGGCCGGTGCCGGAATCTCGACTGGCTGGTGTTCGAGCAGTCCGGCGTCCTCACCTCGACGCAGGCCACCGAGCATCTGGGCCGGTCCGGGCTGCGCCGGCGTATCGGTCGTGGGCAGTGACGGCGGATCTGTGCCGGGATCGTGTCCACCAGCAACGGGCCGCTGACCGCCGAGCAGACACTCTGGGTGGCTGTGCTGTTGGCAGGCCCGACGGCGCTGCTGGGCGGGCTCACCGCAGCCCGTGAAGGAGTGCTGCGCTTCGCGGGTGGCGCGGGTCCGATCCAGGTACTCGTCGACGGTGACCGGCAGTACCCGGAGCTACGTCGTCGGCTGCCCCTCGACATGCCGGCGATGATGGTCCGGCGGACCACGGTGACGCCCGAGGAACATCACCAGGTGGGTCGCCCGATGCGTACCAGCATGGCGCGGTCGCTGGTCGATGCCGCAGAATGGGCCCGTTCCGACGACGAGGCGCAGGCGATCATCGCCGCCGGTTGCCAACAGCGTCGGGTCGTTCCGGCCGAGATCCTCGCCGCCCTGCGCTGGCTGCCCCGGGTCCGGCGACGCCGGTTGATCGCCGCTGCGGCGGCGGACGCCGATGGTGGGGCGACCGCGCTGTCCGAGATCGATTTCGTCCGGCTCTGCCGGCGGCATCGACTGCCGCCACCGGACCTGCAACAGCGGCGCAAGGACCGGGCCGGACGGGTGCGTTACCTCGACGCGTGCTGGCGTCGCCGGCGACCGGATCCTCCGTTTCCCGGCCTATCTGATCCGGGTGCGCCCGGCCGAAATAGTCGACCATTGACCGCGGCGCTCCGAGCGGCCGGCTGGCCGGGTTGAACCTGCCCGCGCCGGCTGAGTTCGCCGCGTGCCGACCGAGTCCCGCCGCGATCTAGAAGAACCATGGTCGATATACCGGCCAGATCCTTCTAGATCACTCGTAGGTCGGGCCATGGCCGGGTCAGTTCGGCCCGGCCGTCGAGCAGGTGCAGTTCGGCGTCGCAGGCGGCAGCCGCCTCCGAGTCGTGGGTGGCGAAGACGACGGCTGCACCCCGGTCGGCCTCGGCCCGCAGCAGGTCGAGGACCAGCTGACGGTTGGCCGCGTCCAGCTCGCTGGTCACCTCGTCGGCGAGCAGCACGTCACCGTGCAGCGCCAGCGCCCGGGCCAACGCGGTCCGCTGCTGCTGGCCGCCGGAGAGCTCCTCGACGAGTTGGTCGGACTGACCGGCGAGGCCGAGCCGGTCGAGTGCGGCCGCGCCGGCCCGCCGCGCTGCCGCTGGGCTCATCCCGACAGCGATCAGCGCCACCTGCAGGTTCTCCCCTGCTGTCAGTATCGCGGCGAGACCGTTGTCCTGTGGGACCAGCACGACCTTGCGATCCACGGCGTGGTCGCGGCCGCGCAGCGGTTCACCGCCAAGCGAGATGGATCCGCCGATCGGCCGCAGCAGGCCGGCCATCGCCGATAGCAGGGTCGTCTTGCCCGCGCCGGACGGCCCGGTGACCGCCAGCAGGTGACCGGGTCGCACGGTCAGCGTCACGTCACGCAGCACCGGCTCGGCACTGAGGTAGCCTACGGTCGCAGCCGCGAGCTCGATGATCGGGAGATCGACGGTGGTGGGCACGCGCCGACCCTAGCGGACCTCGCGTCGGTGCGCCGACCGCGCCCTGCGGGAGCAGCCGGTTCAGCGGGGGGATGGCAGCCGTCGGCATGGCATGGGGTGGAAGCGGGGTGGGCCCGGTCAGCGCGACGGCGGGGCCGGCCCGGTCAACTCGGTGAGTAGCCGATCGGCGGCGGCGTACGGGTCGAGCCGGCCGGCGAGCACCTCGGCGGCGAGTTCGGCGGGCAGCGTACCGTCGCGCAGCGAGCTGATCCGCCCGCGCAGCGTGCCGATCGCGATCGCCTCGACCTCGGCGGCGACCCGCCGGGCCCGACGGGCGGTGAGCTCGCCCCGGCCGGCCAGCCAGTCGCGGTGCCGTTCGATCGCGGTCACCAGTTCGTCGAGACCGTCGCCGTGGGCGGCCACGGTCCGCAGCACCGGCGGGCGCCAGCCGCCCGGGGCGGTGGCGGTCAGCGCGAGCATGCCCTTCAGGTCCCGTACGGTGCCGTCGGCGCCGTCGCGGTCGGCCTTGTTGACCACGAAGATGTCGGCGATCTCCAGGATGCCAGCCTTCACCGCCTGCACGGCGTCACCCATGCCGGGGGCGAGCAGCACCACCGTGGTGTCGGCCAGCCCGGCCACCTCGACCTCCGCCTGCCCGACGCCGACCGTCTCGATCAGCACGACGTCGCAGCCGACGCCGTCGAGGACCCGGACCGCCGCCGGGGTCGCCGACGACAGCCCGCCGAGGTGGCCCCGGCTGGACATCGACCGGATGTACACGCCCGGGTCGGTGGCGTGGTCCTGCATCCGTACCCGGTCGCCGAGGATCGCACCGCCGGTGAACGGGCTGGACGGATCGACGGCGAGGACGCCGACCCGCAGGTTCCGGCCGCGCAGCACCCGGACCAGCTCGCTGGTGGTGGTCGACTTGCCGACGCCGGGGGCGCCGGTCAGCCCGACGACCAGGGCGTGCCCGGTGTGCCCGGCCAGCTCGGCGGCGATCCGCGGCAGCTGCGGCCCACCGGACTCGACCAGCGTGATCAGCCGCGCGACGGACCGAGCGTCGCCGGCGCGGGCCCGCCGGACGAGATCCGGTACGTCCCGGGAGCCGCCCCGGCTCACCTGGCCGTCGGAGCCTGCGGTCACTTCGCCGTCGGAGCCTGCGGTCACTTCGCGGTCGGCACCCGCAGGATCAGGGCGTCGCCCTGCCCGCCGCCACCGCAGAGCGCAGCGGCGCCGGTCCCGCCGCCGCGTCGGCGCAGCTCCAGCGCGAGAGTCAGCGCCAGCCGGGCGCCGGACATGCCGATCGGGTGACCGAGAGCAATCGCGCCGCCGTTGACGTTGACGATGCCTGGATCGACGTCGAGGTCCCGGGTCGACTGGACGCCGACGGCGGCGAACGCCTCGTTGATCTCGATCAGGTCGAGATCGGTGACGGTCATCCCGGCCTTGCCGAGGGCGTGCCGGATGGCGTTGGACGGCTGGGAGTGCAGCGAGTTGTCCGGGCCGGCGACGTTGCCGTGCGCGCCGATCTCGGCGATCCAGTCGAGGCCGAGCGCCTCGGCCCGGGACCGGCTCATCACCACCACGGCGCACGCGCCGTCCGAGATCGGTGATGAACTACCAGCGGTGATGGTGCCGTCCGGGGTGAAGGCGGGACGGAGCCGGGCCAGCGTCTCGACGGTGGTGTCCGGCCGGATTCCCTCGTCGTTGAGCAGCCGGACCGGGTCACCCTTGCGCTGCGGCACCTCAATCGGGGTGATCTCTTCGGCGAAGACGCCGTTCTTCTGGGCTACTGCGGCCCGCTGGTGGCTGGTGGCGGCGAAGGCGTCCTGCTCGGCCCGGCTGATGCCGAGCCGGGTGCCGTGCCGCTCGGTCGACTCGCCCATCGCGCAGCAGTCGAACACGTCGGTCAGCCCGTCCAGGGCCATGTGGTCGGCGACCACCACGTCGCCGTACTTGTAGCCGGCACGCTGGCCGCGCAGCAGATGCGGCGCGTTGGTCATCGACTCCATCCCGCCGGCCACCACGACGTCGAACTCGCCGGCCCGGATCAACTGGTCGGCGAGCGCGATCGCGTCGAGACCGGAAAGGCAGACCTTGTTGATGGTGAGGGCGGGTACGCTCATCGGGATACCGGCGCCGACCGCGGCCTGCCGGGCCGGCATCTGGCCGGTGCCGGCCTGGAGCACCTGGCCCATGATGACGTACTGCACCTGATCGGGGTCGACGCCGCCGCGACCGAGGGCGGCGGAGATCGCGGTCGAGCCGAGGGCGGTGGCCGGGAAGTCCTTCAGGTTGCCGAGCAACCGGCCCATCGGGGTGCGTGCGCCGCTGACGATCACCGAGGTCATGGGATTCCGCCTCCGCACAGTGGGACAAGGCCGGGGTGCCGGCGACAACTTAACGATGGTTCGGCCAGACTATCGCCATGACGGAAGAAGCTCCTGCCGAGGCCGCTGCGGACTATGTCACAGACATCGGCCTGCTGAAGATCGACCATGTCGGGATCGCTGTGGCGGATCTGGACACCGCGCTCGATTTCTACACCCGCACCTTCGGCATGCGCTGCGTACACCTGGAAGTCAATCACGCCCAAGGGGTACGCGAGGCCATGCTCGCCGTCGGGCCGGTGCCCGACGGCGGTCAGGTGCAGCTGCTCGCCCCGTTGTCTGCCGAGTCGACCATCGCCAAGTTCCTGGACCGCAACGGCCCCGGGATGCAGCAGCTGGCGTACACGGTGGTGGACATCGACGCGGCGTGCGCGGCGCTGCGCGAGCGCGGACTACGGCTGCTCTACGACGCACCTCGGCCGGGCACCGCAGGTTCGCGGATCAACTTCGTGCACCCGAAGGACGCCGGCGGCGTCCTGGTCGAGTTGGTCCAGCCGGCGGCGACCCCGGACCAGCCGGCCTAAGTCACAAACCGGCCCGGTCGTACCGACTGGCCGGCCAGTTCCGGTCCGCTGATGCGGATCGACGGACCGGAACTGGTCGGTCGGGAATGCCGAAAGGAAGCGGGCCGGACAACTTCACCGGTTTTCAGGTACGGCGTCCGACGGCGGGCCACCCGGCGTGGCACTGGCGGCGTAACGGTTCGTCGTCGGCTGGCCCGCAGGCTGAGCCACGGCCCCACCCGGCGTCGCCCGGAAAGCACCCAGAGGAACCGCTCTGAGCTGCTCATACATCGCCATGACCGGGCTCTGGACGGAGTGCACGGCGATGACCCGACCACCCGAAAGACTTCGTTGCGTACGCATACGCCTACAATTCGTATACCGAGCGCCGGTCGGCCAAGGAAAGATGACCATGTCGGCTATCGTGGTGACGGGCAGTTCGCTCTTGCGAAACACCCTGGTACATCTGCCACTATGTCTCAATGCCCCAGCAGCAGTCCTCCCTTGCGTTCTTCGATAACGCCAGCGCTCCGCACGACTTCACCGTCGTGCTTCGTGGCTACGACCGCAACCAGGTGGATGACCACCTGCAGCGCCTGGTAGCCGCCCTCACCCAGTCGGAGCAGGCTCGAGCTGAGGCCGAGCAGCGGATGAACGACGCGCAGCGCCGGCTCCGCCAGGCCGAGCAGCGGCTCAACGCGGTCGAACAGAAGCTCACCGACACCAACAAGCAGCTCGAGGAGAACAACCGGCCCACCCTCTCCGGCCTGGGAACCCGGGTGGAGCAGATTCTCCGGCTGGCCGAGGAGCAGGCCAACGACCACCGCGGTGAGGCCAAGCGGGAGTCCGAGGGCATCCTCTCCGCGGCCCGGCTGGAGGCCCGGGAGATCACCGACAAGGCGCGGGCCGAGGCCGCCGCGATGAAGGCCGGGGCCGAGCGGGAGGCGGGCAGCGTCCGGACCGCGGCTGAGCGGGAGGCGGCCGAGGTCCGGGTGCAGGCCCGCCGCGAGGCGGACACGCTGCGGGCCGACGCGGAACGGGAGACCAAGCAGCTGCGGGCGGTCACCGCCCACGAGGTCGCCGAGCTGAAGTCGACCGTGGAGCGCGAGGTCGCCACCCTGCGGGCCACCGCGGAGCGGGAGATCACCCAACTGCGGGCCAAGGCGGCCCGGGAGGCTGAGGAGAAGCGGGCCGAGGCGACCAAGCTGCTCACCGACGCCCGCGACAAGCGGGACAAGGATCTGCAGGCACTGGAGCTGCAGCTGGCTGAACGCCGGGAGAAGGCCGAGCGGGAAGAGTCCGAGCGGCACGCCGCCCAGGTCGCACAGACCCAGCGGATGGTCGCCGAGGCCGAGGGGCGTGCCCGGGCCGCCGAGGACCGGTCCAAGGAGATCGAGCAGCGCGCCGAGGCACGCCGGATCGAGTCCGAGCGGTCCGCCCAGGAGACCGTGGACAAGGCGAAGTCGCTGGCGGACAAGACTCTCAACGAGGCGCGCAGCGAAGCCAACCGACTGCTCACCGAGGCCCGGACCGAGGCCGAGCTGACCACCCAGGCCGCCCGCCGCGAGGTCGAGGACCTCAACCGGCAGAAGGACGCGGTCACCTCGCAGCTGGGCCAGATGCTCTCCGGCCTGGCCGGCATCGTTCCCGGCGTGCCGGCGGGCGGCGCGGACAGCGGCAAGGCCGACGAGAACGCCGAGCCGGTCAACGCCAAGTCGGCGAGCTGACCACTGATTGGACACCGTTCAGCGAGCTGACCAGCTGAACCGAACCGCCGAAGGGCCGCGCCGGTGCTCCGGCGCGGCCCTTCGCGTTCGGTGCCCGGTCCCCTGCTGTGCGTGTCCCGGCCAGCCCTGCCGCCCGGCGGCGACGCGCACGATCACCGCCGGTGATGCGGCATACCCGCTGGGCGAATGGTTCACACCTGGCAAATCATCCGAAGTGACGCGCGTCCTGTCAGGAGCATGGGTATCGCCCCGCAACAGGGCGTTGCGTGTGAGGATGGAGCCATGGCGCAAGGCGAAGAACTCTTCAACCTTGACGGGGACTCCGGATCGGGGCCCAACTTCGAGCTGGCGATCCGGGGGTACGACAAACGTCAGGTCGACCGCTACATCGCCCGTACCGAGAACGAGCTGGCCACGCTCGGCGCGGAACGGGAACAGATTTACGTGCAGATGCACACCCTGGCTGCGCAGATCGAGCAGCTCCAGGCCGATCTGACCGAGGCTCGGAGGGAGACCAGCTTTCTGGACCAGGTGTCGTTCCGGCACCTCGGCCCGCGGGTCGAGCAGATCCTCGGGCTCGCCGAGGACCAGGCTGAGGAGATCCGGTTCAACGCGGCCGAGGAGATCGACTCCCGCCGCGCCGAGGCCGAGCAGGTGCTCGCCGACGCCCGGCAGCAGGCCGACACCGCGATGCGCGACTTCGAGCTGGCGCTCGCCGCTCGCCGCGCGGAGGAGGACCGCGCCAACGCCGCCCGCCGCGCCGAGGCCGAGGCGACCGTGACCAGCGCCCGTGAGGAGTCGGACAACCTGCGGGCTGCGGCCGAGGCCGCTCTCGTCGCTGCCCGGGAGGAGGCCAACCAGCTCATCGCCACCGCCCAGCAGCAGGCCGACGACGCGCTGCACGCGGCACGACGGGAAGCCGACGACACCGTCAAGGCCGCCCAGCGGGAAGCCCGGCAGACCGTCACCACCGCCCAGGAACAGGCCAGCAACGCGGTCAGCACCGCCCAGGAGACCGCCGACCGGACCCTGGCCGACGCTCAGGCCGAAGCCGAACGGCTGGTCACCCAGGCCCGGATGGACGCCAGCCGCATGGTCACCACCGCCCAGGAAGAGGCAACCAACCTGCGCGAGGCCGCCGAAGCGGCGGTCGCCGCCGCCCGGCAGGACGCCGAACGGATCCGTACCGAGGGCGAGGCCGCCGCCGAGTCGGCCCACCGGGAGGCCGCCCAGGCCGTCGAGCAGGCCACCGAGTACGTCACCCGGACGCACGCCGAGACCGACGCGTTCGTCGCGCAGACCCGCGCCGAGCTGGACCAGGAGCTCACCGCCCGACGTGACCAGGTCGAGCAGGAGCTGACCACGCTGCGCAGTACCGCCGAAGCAGAGGTCGCCGAGCTACGCGACGGCGTACAGCAGGAGGTCGACCGGCGCCGCGCGACGATGGAGCAGGAGATCGGCGAGTTGCGGACCGCCGCCGAGCAGGAGGTGGAGCAGTGGCGCAGCACCACCCAGGAGATCATCACCAACCAGCGCGGTGAGGCCGAGGAGTACGCAACCCACATCCGCTCCCGGGCCGAGGAGCAGGCGGTGACCATCCGCCAGCAGGCCGAGGAGTACGCGCTCAGCACGCGGGGCAGCGCCGACGAGCACGCCGCGAGTGTCCGACGTCTCTCCGAGGAGCACGCGGCGATCGCCCAGCGCCAGCTGGCCAGCAGTCAGCAGCAGGTGGCATCCGCCCAGCGTGAGGTGGTCTCCGCCGGTCAGCAACTCACCGAGGTGCTGCAGGAGGTCGCCGAGGCGCAGCAGGCACTGGCCGACCTGCGGCACCAGATGGTGCTCACCCGGCAGGAGTCCGACGAGGCACGGCGTACGCTCAGCGCGGTCCAGGCCGAGCTTGCCGGCGAGCAGCAGCGCCTCGCCGGGATGCGGGAAGCCGAGCAGGTAACTCTGGCGCAGGAACCAGAGCCGGCGGAACAACAGCCCGAGCCGACCGCACAACAGCCTGAGCGGGCACCGGCGACGCAGGCTCCCGCGGCGGAGCCGGAGCAGACCCTACCGGTGGACGCGGTCCCGACCGAGGCGGTGTCGGTCGATCAGACCGCCGAGAAGGTCGTTGCGGGCGCGCCCGAGCGCAAGCGCCGTACCCACGCCTGACCCCGGCCCGCGGACCGCCGATGATCCTGCCGTGCACATGTGGGGTGGCCGGCTTCACTCCTCGGTGAGCAGCCCATCGCACTCGACGTGGCGCTGCCCGGTGCGGGGGCAGACGAACCGGCCGTCGCCGTCCGCGACCAGCGGTACGCCGGCCCGGCCGACCCAGCCGACCCGGCGCGCCGGCACCCCGACGACCAGGGCGAAGTCCGGGACGTCCCGGGTGACCACGGCCCCGGCGGCGACTGTCGCCCAGCGGCCGATACGCACCGGGGCGACACAGACCGCCCGGGCACCGATCGCCGCGCCGGTGCCGATGGTGACACCGACCGCAGTCCAGTCGTCGCCGGTCTTCAGCCGCCCGTCCGGGGTGACCGCCCGGGGGTACTCGTCGTTGGTCAGCACCGCCGCCGGCCCGATGAACACTCCGTCGTCGAGCTGCGCCGGCTCGTAGACGAGGGCGTGATTCTGCAGTTTGACGTTGTCGCCGAGCCGGACCCCCGGACCGACGTACGCTCCGCGGCCGATGATGCAGTTGCGGCCGACCGACGCGTCCTCGCGGACCTGGGCCAGGTGCCAGACGCGGGTGCCGGCACCGATACTCGCCGTGTCGGCCACGTCGGCCGAGCCGGCGACAGTGGCGTCGGCGTCAGTGGCGTCCGGACGCGCTGCGGTTGCACTCATGAGCCGTGATCCTTCCTGGTCACCGGCAGTGTGCCAGAACTGCCGGAGGTGCGGCGCACACGGTAGGGGGTCACCGGCGCCGCCGATGTCGGGAAACCGACCCTGCGCCCCGAAGCGGCCGACTCTCCGGCTGGAAGGGACCGACCCTCCGGGCCGGCACTGGCCGACAGGTGGACCCAGGCCGACGAAGGTACCTCGTGACCTCGCGGTTGTGCCGGGTTTACGTCACAGTGCTGGCGTCGGCGTGGCAGCGCTCGGTAGCTTCCCGAACGGACCCTCTCCGCCGGGCCCACCGATGGGCCGCGCCCATCCGGCGGTGGCCCGGGTCGGCCCGGCTCGCCCGGGTCAGCATGCCCCCCGACGAAATGGACATCCGTGACTCATCCGCCTGCCATGCCGGACGAGCCCATCGGCGTAGCCGTCATCGGCGCCGGCTACTGGGGCCCCAACCTGGTCCGCAACTTCATGTCCAGCCCGGCGTTCCGGCTGCACTGGCTCTGTGACCTCGATCTCGGTCGGGCCCGCGCGGTGCTCGGCGACTACTCGACGGTCGGCGCGACAGACGACCTGGCCCGGGTACTCGCCGACGACTCGGTGCGTGCCGTGGCGATCGCCACACCGGCCGGCACCCACCTCGAGGTCGCCCTCGCCGCGCTGCGCGCCGGCAAGCACGTGCTGGTCGAGAAGCCGCTCGCCGCCAACCACGCCGACGGAACGCGGCTGGTCGCCGAGGCCGAGCAGCGCGGACTGACCCTGATGTGCGACCACACCTATTGCTACACCCCGGCGGTGCTGCGTATCCGGGAGATGCTGCACTCCGGCGAGCTGGGTGAGCTGCACTACCTCGACTCCGTACGGATCAACCTGGGCCTGGTGCAGCGCGACATCGACGTCGTCTGGGACCTCGCCCCGCACGACCTGTCCATTCTCGACTTCGTGCTGCCGCCAGGGGTACGGCCGGTGTCGGTCGCGGCGCACGGCGCCGACGGCATCGGCGCCGGCCGGGCCTGCGTGGCGTACCTCACCCTGCGGCTGAGCAGCGGCGCGATCGCCCACGTGCACGTCAACTGGCTGTCCCCGGTCAAGATCCGTACGACGATCATCGGCGGGTCGAAGCGGACCCTGGTCTGGGACGACCTCAACCCGGGCCAGCGGCTCGCCCTGTTCGACCGGGGCGTCGACGTCGCCACCTCCGACGAGCTCGGCACCGAGGCCCGTCGGGACATGCTGGTGTCGTATCGCTCCGGCGACATGGTCGCCCCGGCGCTGACCGAGCGGGAGGCGCTGCGCACCATGGTCGACGAATACGCCCGCGCCATCCGTACCGGCACCCCGGCGTTGACCGACGGCCGTTCCGGCCTGCGGGTGCTGGCCATCCTGGAAGCCGCCACCCGCAGCCTCGCCGCCGGCGGCACGATGATCCCGCTGGACGAGGAGCCCGCCGCATGACCGTCGCAGCCACTCCCGGCGCCGCTCCCGCGGTCGACCTGGCCAACTCGACCGTGCTGGTCACTGGCGGCGCCGGCTTCATCGGCTCACACCTGACCGAGCATCTCGTCTCGCTCGGCGCGCAGGTCGTGGTGCTGGACAACTTCCGCAACGGCACCCGGGAGAATCTGACGTTCCCCGGTGCCGAGTCGGTCCGGGTGATCGAGGGCGACATCTGCGACCCGCAGACCTGCCATGACGCGATGGCCGGGGTCGACGTGGTGTTCCACCTGGCCTGCCTCGGGGTACGCCACTCGCTGCACAGTCCGGTGGAGAACCACCAGGTCAACGCGCTCGGCACACTCAACGTGCTGGAGGCGGCGCGGGCCGCGCAGGTGTCCCGGCTGCTGTACGTGTCGACTTCGGAGATCTACGGTCGGGCGCTGGAGTTCCCGATCACCGAGCAGACCACCCCCTGGCCACTGACCGTCTACGGCAGCAGCAAACTCGCCGGCGAGCACTACGCCCGCTCGTACCTGGAGTGCTGGGGGCTGCCGGTGGTCTGCGTCCGGCCGTTCAACAACTACGGGCCGCGGTCGCACTTCGAGGGTGACTCCGGCGAGGTGATCCCCCGGTTCATCCTGCGGGCGCTGGCCGGGCAGCCGCCGGTGGTCTTCGGCGACGGCAGCGTCACCCGCGATTTCCTGTACGTGCGGGACTGCGTCGAGACGCTGGCCCGGGTCGCCGAGTCGACCGAGCTGGTCGGCGAGGTGGTCAACCTCGGGTACGGCGAGGAGCTGTCCATCGGGCTGCTGGCCCGCACGGTGCTGGAAGCGGTCGGCCGCACCGACCTGCAACCGGTGTACGAGCCGCCGCGCCCGGCCGATGTCCCCCGGCTCTGGGTGGACACCTCCAGACTGCGCAAGACGGTCGACTTCGCCCCCCGCGTGTCGTTGGCCGAAGGCATCGGCCACACCCTCGAGTACTTCCAGCGGTTGCTGCGCGAGCAGCCCGGTGCGCTGGAGCGGATGCAGACCAGGAACTGGAGCCAACCGGCATGAGCGAGACCAGTCCGCGCCGCATCCAGGTGATGCTGCCGATGCTCGGCGAGGAGGAGGAGCAGGCCGCCGCCGCGGCGATCCGCTCCGGCTGGGTGGCCCAGGGCCCCCGGGTGGCGCAGTTCGAGCGCGAGTTCGCCGCCGTCGTCGGCGCCGACCACGGGGTGGCGGTCAGCTCCTGCACCACCGCGCTGCACCTGGCGCTGGTGCTACACGGCGTCGGCCCCGGCGATGAGGTCGTCGTGCCGTCGCTGTCGTTCATCGCCACCGCGAACGCGGTCCGGCACGCCGGTGCCGAGCCGGTCTTCGCCGACGTCGACCTGGTCACCGGCAACCTGACCGTCGAGACGATCGAGGCGGTACGCACCCCGCGTACCCGGGCGGTGATCGCGGTCCACCAGGGCGGCATGCCGTTCGACACGGCCACGCTGCGTACGGCGGCCGCCGGCTGGGGCGTACCGCTGATCGAGGATGCCGCCTGCGCGGCTGGTTCCCGCGCGTACGGCCGACCGGTGGGTGCCGGGGCGACGGTCTCCGCCTGGTCGTTCCACCCGCGTAAGGTGATCACCACGGGTGAGGGTGGCATGCTGACCCTGGACGACGCCGACGGTGCGGCCCGGCTGCGCCGGCTGCGCGAGCACGGCATGAACGTCTCCGCCGCCGACCGGCATGCCAGCGCCCAGCCGGTGCTGGAGGCCTACCTGGAACCGGCCTTCAACTACCGGATGACCGACATCCAGGCGGCGGTCGGCCTGGTCCAGGTCGGTCGGCTCGCCGGCCTGGTCGCCGGCCGGCGGGCGCTCGCCGCCCGCTACCACCAACTGCTCGCCGGCATCGACGGCCTGGTAGCGGTGGTCGACCCGGCGTACGGCGAAACCAACTTCCAGTCGTTCTGGGTACGGGTCGACCCGGAGTTCGGCGTGAGCCGCGACGACGTGCTCACCGGGCTGTCCGACGCCGGGGTGTCGGCCCGGCGCGGCATCATGGCCGCTCATCTGGAGCCGGCGTACGCCGACGTCACCCCGGCCCCGCTGCCGGTGACCGAGCGGCTGACCCGCGACTCGCTGATCCTGCCGCTGCACCACGCCCTCACCGAGGCCGACCAGGACCACATCGTCGCGGTGCTGCGCAAACTGGCCGGCCGATGAGGGATCTGCTGATCGTCGGCGCCGGCGGGTTCGCCCGGGAGACCGCCGCCGCCGTCGCGGCGGTCAACGCGGTGTCGCCGACCTGGCGGCTGCGCGGCTTCCTCGACGACGACCCGGCGCTGCACGGCAGCCGGCGGGTTGACGTACCGGTGATCGGTGGCACCGACCTGGTCGCCGAACTGGCCGACGCGGCCGTGCTGGTCTGCGTCGGCAACCCCCGCAACTACCGGTCCCGGCAGCGGCTGGTCGAACGGTTCGGCCTGCCAGCGCAGCGCTACGCCACCGTGGTGCACCCGGCGGCCCGGATCGGTGCCGGCTGCACCGTCGGGCCGGGCAGTGTGCTGCTGGCCGGGGTGGATCTGACCGCCGAGGTGTCCGTCGGTGCACACGTCGCGGTGATGCCACAGGTGGTGCTGACCCACGACAACGTGATCGGGCCGTACGCCACGATCGCCTCCGGGGCGCGCCTCGGCGGCGGAGTACGGCTCGGCGACGGCGTCTACGTCGGTGCCGGCGCGCTGCTGCGCGACGGGATCGCCGTCGGTGCCTGGTCGCAGCTGGGCATGGGCTCGGTGGTGCTGCGCGACGTACCCGCCGACGAGGTGTGGGTCGGCGCGCCGGCCCGCTTCCTGCGCCGCGCCAACGCGCCGGTTGACGGCCCGGCCGACACCCCGGTTGACGGCCCGGCCGACGCCCCGGCCGACCACCCCGCCGATCGAACGAACGAGTCGCAGTTGAGGAGTCACGCGTGAGCAGCATCCCCCTCGTCGACCTGGCCGCCGCCCACACCGAGGTGGCCGAGGAGGTCGATGCCGGTTTCAAGCGGGTCCTCGCCGGCACCGCGTTCATCGGCGGCGCCGAGGTGACCGCCTTCGAGGCCGAGTACGCCACGTTCAGCGGCGTGCCGCACTGCGTCGGGGTGGCCAACGGCACCGACGCGCTGGAGCTGGCCCTGCGGGCGGTCGGGGTCGGCCCGGGCAGCGAGGTGATCCTGCCGGCGAACACGTTCATCGCCACCGCCGAGGCGGTCGCCCGGGCCGGCGCCCGGGTGGTGCTGGTCGACTGCGACCCGGCGACGTACCTGATCGACGTGGACGCGGCACTGGCCGCGGTCACCCCGGCCACCCGGGCGATCGCCCCGGTGCACCTGTACGGCCAGCTCGCCGAGGTGGACCGGCTGCGCGCCGGGCTCGCCAGCCTGTCCGCCACCGGGCAGGAGATCGCGATCGTCGAGGACGCCGCGCAGTGCCAGGGGGCGACCCGGCACGGCCGGGGCGCCGGTGCCGACGGGATCGCCGCCACCAGCTTCTACCCGGGCAAGAACCTCGGCGCGTACGGCGACGCCGGCGCGGTGGTCACCGCCGACGCCCAGCTCGCCGCTGACGTCCGGCGGATGTCGGCGCACGGCAGCGTCCGCAAGTACGTGCACGAGGTGGTCGGCTTCAACAGCCGACTCGACGGGCTGCAGGCGGTGGTGCTGCGGGCCAAGCTGGCCCGGCTGGCCGACTGGAACGACCGACGGCGCGCCATCGCGGCCCGCTACCACGAGCTGCTGGCCGGCCTCGACGTGGTCCGGCCGGTGACGCTGGACGGCAACGTGCACGTCTGGCACATCTACTGTGTCCGGGTGCCCGGCGGGGCTACCCGGCGGGACGCCGTGCTGGCCGTGTTGAACGCCGCAGGGATCGGTGCCGGCATTCACTACCCGGTACCGGTGCACCTGACCCCGGCCTTCGCCGATCTCGGCTACCCGGCCGGGTCGTTCCCGCACGCCGAGTCGACCGCGCCGGAGCTGCTGTCGCTGCCGATCTACCCGCAGTTGACCGCCGAGCAGCAGGACCGGGTCGTCGAGGTGCTGGCCGCCGCGCTGGCGGGTTGACCGGACAGTCCACCGTGTACGTCACCCTGCGCGACCGGCCCGGCGCGGACTCGGGCACCCCGGGCCGGGCCGTCGGCCGGCGGGTGTCCGGCACCGTGCTGCTACTCGGCACGGTCAGCCTGCTGACCGATGTCTCCTCGGAGATGGTCGCCTCGGTACTGCCGCTGTACCTGACCGTGGTGGTCGGGCTCAGCCCGGTGGCGTACGGCTTTCTCGACGGCGTCTACCAGGGGGTCAGCGCGCTGGTCCGGATCGCCGGCGGGTACGCCGGGGACCGCGGTGGGCACCCGAAGTGGGTGGCGGTGGTCGGCTACGGCGCGTCGGCGTTGAGCCGGATCGCCATGGTGCCGGCCCAGGGGTTCGCCGCGATCACCGCGGTGATCACCACGGACCGGCTCGGCAAGGGGCTGCGCACCGCGCCCCGGGACGCGCTGATCGCGGCCTCGTCGGACCCGGCGATGCTGGGGCGGGCGTTCGGCGTGCACCGGGCGTTGGACACGCTCGGCGCCGCGCTCGGGCCGCTGGTGGCGTTCGCCCTGCTCGCCGCTGTCCCGGGCAGCTACGACTCGGTGTTCCTGGTGTCGTTCGCGTTCGCGGTGGTCGGCGTGGCGGTGCTGGTGCTGTTCGTGCCGAACCTGTCGACCGCGGTGGGCGCGGTGCGGTTCGGGGTACGGCGGATGGTGGCCGAGGTGACCGGTGCGCGGCTGCGCCGGCCGCTGCTCGCCGCCGGGCTGCTCGGCCTGTCGACCGTCGGCGACGGCTTCCTCTACCTGACGTTGCAGGACCGCGACGACTTCGCCGCGCTGTACTTCCCGCTGTTGTTCGTCGGCACCAACGTGGCGTACCTGCTGCTGGCGGTGCCGATGGGCCGGCTGGCCGACCGGGTCGGCCGGGCGAAGGTGATGGTTGCCGGGCACGGCGCGCTGCTCGCCTGCTACCTGCTGGCCGCTGTGCCGGCCGGCGGCGTCGGACTGACCGTCGCGGTGCTGCTGCTGCTCGGCGTCTTCTACGCCGCCACCGACGGGGTGCTGCCGGCGCTGGTCGCCCGGTTGGTGCCGGCCCCGGCCCGGGGCAGCGGGATCGCCGCCGCGCAGACGGTGGTGGTGCTGACCCGGTTCGTCTCGTCGGTCGCTTTCGGTCTGTTGTGGTCGGTGACCGGTCCGGCCGGTGCGGTGCTGGTCTTCTCGGCGGTCCTGGCCGGCGGCATCCCGACGGCCTGGTGGCTGCTGCATGGCGTGGACCGGGCTCCGGCGGCCGGCGACGCCGTACCGGCGGGTGGGGGGTCCTGATGGGGCTGCGGGTCCGGCTGGCGGTCCTCGCCGCGATCGTGCTGCTGGTGACGTTCGGCGCCGGCGGGTACGTGTGGCAGGTCCGGCAGTCGCAGGCCCGGGTGCAGGCCGACGCCAGCCCGGTGCCGGTGCGAGCCGACGTGGCTGCGGTCCGCGCCGAGGCGCACCTGGTGTTCCGCTCCACCGCGCTGGGCACCGGCTACGGCGAGATCGCGATGACGCCGCTGAGTGACCCGGACGGTCCGCGGGCGCTGACCGGGGCGAGCTGCGAGCGGGTGTACGCCACCGACTCGCAGACCATCTGCCTGTCCGCCGAGCGTGGGCTGCTCACCGTGTACCGGGCGCAGCTGCTGGACACCGGGTTCGAGCCGAAGCAGGACCTGCCGTTCACCGGGATCCCGTCGCGGGCCCGGCTGTCGCGCGACGGTACGTTGGCCGCGACGACGTCGTTCGTGGCCGGCGACTCCTACGCCAACCCGGGCGAGTTCTCCACCCGTACGGTGATCACCCGCACCGACGGCGAGATGGTCGGCGACATCGAACAGTTCCCGCTCTACGTCGACGGTGAACTGGTCACCGCGGTCGACAAGAACCTGTGGGGGGTCACCTTCGCCGACGACGACCGGTTCTACGCCACCGCCGCCTCGGGTGGCCGGACCTGGCTGGTCGAGGGGAGCATCGGCGGGCGCCGGGTCGACGCGCTGCGGGAGGACGCCGAGTGCCCGTCGTTGTCACCGGACCGGACCCGGGTGGTGTTCAAGAAGCGCGGCGACCTGCCGCCCGGCCAGTGGCGGCTGGCCGTCTACGACCTGGCCACCGGCACCGAGACCGTGCTGGCCGAGACCCGCAGCGTCGACGACCAGGTCGAGTGGCTCGACGACGGAAACGTCGTCTACGGGCTGCCCCGCGACGCGGACGGCGGTGCGGCGACCAGCGACGTGTGGCAGGTCCCGGCGGACGGTTCGGGAGCACCGCAGGTACTGGTGCACGATGCCTGGTCACCGGCGGTGGTCCGGTGACCCGACGAAGGAGATCATCTTGACGGAGCTTGCCGTGGTCACCCCGAGCTTCGGCCCGGATTTCGAGTTGTGCGCCGCGTTGCACCGCTCGGTGCTGGCCCACTCACCCGCCTCGGTGCGGCATCACATCATCGTGCCCCGGGCGGACCTGCCCCGCTTCGGCGCGCTGCGGGGCGACCGCACGGTGCTGCACGACGAGGCCGAGTTCCTGCCGTCGTCGGTCCGGTCGCTGCCGGGGACGAAGTACTCGGTGAACCTGCGCCGGCCGTTCCCGCCGCTACGCGGCTGGATCCTGCAACAGGTGATCAAGTTGTCGGCGGCGGCCCGGATCCCGGCGGACGTCGTGGTGCTGGTCGACTCGGACATCGAGTTCGTCCGGCCGTTCTCCGCAGCGACCTTCCGCCGCGACGACGTCGTACGGTTCTACCGCCAACCGGACGAGGTCGACCAGCGGCTGCCCCGACATGTCCGGTGGCACGAGGTGGCCCGCGCGTTGCTGGGGTTGCCGGCGCAGCCGCCGCCCTACCCGGACTATGTCTCGTCCCTGCTGGCCTGGGATCCGCAGATCGTCCGAGGGCTGCTGCAGCGGATCGAGTCGGTCACCGGGCGGCGGTGGGTCGATGTCGTCGGCGCACAACTGCACTTCTCCGAGTGGACGCTGTACGGCGTCTACGTCGACGAGGTGCTCGGTGGCCGGGCGGCGACCGGGTACGCCGCGACTGGCAGCCGGTGCCACGCGTACTGGGACGAGGTGCCGCTCGACGAGTCGTCGGTGGCCCGTTTCGTCGCCGGGATCGGCCCGGACGACGTTGCCGTGATGATCTCGGCGAAGTCGCGGACGCCCTTGGAACTTCGCCGGGCGGCGATCACCGCGCTGACCGGCTGAGCGACCGGTCAGTACGCGCCGCAGCTGGAACCGCCGTCGACCCGGTAGACGTGCACGGCGTTGCCATCGATGAACGAGTCGGTGAACCGACCGTCGTCGGCGAGCAGGGTGCGGTCCTCATCGAGCACGGTGATCCGGGCGTCACCGACGCACGGCAGTTGGAACGTCGCCTCGGCGACGCTGCCACCCGCCGAGCCGGCGAGCAGGTGGAAATGGCCGTCGTACCATTTGGTGGCCAGGTCGACGCCGGCGGAAACGCTGGCCACCCCGTCGGCGTACGGCGCATTGAGCACCGGCGCGAGCTGGGTGATCCGGGCGTTGACCGCCGCGACGGCCGACCGCACCGGCGCATAGCAGGGCTCCCGCAGGGCGTGCTGGCTCTGGCAGGGGCCGCTGAAGCTGTGGTTGAAGTAGACGATCCCTCGGGCGCCGTGAATGATGCTGCTCCACACCGCCGCGACGACCTGCTCCGGGGCGATCGTCGGGTAGTGCTCCTCGTTGAACGGACGCCCGACCTCGACGAAGCTCCAGACCGGTCGGCTGCCGGGCGGCGAGACCAGGGACCGGACCCGGTCGACGGTACGGCCGTAGTTCGCGGCCCGGTGGCACAGCTCGGCGGGCAGCCGCTCGGCTCCGTCGACGGTGGTGAGCTGGTCGGGGTCGAAGAACCGACCGCCTTCGCTGTGCCCGCAGATGCCACGGTCGGTGAACCAGTAGGTGTCGACCGACACGACGTCGGCGAACTCGTTGACGAAGCGGGCGGCATCGGCGTCGCTCTGCCAGAACGCAATTCCCTTGCCGTAGTTGGCCATCCGCAGTCGCTGGTCGTCCGGGAGCCGGTCGAGGATGTCGCGCTGCACGGTATAGCCGCACTCGCCGTCAGCCGGTTGGCAGATATCACCCTGCCCAGGAAAGTTGCCAGTCCAGGGATCGTCGCCCGGCCCCGCCCACATGTCGGCCTCGTCGGAGATCAGCCAGCCGCCGGTCTCGTCACCGTGTTCGCCGATCGGGCTGGTGATCGTGTGCATCCCAGCGGCTCGGACGAGGTCGAGGTTGGTGGTGCCGGTCAACTCGACGTACGTGTTGAGGCCGATCTCGGCGTCCTTGGCGGTGTCGGCGGGGTCGGTGACGCTTTCCAGCCAGACCCCGATCGGGAAGAACCCCGCATCGGTGGGCAGGGACGGGGAGAAGCGGTCGTAGAAGTCCGGGCCGCCGTCGACCGGGCGCAGCGTCGCACCGGCACCGCCCGCAGTCGCGACCGTGCCGGGGGCGATCCCAGCGGCGACCGGGCCTCGGGCCGTGACGCTGATCGCCCATGCCGTGCCCGCGACGCCGAGCGCGCTGAGGACGATCATGCTGACGATCAAGATCCAGCGCCGACGTGACGTGGCGGCGACGACCATGGGCGCCCCTTTGTACGGCACCTACCGGCGCCAGTGATTCAACCAGAAGTAGTCGGACAACCACGATGAGCGGAGAGTCCGATGCTACCAACAGCCGTCGGCGACAAACGCCCGCTTTGCCCGCCACTTTCCGCGTTCAGCAACGCGCTGTCCGGCAACCGACAGTAGCGCAGCAGTGGTGGCGCCCAGGTACGATCGCGCCGGTACCCCGACCCCCCGCTGCACGGAGTTCTCACGTGATCAACCGACTCGCGGACCAGGCCAAGGGCCTGGTCCAGTCCCGTATGACGGCGGCAGAGATCAACCGGCGGCAGGTTCCAACCTTCCGGACCACCGACGTACAAACCGGCACACCGACCGTTTACTACCTCGCGCCGGACAACCCGCGGCCCAGCGGCGGGGTACGGGTCATCTATCGCCATGTGGACCTGCTCAACGACATGGGCGTCCGGGCGTACGTCATGCACAAGGACCCGGCGTTCCGCTGCACCTGGTTCGCCAACCAGACACCCGTCGTCGCGGCCGCGAGCGCCTGCCTCGGCCCGACCGACATCCTCGTCGTCCCCGAGTGGTACGGACCCGGTCTGACCGCGATCCCGACCGGGCCACGCCTCGTGGT
The DNA here is from genome assembly GCF_030345075.1 of Solwaraspora sp. WMMA2065. Classification (NCBI taxonomy): domain Bacteria; kingdom Bacillati; phylum Actinomycetota; class Actinomycetes; order Micromonosporales; family Micromonosporaceae; genus Solwaraspora; species Solwaraspora sp. WMMA2065. Next base: position 3,299,388 of record NZ_CP128361.1, read on the forward strand.
GTTCAACCAACGGGCGTACGACACCTTCGACCACATCCCGTACCCGGACACCCGCCCCGGTGCGCCCTACGCCGACCTACCCGGTATGACCGCGCTGCTGGCCGTCTCGCATGACAACGTCGAGCTGCTCAGCCATGCCTTCCCCGACATTCCGGTGCGGTTGACGCGCAACGTGGTCGACCCCGACGTGTTCGCTTTCGGCAGTTGGCCCAGGCGACGACGCATCGCGTACGTCGGGCACCGGCGGGCCGACGAACGCGACCAGTTGCTGCACATACTGCGGTCCCGCCGGGTGCTGGACGGCTGGGAGGTCACCCGGATCGCCGGACGCACCGAGCAACAGACCGCGGAGATCATGCGTGACTGCGCCATCTTCCTGAGCTTCAGCGACCGCGAGGGGTTCGGTATGCCACCCGCCGAGGCGATGTCCTGCGGCGCGTACGTGGTCGGCTATCCGGGCCTGGCCGGTCGCGAGTTCTTCGATCCGGCCCACTGTGCGCCGGTGCCCGACGGAGACCTGTTGGCCTTCGCCCGCGCCGTCGAACAGGCCTGCGCCACCTGGGCCACCCAGCCGGAGGAACTGGCCAGACGGGCGGGTGCCGCCTCGGCTGCGGTGCGGGACCGCTACACCGTCGCCGGCCTACGTCACGACCTCACCGCCTTCTACCGCCCGCTGCTCACCACCGGCTCACCACCGGCTGACCACGGGCTGACCACGGCCTGACCACCGGCGCGGAACGCACCCACCGACCCGTCAGCCGCGCCAAAGTCCCGCCACCGGTCGGGCCCGGTCAGCTGTCCGGCCCGCACCGGTCGGCCTGGTCAGACGCCGTACCGGCTCCAGGTGCGGTAGCGGGCATCGTTGCGCAGTCGGCGCCCGACCACGCTGGCGGCGAAACCCGGCACCAGCGGGGCGAACCGTGGACCGATCGCCCGACGCCGCTGCAGCCCCGCCCAGTGCGGTAGCTGCTCTGCCGCCGGATACGTCTCCCGGGCGAACTCCACGTACCAATCGACCGGTTCATGGTCGGTCAGTCGCCGGTCGTAGGCATGACACGCCGATTCGAGAGCCTCGGTGGCCAGCGCCCGACGGGCCAGGTCGTGCAGCTCCCGGGCCCGGGGCAAGCTGCCACCGGGACCGCCGAACAGCACGTCGAAGGCGGTCCGCCGCTCGATAAGGTCGGTCCGCCGCCCGGACGCTGCGGTGACGCTGACGCTGGCCGCGTGTTCCCGGTGCCAGGCCTGATCGGCACCGTCGACGTGGCCGACGTCGGAGACCGCTGCCACCCGCATCCAGGCCTCCATGTCGCAGGCGTACCGCATCCGGCTGTCCCACGGGCCGACCTCGGCGTAGACGCTGGCCCGGACCACGGCCTCGGGAGTGGTGATGCAGTTGACGCCCAACCGGCACCGCTGGGCGATCCACTCCTCGCCGGACCAGATCGTCCAACCCGTGGCCTCCGAACGGAACTCGGTCGGCACCTCACCATGGAAGTGCACCGGGTGGCCGTACACCAGACCGACCTCGGGGAACTTGTCAAACAGCCGCACCGCGCGGGCCAGTGCCCCCGGGGTCAGCAGGTCGTCCGCGTCGAGCCGGACAACGAACTCCCCCGTGGCCACCGCCAGCCCGTCGTTGAACGCCACACACGGGCCGTGGTTGGTCTCGTTGTGCACCACGACCAACCGGGGTTCATTGGCCCGGAGCGTGGCCAGCACCTGCCGGGTGTCGTCGGTGGAGCAGTCGTCCACGACGACGACCTCGATCTCGACGCCCTGCTGGGCTAGGGCGCTGCCAACGCTCGACGGCAGGAACCGCCCGTAGTTGTAGCTCGGGATGATCACCGAGACCCGGGGGGTACGGGCCGGGTCGCCGGCTGGGACGGGTGCCGGGACCCGGGTGCGGGGCAGCAGCGCCCGGCGAGCTGACATTGACATACGTCAACCTCTTTCAGGGTCGGACAGCCGTGGCGAGCGGCGTCGTCGGGGCAGGTGGCTCCGGAGGTGGCGGACCGGGCTGCGCCGGGGCGGCCGGCCCGTGCTCCGCCGACTGGTCGGCCGGTCCAGACTCAGCCGACTGGCCGGCCGCCTTCAGATCCCGCAACCGCTGCCGCAGCCAGGGCAGCAACGGCCCGGCGAACGCCACGGTCATCACGGCACCGCCGGCCAGCAACTGCCACAGCGCGCCCGGCACGGTACGCACCACCAGCAGGCCGAGCGCCACCGCAGGCACCGCCACGACCAGCGGCAGCACCAGCGCACCGGCCAACGCCCGCAGCCGGACCCCGTGGCGACGCAGCGCGACCGCGTACATCGGCAGGATGAGCAACGCGCAGACCAGCGCATGCCCGACGCCGGCACCGACCAGGCCGTACCAGCGCACGCCGAAGATCACCGCGGGGAAGAGCGCGGCCAGCCAGACCACCTGGGCGACGAACAATGCCCGGCTCGCACCGACCGCGATCAGGAAGGTCGCCACCAGGTCGAACAGCACCCGGAACGCCCCGAAGAAGGCCAGACCGGCCAGCGCGTCGGCCGCCATCGACCAGCGTTGGCCGTACAGCAACGGCACCACGACACTGGCCAACCCGGACAGCAGTACGCCGACGAGCAGCGCGACGGTCCAGGTCAACGCGGCGGCCGAGACGAATCCGGCGGCCTTACGCCGGGGGTCGGTCACGGTGGCGAAGGCCGGCAGTGCCACCGCCCGGATCGCCACCCCGAGGGCGCTCATCGGCCAGGTGGAAATGTTGAACGCCAGGGTGTAGAGGCCGAGCATCACCGTTCCTGCGGTGGCCCCGACGGTCAGGTGACCGACGTTCATCACCACCCAGGACAGTACGTTGGCGCCAGCCAACGGCACGCCGAACCGGATCAGGCTGCGGGCCACCGCCGGGTCGAACCCGAACGTCGGCCGGGACCGGGTCAGGACGAACTGCATCACGGTGACCATCGACTGGGCCACCACCCGGGAGATCGCCAGCGACATCGCTCCGAAACCGAGCAGCACCAGGGCGACCGTGACGGTGGTGCTCACCACCAGGCTGGCACCGTCGAGGCCGAGCTGGGCACGTTGGCGGAACTCCCGCTGCATGACCGCGTACGGCACCACCGACAGGCCGCTGAGCACCAGCGTCAACGACATCACCTGCACCACCGGGGTGGCCTGCGGGCTGTCCATCGCCGCCGACACCGGCCCGGCCGCCAGCGACATCGCACCGGCCAGGCCCAGGCTGGTCAGCAACGAGATGGTAGTGACGGTGCCGGCGCGGCCCTGCACCCCGTGCCGGATGATGTCCGCGCTCATCCCGAGGTCGGCCAGGGACATCACGATGGTCTGCACGGTCAACGCGACCGCGAAGACGCCGAACTCCTCCGGGGCGAGCAGCCGGGCCAGCAGGACGCCGACACCGAGGCTGCCGATCCGCAGGGCGATGCTGTTCAGGGTGCTCCACGCGAGGGCGCGCTTGACCCGGGCACCGAGCGGGGCCGGTGCCGCTGCGTCAGCTGTCACTGCCGCTCCCGGCCCCGGTCCGGCCGGCGGCGAACCGCTGCCGGGCCAGGCTCGCCTTGAAGTTCAGCAGATGGGCGGTCGGATGTGCCATGGCTCCGGCCCGGCGCGGCAGGTTCAGCCGTTGCTGCACCGCGCGGGCGTAGATGTCCGTCTGCCGCCGGCCGGCGGCCTGCAGGCTGAACCGTTCGACGACGGTACGGCGGCCGAACTCGCCCAGCTCGGCCCGCTGCCGGGGGTCGGCGGTGCCGAGTTCGGTGAGCGCGGCGGCGACCCGGTCGGTGCCGTCGGTGCCGTCGCCGAGGCCGTAGAACCCCTGATCGAGAAAGACCGGCAGGGTCTGCGGGGTGAGCGGCAGCCAGAACCCCTGCTCGCCCTGCACGACGACGGGCTTGGCGAAGGCCATCGCGCGCAACGCCGACGACCCCATGCCGATGACGATGTCGGCGGCGGCGTACGCGTCGTGCGGGTCGAGCATCGCGCCGGTGAGGGTGACCACCTCTGCGCCCCGCTCGGCGTTGGCCTTGTCGGCCGTCTGCTGGATCTCGGCGCGGGCCTCGCCGTCACCGACGATCAGCAGCCGCATCCGCAGCGCCGGGTCGATGCCGACCATCGCCCGGGTCGCGGCGAGCAGTCCTTCGAGTTTGAGTGCCGCCGCCAACCGGGAAACCGACACCACGGCGATCTCGTCGGCGGCGATGCCGAGGGCACGCCGGGCCGGCCCGGGATCGGCGACCGGGGCGTTGGCGTCGGTGTCGATAGGCGGTTCGATGACGTGCACCTCGGTCCGGTGCGGGCGTTCCTGGGCGGCGATCTGCTCGGTGCCGACGATCAGCGGCAGGTGCCGGGGCACCCAGGCCGGGACCTCCATGGAGAGCACGGTGACCACGAGCGGCACCCCCTGGCGCAGGTACGCGCCGTAGGCTGCCTCCAGGCTGGGCGCCCACTCGTAGGCGTGGACCAGGTCGATGCGGCGGTGCCGGACCACGGCGGCGATGGCGGCGACGTTGCGCGGTGACGGCGCCTCGCCCTTCGGTGGGGCCTGGACGAACTCCAGGCCCCACTCGTCGACCATGCTCCGCAGCTCGCCGTCCGGACCGTAGATGATCACCTCGTGCCCGAGTTTGGCCACGGTCGCCGCGATCTCGATGGCGTTGATCTGGCTTCCGCCGATCTCCATCGTGTGCAGGCAAGTGAGGATACGCACCTAGTGTCCCTTTCAGTCGCGGCGAAGCCGCCCTGCCGATGATTCAACGGCTTCGCCGCGACTGTCCTCAAGAGTTAGGCGTGAACACGACATCTACCCAGTAGTTGTGGTTGACCGAGTGGCCGGGGAACACCCAGCCGTACGGGTCGTAGTGGTACACACCCCCGCCGACCAGCACGTGCAGCGGCGACCGGTCCAGTTCGGTCTCGGCGAACTGGTTGGCCGTCACCGCGTACTGGCCGACCGATGTGTGGTATGAGGCCACATAGGTGGTGTTCGCGAGAATAGGCACCGGCTGGTCGAAAGTGACCGTCTGCCAGCCGGATTCCGTCTCGTCGGTGAACTCCGCCGTCGCCAACCGGACACCTTCCGCCGTCCAGAGCGAGCCACGGTGCGTACCGGTGTTGGCCGGGCCCTTGTAGAACCGGACACCGGTGATCTGGCCGGCGACGTCGGAGCGGAACCGCACCCCTACCTCAACCGCGTCCTCGTCGGCCCAGTTCACCGCCGCGGGCACGTCTTCCGGGCCGAAGATGCTGACCGGTGGCGCCGACGGGTCGGGGCTCGGGGTCGGCTCAGGGCTCGGCGACGGCGAGCCGGTCGGGGTCGGCTCCACGGTCGGACTCGGCTCGGTCGACGGCGATGGTCCCGTCGACGGCGTCGGCGACGGTCCGGCCGGTGACGGACTGGTGGTCGGCGTGGGGTCGGGGTCGGCCCCACCGGCACCGGGGACGTACAGCGGGTCGACCCAGTAGTTCGCCGAGTTGTACGTCCCGGTGGGGAACCCGCCGCCCGAGCCGTACCGGTAGACACCGTTGTCCCCCGCCGGGGCACTCAACTGGCCACGGCTGTAACCGGAGTTGAAGAACCCGGCATCGAACGCGTAGTTGCCGTTCGGCGCGTAGTACGACAACACGTACGTCGTACCCGCCGACACCGCCACCGGCTCAGCGAACGCCGCCGCCTGCCAACCCGCACCCTCACCCTCCGGGAACGTCACCTCCGCCAACGGCGCACCACCACCGACCGGCCACAACCGACCGACCTGGCCACCGGTGTTCCCCGGCCCCCGGTAGAACCGCATCCCGACCACCTCACCGTCCACCGACGGGGTGAACTTGACGCCCACCTCCACCGGCTCGCTCTCACCGACCGACGACTGCTGCGGGACCGCGTCCGGCTCGAACAGGGTCACCACGTCGTCGGAGAAGGTCGTGGTGAACGACCAGGTGTGCGGCTGCGCCATCGGCACCCCGCCGCTGCTGGCCCGTACCGAGGCGGTGTAGGTGTGCAACGACTGCAGCGCGGTGTCCGGGGTGAACGTCGCGAGTCGAGTCGTCTGGTCGTAGGCCACCGTGCCGGCGACCGGCTCGGCCGCCGCGTCGAACAGCTCGAACTCCAGCGACGACTCGTCGATGTCGATGTCGAAGTGGGCGGAGGCCACCACCTCGGCCGCCACGCCGGTGGCCCCGGACGTCGGTACGGTCGCGGTGACCGCCGGTCCGACCTCGCCCGGCCTGCCGGTCGGCGACGGGGATGGTGTCGGCTCCGAGAGCGTATCGGTCGGCAGGAAGTACGGGTCGATCCAGTAGTTCGCCGCACCGTACGTCTGGGTGGGGAAGCCACCGCCGACGTTGTAGTTGAACACGCCGTTGTTCTCCGTCGGGGAGCTCAGCGGGCCACGGCTGTAGCCGGAGTCGAAGAATCCAGGGTCGTAGGCGTAGTTGCCGTTCGGTGCATAGTACGACAACACGTACGTCGTACCCGCCGACACCGCCACCGGCTCGGCGAACGCCGCCGCCTGCCAACCCGTACCGCCGCCCTCCGGGAACGTCACCTCCGCCAGCGGCGCACCACCACCGACCGGCCACAACCGACCGACCTGACTACCCACGTTCCCCGGCCCCCGGTAGAACCGCATCCCGACCACCTCACCGTCCACCGACGGAGTGAACTTGACGCCCACCTCCACCGGGTCGCTCTCCCCGACCGAGGGATGTTGCGGGACCACGTCCGGCTCGAACAGGGTCACCACCTGATCGGAGAAGCTCGAGGTGAACGACCACGAGTACGGCGCGTTCATCGGCACGTCGGCGTCGTCACGTGCGGTAACCGTCGCGGTATACGTCGTCTGCTCGGTCAGCGGCACCACCGGGGTGAAGGTGGCCCGGCGGGCCGCGGCGTCGTAGCTGACGGCACCGGGCACCGGCTCGTCGGCCGGGCCGACCAACGTGAAGTCGATGCTGGCCTCGTCGACCGGCTTGCTGAATACGGTCGACGGGGTCACGTCAGCCGGCACGTTAGCCGCGTCCGCGATCGGCACCGTCGACGACACCGTGGGTGGCGCGTCGTCGGCGGTCACGAAGGTCACGTCGGCGTAGTAGTTGGTCGAACCCCACGAGTTGTTCGGGAAGCCCGCCTCGTCCTCCCGGTAGACGCCGTTGCCCACCGTGCCTTCGGTGGCGGGCGCCAGCAGCGGGCCGGAGACGTGGTCGGTCAGGAAGTAGCCGCCGTCGCTGGCGTACCGGCCTTCCGGCGCGAAGTAGGAGACCACGTAACTGGTACCGGCGGAGACCGGGACCGGGGTCGACAGGCTGACCTGCTGCCAGCCGGTCTCGGTCTCGTCTGTGAACACCGCCGTGGCCAGCACCGAACCGCCGTTGGTCCAGAGCGTGCCCCGGTGCTCGCCACCGTTGCCCTCGCCCTTGTAGAAACGCAGGCCGGTGATCAGACCGTCGATCTGGGGGGTGAACCGCACGCCGACCTCGACCGCCGGCTGGGTGCTCAGCGGCTCGCCGTCCGGTCGGCCGTTGTCGGTCTCGACGAACGCCGGGGTGTCCGGCACCGCCTGGCCGAACAGCGAGTACGGCCCGGATACCGACAGGGCGACCGGGTCGGACGGGGCGCCGATGTTGCCGCTGTCGTCGACTGCCCGCGCCAGCACCACCTGCGAGACGGTGTCGGTGGGCAGGAACTCGTACGTCCAGGAATGCGTACCGGTGGTGGCCGGGTGCCAGGTGCCGCCGCCGTCGGTGGAGACCTCGACACCGGCGACCAGCCCGCCGCCGGCGTCGGACGCGGTACCGGTGACCGTGACCGGCGCGCCGTGGGCCACGGCGCTGCCGTCGGTCGGTCCGGTGATCGTCACGTTGGGCGCCAGAGCGTCGGCGGACTCACCGGTCACCACGATCCCGCTCATCGGGGTGGTCGGGGCCGCGCCCATGTCGGCGAAGAGATTGACCGTGGCCTGCTGGATCGCGTCGTCGGCCGGCGCACCCGAGCCGCCGTCGTGGTAGGCGTCGAGCCCCCACGCCCACTGGATGGTGCCGGCGCCGAAGACCAGCGCACCGCTCGGCGCCCGGTACATCGTCATGTGGTGGGTGGTCTCCCCCGGCTTGTTCTCCGGGCCGTAGCCGACGAGGTACTCGGGGGTGTGGCCGGTCGTGGTGGAGAGCCGGAAGGTGCCGGCCGGCCGGAAGCCGTTGTCGAGATCCTCGTTGGACTCGTAGCCGACGGTGTGCGGTGCCAGGGTGGCGGTCTGGCCTGGAGCCAGCTCGGCCACACCGGTGTGCCGCCAGAACCGCAGTCTGCCCTGCTCGGCGGGGACCTGCATGGCCAGGTCGGTGTTGTTGGCCATGTAGAGGTTGCCGACCAGCGCGTTCTCCGGCTCACGCAGCTCGCCGGTCGGGAAGCGCGGGTCACGCCACACGCCGGTCCACTCGTCCGACGGGTCGATCCGCGCGTTGTCCCAGGTCTCCTTGTAGCAGACCAGCGTGCGGTACGGCGTACCGTTGCCGTCGACGCTGTCCTCCCAGCGGACCTTCCAGTAGACCTCATTGCCGGTGAAGAACGCCAGGTGCACCCCGGCGTCGCGGGCCGCCTCGACGTTGGCCCGCTGCTGCGGCGACCAGTACTCGTCGTGCCCGACGGAGACGTACACTTCGTGGTTGAGCAGCGACTCACCACGGACATCCGCGTCGAGCCCACTGATGTAGCTGACGTCGTATCCGTTGCGCTCCAGGAACCGGATCATCGGATACTCGTTGGCGAAGAGGAAGTCGCGCCCCTGCTGAGCGCCCCGGGTGGCGAACGGCCGGTTGTAGCTGAGCTTGTAGGCGCGGTATGTCGGGCCTTCCCCCCAGTAGAAGTCCGCACCGCCGTAGCGGTTGTACGCCTGCCAGGTGGTGTCGGAGGTCTGGAACACCAACTTCGAGGTGCTGGTGTCGTCGCGCACGATGAACGGGATGTGGCTGTCGCCGCCGGTGTCCGAGCGGACGAGCCGGGCGATGTAGACCCCGGAGACGGCGTCGACCGGTACGTCCCAGGTTGCACCGACCTGCCAGGTGCCACAGTCGAAGATCTGGGTGTCGGTGGCGTGCACACAGTCAGCGTCGGCGTTGGCCGCCAACGGCAGGCTCGGGGTCAGGGTCGCCCACTCGCGTGCGCCGTCGCCGCCGTACCAGCCGAGCCGGTAGACCTTGATCGTGTACGCGGACGCCTCGGTGCGCACCTTGAAACCGATTTGTTCCCCGGCGTTCACGCTTATCGAGGTTGCGAAGCCCTGGATCGTGGGGTCACCGACCCCGGAGATGTCCCACACCGAACTCGGCGTTCCCGACTTGCTGTTCTCACAGGCGATCACGTTGATCGGAGGTGCGCATGGATCGGTGGACGCAGATGCCGCCGGCATCGCGATCATCAGGGTCGCCATCATGACGATGGCGGTCGCGACGGCGACGAAGTGCCGCCGGCCGCGATCTACAAATTGAGATACGCCCGCTCTCACCGAATGTCCCTTCAGGAGCCAGCCCGACGCGATACCGCGTGCCTCCCCCAGCTACGCAGCGCCGACGCTACCAGCGTGAGTCAACCTCACAACCGGGCATGTATCTGACCCTCGGCGCGACCCGGACAGCCCACCCATCACCCATTCGGACAACCGGGCCCAGGGCAACGCGTAATGATCCGCATTCACACGGTTAGTTGATAGACGTTCTTTGAGATGTCGGATCGACGACCGGGGTGGCCAATGAACCGGGTTTCTCGGGCACCGGCACCGGCTTCGTTACGAACCGAACCACCGGGGCGTGGACGTCCGCACCCGCAACGCCGGGTGACTAAGCCGCCACACAGCACCGCACATGCCCACCATCAACGACATCGCGGTAGCGTAGGTACTGAAGCTCAGCGAGTCGAAGGTGAAGCCTGCCGCGATCGCGACCAGCTGCACCGCGACGAGGATCGAGCATAGGTGCCGGTCACGCTCCGACGTCGACCTGCGCCGGGCGAGTAGCGCGACGACGATCGCGGTGACGTGCAGCGCGGCGAGCACCACGACCCCGATCACCCCGTTGGTCAGGGCGAAGGCCAGCCACTGGTTGTCGAGGTACTGGTACTGCGGGGACACCCACGTCCCGGTCCCCCGCCCGAACCACGGTCGTTGGGTGAAGTAGTACCCGACCATGTCGTACCGCTCGGTCCGCGAGGTGATGCTCGGGTCTGTGCTCGCCCCGAGGAACATGTTGGTGATCGTGGTGACGAGTGACGGCTTCGCCACCGCCATTCCGGCGAACATGACCAGACCCAGCGCCATCATGTTGTAGCGCATCCGCCACGCCCAGCTGGGCATCAGGACGAGCAGCACGATCGCCAACGCCACGAATCCGGTCCGGGACATCGTCGCCGGGATCGCCGCTGCGATGAGCAATGCCAGGAATGCGAACATCTGCCGTTGTCGGGAAGTAGCCGAAAAACGTGCAAAGTGGATCGCGAACGGCAGCGCCATCGCCATCAACAGACTGAACTCGATGTAGTGGAAGGTCGTGCTGGGCACCCGTACGCCGCCGCCACGAATCTCCAGGCCGACGACCCAGCCTTTCATCTGCAAACCAGGCACCCGCATGTACTGGGTAAGATCAAAGTACAAGAACGCCTGAATCAGCCCGACCACGGCGACGAAGGCACAGCAGTAGACAAACACCCGCAATACGCCGTCAAGACGGTCCCAGTTGGGCATGCCGTCGGCGGTCAACAGGATCACCCCGGAGATCGCCGCTGCGGTCAGCATCCAGCGGTCCGCCGAGTTCGCCTCCATCACGGTCAGCCCGCGGAGGAAGCCGACCGCGTACGACAGCAGCATCGACAGCAGGAAGGCCAGGATCGCCCAACGCAGCGGTTGCGGTCCGGTGAGCACCAACCGCGAGTTGAGCCGGGCCGTCATCCACCAGAACCACATCAGGATCGCCACGACCAACGCCGGGCGCCCCAGATCGGTCATTCCGGGCAGAATAAGGTGCGACGGGATCAGTGTCAGCAGACAGACCATCAGCGACAACATGACCGGCGCGTCGATCCTGGTCAGCCTGCGGCGGGTCACATAAGTGCGCTCGCTGATCCATGCCGGTTCGAGGTCTGCCGGGTGAACCCCGGACGACATCACCGGGTCCTGCCCTCGGTCATCGTGCCTGGCTGCCGTTCTTGGACGTCTCCGACGGCGTCCACTGCTCACGGCCAGCACCGGCCTTGGGCAGGATTATCGTCGCGTCGTCACGGACCGCGCGAATCACTGCGGTCTCGTCGTTGGCCGACGGCGTGACCGGCTGCTGGGTGGCTGGCTGCGGCTGGGGCGGCTGTTGCGGGCCAGCTGACCGTTGCTGCGTGGGCAGCTGCGAGCCGGAGGCCTCCCCGTCAGCATTGTCGGCCCGGTCGTCGACCGCCCGGAAGGTCAGCGAGCCACTACCAGCGGGCCCGCCGATCTGCACCGGACCGCCGACCAGCCCGCTACCGGCCACCGGTGCCTCACCCGGCGACGGCTCGGCGCCTCGATGCTCATCCGGACGGCTCGTTGAACGGCTCTCCTGGCGACCCTGCGAGGCGTTGCCGGAGCTGTAGACACCGCCGGACTTGCTCGCCGCCACGCCGTCGCGGTCACTCGCCCGCGGGCTCGGGACCGGCTGTGGGCGCGACACCGACCGCGTCTGATCGGTCCGCCCGGACATCGGTGGAATGGTGATCGTCTCGTCGGTGCCGGTGGTGACCGGCGCAGCAGCCACTGGACGGGGCCGGCGCCGCCGTAGCAGTCCGTCGATCCCGATGGTGAGCGCCGCGCTGAGCAGGACGCCGACCCCGGCGACCGCGATCATCGCCCGGTTGACCTTGGAATTGGCCTCCTGGATGTTGTCACCCCGGTCGAGACGACGTGCGGTGATGAAGCTCTCCTCGTTCGCGCCGTAGTCGGCCTGCAGCCCGACCACGCTCGCCTCCAACCGGCGCACGACCTCCTCGGTCGTCTCGGTGGCCTGCTCCTCGGACTCGCCGACCACCTCGATGGTCATGATCGGCTGCTGGTTGTCGAGGGTGATCGCGACGCTCTCGCTGAGACCGGCGGCGTCCAACTGCTTGAGCACGGCCTGGTCCTGCACCGTAAGGGCGGCGGCCCGGCTCAGCGACCCCAGCCCCAGCTCCAGCCAGGGGTTACGGGGAGTAGTAGGGGCATCCTCGTCCGGGGCGGTGTTGGCTGCGGTGGGCGGGATCAGCTGAACGTATGATGTCGCGATATAGTCCGGTTCGACGCTCATTCGGGTCCATCCGGCAGCCGCGACCGAGATGAGCAGCAGCGGTGCCGCGATGTACCACCGCCGGAACAGCAGTTTGGTGAGATCCCAAAAGTCCACTGCTGTCCTTCCATTGGGTGGCGAGGTCGGGGCGCTCGTCTTCCATCGTATGGCCAGCCGAGAAGCATGAAGGTACGGCGTGGGACGTGGAGGCCCGCGCCGGGGTTCAGTGTCCGGGCCGTGCGGGCACCTCCGCAAGCCTCCGGTCGCCGCCCCATCCCGGACATATGTCCCGTTACGCCACACCGAACGACCGAGCAGTACCGAGAGTCACCAACGCGACACCTCCGGCCCCCACCGTCAGGGGGACATACCAGTGGGCCGGGTGGATGCCCAGGGCGTCCACCCGGCCCGTCGGATCGAACCTTACGGCGTGATCTTGTAGATGTGGTAGGTGTGCTCCGCAGCGAAGGTGTCCCGGATCGCACCACCGCTGATCGGCAACGAGCGGTTCTCGAACAGCACCTCGGCGGTGTCACCGGTCACGCCGGGCGGCAGGGCCAGCGAGTGGTCACCAGTCGGGGTGTCCTTGCCGACCATGGCGAAGACGTAGAACGAGCCGTCGTGGGCCTTGAGCATCGTGTCCAGTCCGTTGTTGAACTCCCACTCGTAGGACTGGGTGTTCAGCACCGGCGCCAGGCTGGTGATGCGCTTGTTCACCTCGGCGACGGCCGGACGGACCGCGTCGCCACACCGCTCCCGCAGCACGTGTTGCGAGAGGCACGGCCCGCCGAAGTTGTGGTTGAAGTACTGGATCCCACGAGCCTCGTTGATCACCGAGTTCATCACCGCACCGGTGACCTGCTCACCGGTGATGGTCGGCGCCCAGTCCTCGGTGAACGGGTGCCCCACCTCGACGAAGGCCCAGACCGGCTGTCGCTTGCCGTCCATCGCGTCGAGTTCACGCATCCGCTGCATGGTGAGCCCGTAGTTGGCCGCCCGCCGGCAGTTGTCCTTGTTCACGCCGTACGTCGGGCCTTCCGCCGGAGCGGTGCAGACATGCGGGTCGGTGTACCAGTAGATGTCGTTGGAGACCACCGAGCTGAAGCCGTTGACGAACTTGCTGGCGTCGGAGTCGGACTGCCAGAACATCACGCCCTTGCCGTAGTTGGCGTAGCGCAGCCCGCGGTCACCGGACGGGACGGTGGCCGACTCCTTCTTCATCACGTCCAGTCCGCAGCCGTCCCGGCTGGAGGTGCAGATCGGGCCTTGGCCGGGGTAGTTGCCGGTCCAGGTACCGTTGCCCGGCCCGCCCCACATGTCCGCTTCATCACCGATCACCCAGCCGACGCTCTCGTTGCCGCGGTCGCTGAACGGCTGCGGGATGAAGGCGTACATGTCGTTGCGCCTGATCAGCGAGACATCCGACTGGTCGGTCAACATGACGTAGGTGTTCAGACCGGCCGCCTTGTCCCGGTCGATGTCCTGCTGGGTGTACACACCCTCGTACCAGACGCCGATCGGGAAGAAGGACGGGTCGGTCCAGCCGGACGCCCGCGCCTGCGGGAAGTTCGCGTAGAAGGCCGGGCCGCCCTCCCAGGGCACCCGGGGCAGGTCGAGTACGGCCGGCGTACCGCTGGTCGGCGAGGCCGACGGGCTGGCCGACGGCGTAGCGGTCGGGCTGGCCGACGGCGACGGTGTCGGCGACGGCTCGGCGGAGGCCGTCGGGGACGGCGTCGGTTCCGGCTGTTGCGACCCGGTCGGCTCGAAGGCGAGGTCGACCCAGTAGTTGCTGGCCTTCCAGGTCTGGCGGGGGAAACCACCCGATCCGTACGCGTAGACGCCGGCGGTGCCGTCGGCCCGCAGCGGCCCGGCGGACACCGGCCGCTCGAAGTAGCGCTGGGTGGCCCGGTACCGGCTGGTGTGGTAGGAGGCGACGTACACCTCGCCCGCCTCGACCTCAACCGGCTCGGGCAACGCGACGTGCTGCCACCCGGAACGGGACTCCCGCTTCGGTACGGCGGTCGCCAGTCGCTCGCCGTCCGCGGTCCACAGGTTGACCCGGTGTCGACCGCGGTCCCCCTTGGCCTTGAGGAAACGCACCGCGGTGACCACCCCGTCGCGGTCGGCGGTGAAGCGTACGCCGAGCTCCACCGGCCGGGTGTCCGGGTCGACCGGCACCCGGGACACGTCCGTCTCGGCGAACAGGGTGAAGCCGTCGACCTGCTCCCCGGCGACCGACGCGGTGACCACCGTCGCGGTGGCGAGGAAACTGGCCACCACCGCGCCGATCATCACCAGCCGACCGCGACGGCCGGTGGGGCGACGCAGCATCCGCCGCCGGCCACGACCAGACCCGGCCACGCTCGCGTGCCGGCCGGTCGCGACCGGCCCGCTCTCCGCGGTGGGGCGCGGCGACGGACGACCGGGCCGCCGGGCGCGCGGTGACCCGGGTAAACCGGACGAACTACCCGTGGACGACCCCGGGAACGGCTCGTCCCGCCCCCCGTCCGGCTCGAAAGAATCCTTGCTTACCACGAGATGTACACCTCTCGGGACATGGTCCGTTGTCGGTATTGCGTTCGGCGGATCTCCCCCAGGCATCCCCGTTCCGACGGTACGCAGCGAACTACGCCGCCCGATCGGGGCCAAGGCTGACGTTAACCCAGGCCACGGACCCGCCCAAGGAACTTAATGCTCTCTTATGGCAAACCGGCACGACCCTGAGCCCACTCGCCGCCGAGGTGAATGGCGAAGTTCACTCACCTCACACATCGACAGATCGAGATCGTTTACCGGGCTCTCGGACCGGATCCGAAGGCGTCGACCGCCGATTGTGGATCAGCGGTACCACCGCTCGACACCCCACCGGTGGGCCGCCCCCAACCGGAACGCACGCTCCATCCAGGAGAACGCCGCCTCAACTCTGCGGCAACAGTGATCGCCACATAACAGAACGCTGCCGGAACAAGATGCGGCGCGGTGAGAACAACCCGCCGCAACCAGGACCACGGGCGGGAACCGGGCACCGGATCGAGTGCCAACTCAGCGCCTCGCGGATCCGTTCGGACGAACTCCCAGAACTCGGCGTTACCGGCACGAGATCTGGCCACTCGCCGGACCAGCTCACCCGTGCGCCGCGGTGCCACCACCCGTACGGGCAGGTCAACGTCCCGCTTCTCGTCGGCGCTGACCACTGCGTCGAGAAACATGTCGTCGGCAATAATGTCCGGAAAATTGGTGAATCGCTCCCGTGCGGCGGCGGAGATCGCGATCAACCCACGGCCGAAGAGGCGGCCACTGAATATCGGCAACCGCGCATTGATCGCGTAGTAGCCACGCACCGGCCAGGTACTCGCGGAGGTGTCGATCACGGGTCGTGGCGCCGCCGCCTCCACCCCGGGTTCGGCGATCGCGGCGGCCAGCGCGCGTAGAAGTTCCACCGGTACCGCGATGTCCGCGTCCAGATAGATCCGGACGTCCCCCCCGGCGATCTCGTCGGCGGCGTTGAGCGCGGCAATTTTCGACGGCGTGGCGATCTCCAGCACCCGGGCACCGCACGACCGGGCGACCGCCGCCGTCCGGTCGGTGCAGCCGTTGGCGGCCACGATGATCTCGACGTCCGGCCCGAAGGATGGCGATTCGGTCATTGCACGCAAGACCGGGCCAATCCCTTCTTCCTCGTTGAAGGCCGGCATGATGACGGTAATCTGCACAACCACGATGCTTCCATTCACGGACGATGCGACAACCAGTCGAATGGGCAACCTCACTATCGCCTAGCTGACACCGATTGGACCATCCGGTGGACCACCACGCCGAGTACGGTGCAGCTTGTGCCTCGTGACCAGTACCCCGTTACCGTAAATAGGCATCGGATCACTCTAAGCAATGTCGCCTTTGATCCCGTTCGAGAAGAAGACGTCATTCGCCATGTCATCGCCGCACTAGACGCAGGCTCCGGCGGCCAGATCATTACCCCGAACGTGGACATTCTGCGCCGCGCCAACCGCGAAGAGGAGTGCCACGGGCACATAGAGTCATCAACTCTGGTGGTAGCGGACGGTGCGCCACTGATCTGGGCCAGCCGGATCGGCGGTGACCCGCTGCCGGCCCGGGTCCCCGGATCCGACCTGATCTGGAGCCTGTCCCGGGCGCTCGGCGAACAGGGCCGGTCGGTCTACCTGCTCGGTGGTGAGCCGGGCACGGCGGTGCAGGCCGCCGCCGTACTCCGTCGCGAGTTCCCCCAGCTCACCATCGCCGGCCAGCTCAGCCCGCCGTTCGGGTTCGACCGGTCCGAGGAACAGCTCAGCCAGATCTGCACCGAGGTGGCCGCCGCCCGACCGGACCTGATCTTCGTCGGGCTCGGCTTCCCCAAACAGGAACGGCTCATCGCCCGGCTCCGGCCGATGCTGCCGAACACCTGGTTCATGGGTTGCGGAGCGGCGATCGGCTTCGTCGCCGGGGTACACCGTCGGGCCCCCCGCTGGATGCAACGCATTGGGTTGGAGTGGATGCACCGGCTGCTCCGCGAGCCACACCGGCTCACCCGCCGCTACCTGCTGCACGACGTACCGTTCGCGCTGCAGCTGCTCGGCGGCAGCGTCCGAACCCGGTTGCGGCGCGGCGACCAGGCCACGAACACCGGCAGCGGATCTGCGCTCCCGCCGACCCGGCACATCCCGGCCCCCCGGGACGGCCAGAGCAGCCAGGGCAGCCAGGGCAGCCAGGGCGGCCAGAGCAGCCGGGACAGCCGGGGCGCCAACCGTCCCGACCCGGTCGGCTCCGGGAACCACCCGTGAGCCGCCCCGACGTCTCGGTCGTCATCGTCTCGTACAACACGAGCCAACTGATCGTGCGCTGCCTGACCGAGCTGTACGCGAGCCTGACGCCGGACGTCACAGCCGAGGTGGTGGTGGTCGACAACGCCTCCACCGACAGCTCCGCCGACACCATCGCCGAGCGGTTCCCGCAGGTCCGCCTGGTACGGCTGACGGAGAACGTCGGGTTCGGCCGAGGCATCAACCGTGGGGCGGCGGTCAGCACCGGGCGCTACCTGCTCTGCCTGAATCCGGACACGGTTCCGGTCGGCCATCCGGTCAACGAACTGGTCACCTTCGCCGACCTTCACCCCGGGCACGGCCTGTACACCGGACGCACCCTGCACCCCGACGGCACCGACGACAACTACTCCTGCTGGGGCATGCCCACGGTGTGGAGCATCTTCGGCTTCGCCAGCGGGCTGTCGACCGCGTTCCGCGGCCGGGCCTGGGCGGATCCGGAAGCGCTGCCCGGCTACGACCGCAGGTCGGTACGCGAGGTGCCGGCGCTGTCCGGCTGCATGCTGCTGATCGAGCGCGAGCTGTTCGGCCGACTCGGCGGCTTCGACCCGCAGTACTTCCTCTACAGCGAGGACATCGACCTCAGCACCCGGGCCAGGGCGCTGGGCGCCCGACCGGTGCTGACCCCGACCGCTCAGGTGGTGCACCTGGTCGGCGCCTCGTCCAGCTCCGAGGGGCAACGGATCCGGATTCTGCGCGGCAAGGCCACCTACGTCCGGCGGCACTGGTCGCCGCTGCGGGCCTGGACCGCCGTCCGGCTGCTGGTCGCCGGGGTCGGTCTACGGGCGGTGGGCAAGACGCTGCTCGGCCGGGACCGGTCCCGGGGCGTCGACTGGATCGAAGTCTGGCGTTCCCGCCGCGACTGGGCCGCCGGCTACCCGTCGGTCGAGGAGGATCGGCCGACCACCGAACGGCTCGAACCGGCCGGCTGACCGCCCCGGATGACCTACCCTGCGGGCACGTCGTGCGTGGGCCGCACCCGTGCGGTCACCCGCCGTCGGCCTGCCGTTGCGGCGGCCCGGCGACCGGGACGTCGGCGAACGCCGCTACCGTCCGGTCGGCGTACGCGTTGGCGTCGCCGTACTCCATCGGACCGTCCCAGCTGGTCGGCAGCGGCACCGTGACCTGCGGCGCGACCCGACGGACCACCTCGTCGAGCACCCGCTCCACCTGGCCGACCCAGAGATGGCGGGCACCTGCGACCCCGACCACCTCCGCCTGTCCGACCACAGCGAACCGCCGGGTCGCCTCGTCCGGCCGCAGGTAGTCGTCCAGCTCCGGAACCAGCGCGGTGAGTGGCTTGCCGGACGCCGACCAGGTGGCCAGGTCGGCGTCGGTGGCGAAGCGCAGCGGCGGCGACAACAGGATCGCGCCCTCGACCGCCGGGTCGCAGCCGTAGCGCAGGGCCAGGTCGGTGCCGAACGACCAGCCGAGCAGCCAGATCCTGGGTAGCTCGGCGAACTCTGCGTACTCGATCGCCGCCGCGACGTCAAACCGCTCCCCCTCGGCCGAGTCGAAGCTGCCGCCGCTGGTGCCGCGCTCGCTGCTGGTGCCCCGGGTGTTGAACCGGAGCACGGCCACGTCGGCCAGCGCCGGCAGCCGCCAGGCGGCCTTGCGGAACACGTGGCTGTCCATCATTCCGCCGTGGGTGGGCAGCGGATGCAGGCAGACCAGCGTGGCGACCGGCGGACGATCGGCTGGTAACGCCAACTCACCGACGAGGGTAAGCCCGTCGGCGGTGTGCAGCTCGATGTCGCGGCGCTCGGCGGGCAGGATCGACATGGACCGGATCGGCTCGCTCACCCGGCCAGTCTCGCACTGCCCTGACCCGCCGGACCGTCGGGGATCAGCCGTAGCGGGGCGCGGAGCGGGATCGCTCGACCGCCGGCCGCCGCTGCTCGCGGGCCCGCCAGCAGCCGGAGTGCCAGTGCCGCCGGTCGGTCAGGTCGCCCCGGCCGTCCGCCGGCCAGGCGACCACGTGCGGCACACCCGGCCGGATCTCCTGCAGACACCCCGGGCAACGGTACGTCTTGGTCGCCGCCGGACCGGGCACCGACCGCACCATCCAGTCGCCGTCGCTGAACGACTGCACGGCGGCGACGCCCCGGCGCACCCGCTCCGGGTCGACCGGCTCGGGCTGGCCGGAATCGCCGTGGCCGGCGCGACCGGCGGACCGGCGGGTCGGACGGTTGCGGCGCGGACTCATGATCGCAAGGGTACGTCGCCGCTGTGGCGCCCTGCTCAGCCGGCGTGGTCGCGGAAACCGCCCCCGGTGCGCCGGCCGAGCCGACCGGCGGTCACCAGGTTGCGCAGCAGCGGGGCGGGTGCCAGCCCGGGCTCGGGCAGCTCCCGGTGGATGGCGGTCTGGACGGCCAGCGCCACGTCCAGGCCGACGGTGTCGAGCAGCTCGAACGGCCCGGCGGGATAGCCACAGCCGAGTTTCATCGCCGCGTCGATGTCGTCCGCCGTCGAATAGTTGCTCTCCAGCATCCGGACCGCGTCGTTGAGGTACGGCACCAGCAACGCGTCGGCGATGAAGCCGGCGCGGTCGCCGCAGGTCACCGCGGTCCTACCGAGTGCCGCGCAGAGTTGGTGCGCGGCCCGCACCGCGCTCGGCGAGGTCCGGACGGTACGCACCACCTCGACCAGGCGGGCCCGCGCCGCCGTACCGCCAACGAAGTGCAGTCCGACCACGTCGGCCGGCCGGCCGGTGGCCATCGCCACGTCGATCACCGGTGCCGTCGACGGGCCGACCACCACCACCAGGTCGACGGCGGCCAGGTCACGCACGGCCTGGTGGTGGTGGTCGGCCGCCGGGACGCCACCGGGGTCGGCCACCGCGACGACGTCGACTCCGGCGGCGGTGAGGACGTCCGCGACGTCGGTCGCGGCGCTGCCCGACCCGACCACCCCGACCGTACGGGGTGCCGGCTCAGCGGCCTCAGCGCCGGCCACCGGGCTGAGGTCGTCCGGGGCGAGCCGCGACGAGCCCGGTGCCTGGTAGGTGTAGAACCCCCGGCCGGACTTGCGGCCGAGCAGCCCGGCGGTGACCATCTGCCGCAGCAGCGGCGCGGCCGCGTGCCGGCGGTCGTGGCCACCACGCTGGTACATCGTCTCCAGCACCTGGTAGGCGGTGTCCAGGCCGATCAGGTCGAGCAGCGTCAACGGGCCCATCGGCAGGCCGTGGCCCTGCTGCATGGCCGCGTCGATGTCCTCCCGGCTGGCGTACCCGGCCTCGTACATCCCGACCGCCTGGTTGAGGTACCCGAACAACAGCGCGTTGGCGATGAAGCCGGCGCGGTCGGTGACGCTCACCCCGACCTTGCCGAGCCGGGCGCAGAGCGACTGGACGTCGCGGGCCACCTCCGGCGCGGTCACCACGGTGCTGATCACCTCGACCAACCGCATCACCGGTGCCGGGTTGAAGAAGTGCAGCCCGATCACCTGGCCGGGACGTTCGGTGGCGACAGCGATCTCGGTGACGCTCAACGACGAGGTGTTGGTCGCCAGGACGGCCCCCGGTGGGCACACCCGATCGAGCTCGGCCAGCAGGCGTCGCTTGAGATCGAGCCGCTCCGGGACCGCCTCGACGGCAAGGTCGACGTCGCGGAGTGCGTCGAGTCCGACCGCGAAGGTCACCCGGGCGTGCAGTGCGTCCCGGTCGGCCGGATCGAGTTTGCCGCGGGCGACGGCCCGGTCGGTGGACGCCGTCAGGTTGACCCGGCCCTTGTCCAGCGCCGCCCCGTCCACCTCGACGGCGACCACGTCGACGCCGTTGCGGGCGAAGACCTCGACAATCCCGGCACCCATCGTGCCGAGCCCCACCACTCCCACGGTGTTGAACTCGCGCGCCATCTGGTCTCCGTCCGTCACCTGCGTCGGCCCCGATGCATGGCGAGTCTGCCACGAGCCGCCGCGCCGCCGCTCAGGAGAGCACCACGACCAGCCAGGTCAACCAGCCGACCAGGAAGATCCCCGCCAGCCCGGCCATCAGCAACGTGCTGGGCCGGCGTCGGGGGCGCATCGGCTGGGTGGGCTCGCCGAGCGCGGTGTGCAGCGGCGAACCCGGCCCGGTGGTCGGGCGCACCGGTGCGCCGGGCAGCGCCGCCGTGGCCGGTCGGGGGATCCGGGTGCCGACCGGGTCGGTGAGCGCCGAGGCCGGGTCGTAGAACCGCAGTTCCACGCCACCGATCCGGATCCGGTCCCCGTCGCGCAGCTCGGTCGGCTGCCGGATACGCAGGTCGTTGACCCAGGTGCCGTTCGTCGACTCCTGGTCGGTCAGCACCGTACGGCCGCCACCGGCGGTTAGCACCGCGTGGCACCGGCTGACCTTGATGTCGTCGATGGTGATGTCCAGGCCGGCGTCCCGACCGATCACCCGTTCCCCGGGGGACAGCCGGTAGCTGGCCCCCGGAGTCGGGCCGGTTATCACCTGAAGGAGAGGTAGCAGCGACTGGTGTTCGGACATCAGCTGGTGAAGTGCCTTCCCCCCTCGACAGCGACGCACGTCGCGCCACCCGTTGCAGCCTGCCAGCTCGCGCCGACCCGGGACATGGTCCCTTGTCCGGTGTTGGCCGCCGGCCGGGTCAGGTCCGCGCCACCGATTCGACGGTGGTCCGCGACAACCGGACACCCGCCCTGACGCCAGGTGGCCAAGGCTGTCATTGCATCGCCAAGAATCGAAGTCTCGCTACCCGCGAGTACCCTTTACGGCTAACCTCGGACAATACTGCGCGGCGGGCAGGCGGAGCGATCCGGGGCCGGTGCGCAGCCGCAGCTGGTGGAGGAGGCCAAGGTGACGGTGGTACGGAACCCAAGCCTGCCGGTGGTCGACGACGGGCACCTTCTCTCCTGCCACCCGGCGACCGGTGCGCAGGTGGGCCGGGTCCCGATCGCCGACCGCGATCAGGTCGCGGCGGCGGTGGCGGCGGCCCGGACCGCCGCCGATTGGTGGGTCGGAATCGGCCACGCGCAACGCCGCCGCCGGCTGCTGCGCTGGCGGTCGCTGCTCGCCACCCGGATCACCGAACTCGCCGATCTGGTCAACCGGGAGTGTGGCAAACCGGTGGCCGAGGCGGTCGTCGAGATCGCCGCCGCGATCGAACACATCGACTGGGCGGCCCAGCACGCCAGGCGGGTGCTCGGGGTCCGGCGGACCCGCACCCGGCTGATCACCGCCGAGTTCAGCGGTCACCTGGAGTACCAACCGCTCGGAGTGATCGGGGTGATCGGCGCGTGGAACTACCCGGTGCTCATTCCGATCGGCCCGATCGCGTACGCGCTGGCCGCCGGCAACACGGTGGTCTTCAAACCCAGCGAGTACACCCCGGTGACCGGACAGTGGCTGGTCGACACGCTCACCGAGGCGGTCGGCGCGGAGTCGGTCCTGACGGCCGTACACGGGCTTGGCGACGTCGGCGACGCGTTGTGCCGGTCCGGCGTGGACAAGCTCTCGTTCACCGGCTCACCACGGACCGGCCGCCTGGTCATGGCGGCCTGCGCCGAGACACTCACCCCGGTGGTGATCGAGGCCGGCGGCAAGGACGCGATGATCGTCGACGACGACGCCGACATCGACGCGGCGGCGGAGGCCTGCGTCTGGGGAGCGATGACCAACGCCGGGCAGAGCTGTATCGGCATCGAGCGGGTGTACGCGCTGGCCCCGGTGTACGACGCGTTCGTCACCGCGGTGGTGGACCGGGCCGGCCGGCTGACTGTCGGTAGCGGGCCGAAGGACCAGGTCGGGCCGATCGCCGTGCCCGGCCAGCTCGACGTCATCCGACGGCACATCGAGGACTCGCTGGCCGCCGGTGGGCGGGCGGTGCTCGGCGGTGCCGCAGCGGTACAGCCGCCGTACGTGCATCCGACCGTACTGGTCGACGTGCCGCCCGACTGCGCCGCCGTCCGGGAGGAGACCTTCGGACCGACCGTCACGATCCAC
The DNA here is from genome assembly GCF_030345075.1 of Solwaraspora sp. WMMA2065. NCBI lineage: Bacteria > Bacillati > Actinomycetota > Actinomycetes > Micromonosporales > Micromonosporaceae > Solwaraspora > Solwaraspora sp. WMMA2065. The sequence continues at coordinate 3,322,441 of NZ_CP128361.1, forward strand.
CGGGTCGAGACCATCGACGAGGCGATCACGGCGGCCAACGACACCCGCTACGGGCTGGGCGGCGCGGTCTTCGGCAAGCGGCGGGGGATCGCCGTCGCCCGCCGGATTCGCAGTGGAATGGTGTCGATCAACTCGGTGCTCACCTTCGTCGGGTTCAGTGAGCTGCCGTTCGGCGGAGTCGGCGAATCGGGTTTCGGCCGGGTGCACGGTGAAGACGGGCTGCGGGAGTTTACCCGGTCCAAGGCGATCACCCGCCGCAGGGCACCGTCGCTGCTGCCGACGATGACGTTCGAGCGGACCCCGACCGACGTGGCCCGCATCGTCAAGGTGATCAAGCTGCGGTACGGCCGCGACTGATCGCGGGTCAGCCGGCGATCGGCTGGTGCGCGCCGAGGCTGGCCTGGTCGGCGGCGGTGGTGCCGGCGATCCACCCGGCCCGGTTGTGACCGGCGATCGACCGGCTGGTCACCGTCGGGAAGAGCCGCTCGGTGGCCCGGTCCACCTGCTCGTCGCGGGCCGCCAGCACCGGCACCAGCGCGGTGCCGGTCCGCGCGGCCGCCTCTCGACCGACGTCGTCGGCGGCGGTACGCAACCGCTGCCCGATCCGCACCGCGTACGCCTCCAGGAAGGACTGGCGGAACGACCGGGTGGTCGACTGCCCGCCCCGGCCACGCTGCGGGCCGTTGCGCAGCATCGCCGCGGTGGCCTGTACCAGCAGCGAGGTGTGCAGCAACTCAACCGACTCGCAGTCGGCGGCGAACCCGACGACGGTGGCGAAGCCGAGATTGTTGGACCACACCGACCGGCAGCCGTTCGCCTCGGCGACCTGCTGCAGCAGCAACGCCTTGGCCTGCTCGTACGGTGCTTCCAGACCGATCCGGACGGCCACCGGGTCGACCTGTGGCCCGCCGGCACCGGTCTGCTGCGCGACGAGCAGCGCATGGTCGATGCGGTGCCGGGTCATCAGCTCCTGGGCCTTGGCCGACAGCGCTTCGGCCTCCTCCGCGAATTCGGTCGACTCGGCCTTGGCCAGCAGCGCCCGGATCCGGCCGAGCTGACGCTCGTCCACATCGTCCGTCCCGGCCGCCCCGGAGGGTGCGGCGGGGGTCGGCCGCCGACGCTGCTGCGTCCCGTCGTCACCGGGGCGGACCGTGCCGGGCAGCGGGGCCACCAGCTCCAGTCTCGGCAGGCCGATCAGCAGCCCGGCCACTCGCACCGCGAGCAGCACGGCAGCGGTCCGGTCCAGCTTGACTCCGGCCGCCCAGGCGGTCAGCCGGTGGTCGGGCCGAGCAGCACCCCACACGTCGAGGTCGAGATCACGCAGCTGGCGGTGCCAGCGGTCGGCGACCGTCGCCGGCGCGTACCCGCGCAGCTGCGCCGCGACGTACCCGGCGGTCAGGCTCACCGCCCGCTTGCCGAGCTCGCGGCCGGCCACCCGCAGCACGTCGGCCGGCATCCAGCCGTGGCCCCACAGCCCGGCGGCCACCTGCCGCAACGCCTCGTCTACCGCCTGGTCCACCAGCCGGCCGTCGGCTGCGACCAGCGCGGCCACGCACTCGTCGAGGTCGTCCGGTCGGTCGGCCGTCGCCATTCGGGCCGCCCGGCGCAGCAGCTCGTCGACCCGCTGCGCCTCGGTCGGTGGCTGGTAGAAACCGAACCCGTCGGGGTACGCCGCGCCGGCGGCCTGCGCCCGTTGGCGTTGCCGCTGCTCCCTGGCTTTCTTCTTGGCGGCTCGACGTTGCTGGTTGCGCACACCCATCGGGGAACTCCAGAAGCTCGGTGTCGGAGCTGGTCAAAGTTCGGAGCTGGTCAAAGTTCGGTGCTGGTCCGAAGGTTGCTGCTGGTCGAAAGTTGACGGTGGTCAGAACAGGGTGAGCTCGTCCCGCTCGATGCCCCGCAACTTGTCGTAGTCGACCACCACGCACCGGATGCCGCGGTCTTCGGCCAGCACCCGGGCCTGCGGTTTGATTTCCTGTGCCGCGAAGATGCCGGTCACCGGCGCCAGCAGTGGGTCTCGGTTGAGCAGTTCGAGGTAGCGGGTCAGCTGCTCGACACCGTCGATCTCGCCCCGACGCTTCACCTCGACCGCGACGCTCGCCGCGCCGTCGCGACAGAGCAGGTCCACCGGGCCGATCGCCGTCATGTACTCCCGCCGCACCAGGGTGAAATCGTCACCGAAGGTGGTCGGGTTGGCGGCGAGCAGTTCCTGGAGATGCGCCTCCACCCCGTCCTTGCGCAGACCGGGGTCGACACCCAGGTCGTACGACATCTCCTGGAGAATCTCCTCCAGGGTGATCCGCAGCTCCTCGCCGGCCTTGTTGACCACCCGCCACATGCCCGGCGTCTCCTCCAGCCGGCACGGCGGGCTCATCCAGTTCAGCGGCTTGTACGCCCGATCGTCGGCGTGAATCGAGACCGATCCGTCCGCTTTGACCATCAACAGCCGGGTGGCCGGCGGCAGATGCGCCGAGAGTCGACCGACGTAGTCCACCGAGCATCGAGCAATCACCAGCCGCACCCGACGAGGGTAGCGCCAGCGGTGCCCGCGTACCGCGCAGGGCTGGCGCGGCGGTGCGATCCTGGTGACGTGTTCGAACTGCTGACCGGGACCGGGCTGGCCTCATCCGCGGGGCTCAACGCCTACATCCCGCTGCTGACCGTCGGCGTGCTCGCCCGCTACACCAGCCTGATCACGCTGCCGGACGGCTGGCAGTGGATGTCCGACGAATGGGTGCTGGGCATCCTCGCCGTCCTGCTGGTTGTCGAGGTCGTCGCCGACAAGGTGCCGGTCGTCGACCACGTCAACGACGTGGTGCAGACGGTCGTCCGGCCGACCGCCGGCGGGCTGGCGTTCGGAGCGGGGTCGGCGTCGGAGACGGTGACGGTCAGCGACCCCGGAGGGTTCTTCTCCTCGGACCAGTGGGTTCCGGTGCTGGTCGGCGTGCTGATCGCGCTCGGCATACATCTACTCAAGGCGACCGCCCGACCGGTGATCAACACCGCCACCGCCGGGATCGGCGCGCCGGTGGCGAGCACTGCCGAGGACGCGACCAGCGTGGTGATGTCGGTCGTCGCGATCCTGCTGCCCGTCCTGGTGCTGGTCTTCCTGGTGGCATTGCTGATCGGCGGGCCGCTGCTGATCCGCCGGGCCCGGCAGCGCCGCCGGGATCGGCAGGCGGCCCGGGCCGCCGGATACCGGGTCTGACCGGACATCCCGGGCCGCGCATCGCATCGCCTCACCGCCAGCGGAACAAGCGGGCCGCCAGGGCACCGACCACCGCCAGGTAGCTGACCATCACCAGCAGGTGCAGCGGACGAACCGCCTGCCCGGCCCAGCTGGCCTGCAAGGCCTGGCTCAGTGCGCCGAGCGGGGTGAGGTCGCTCAACCGGCGGATCGTCTCGGGCATCATCGGCCCCGGGGTCCACACCCCGGCGAAGAACAACATCGGGAAGTAGACCAGCATGCCGATGGCGTTCGCCGCCCGCCCGGTCGACGCCAGCGCCGCGATCAGCAACCCGACCGTGAAGGTGGCCGCCCCGCCCAGCAGGAACACACCGAGGAAGCTAACCGGATGCTCGGGCAGCGGCACCCGGAACGTGACCGCCGCCGCGGCGACGGCCAGACCGACCGCGAGCGTCGTCGCGGCCACCGAGACCAGCAGCTGGGCACCGAGCAGCTTCGCCGGGCGTACCGGGGTGGTGGCCATCCGGCGCAGCACCCCGCGTTCCCGGTACCCGGCCACGGTCGTGGGCAGGGTGGTGATCGCGACGGTGGCGACCGCCATCGCGACCACCACCGGCAGATAGATGTCGATCGGCCGCAGCCCGGCGAGCTCCGCCACCGGGGTACGGAAACCTGGCATCACCCCACCCAGCACGACGACCAGCAGCATCGGGAAGGCCAGCGACATCACGATCGCCGCCGGGTCCCGCAGGAACAGTTTGGCCTCCATCACGGTGAGCCGGCGCAGCGCGGTCACCGGTCACCTCCGGTGAGGGCGAGGAACGCGTCGTCCAACGTCGCCTGCTGCAGGCGCAGCTCGCGCGGCGTGACGCCGTGCCGGGACAGCGCCGCCGCGACGGCGAAGAACAGCTCCGCACCGCCGTCGACAACGACCTCACGACCTTCGATGGTCACGGCGGTAACCTGCGGCAGCTCGGCCAGCAGGGCGAGGTCGAGCGGTCGGTCCGGGACGAACCGGATCCGCTGCCCGCTGTCGACGCTGGCGGCCAGCCCGGCCGGGGTGTCGAGGGCGACCACCCGGCCGGCGTCGATCACCGCGACCCGGTCGCAGAGCCGCTCCGCCTCCTCCATCAGGTGCGTGACCAGCACCAAAGTGACGCCCCGGTTGCGGACCGATTCGACAAGTCCCCAGGTGTCCCGGCGGGCCGCCGGGTCCAGCCCGGTGGTCAACTCGTCGAGGAACGCCACCTTCGGGTCGCCGACCAGGGCCAGGGCGACGGACAGGCGCTGCTTCTGCCCGCCGGAGAGCTGGCCGAAGCGGGCGTCGTGCCGAGCGGACAGGCCGAGCAGGTCGAGCAGCTCCCGCCAGTCGGCCGGCTGCCGGTAGAAGGAGCTGTAGAGCTCCAGCGCCTCCCACACCTTGATCCGCTCCGGTAGCTGGCTTTCCTGCAGCTGCGCCCCGAGTCGCTGGCGCAGCCGCGCGCCGTCGCGTTGCGGGTCCAGGCCGAGCACCCGTACGGTGCCCCGGTCCGGCCGGCGCAGCCCGAGCGCGCACTCCACAGTGGTGGTCTTGCCGGCACCGTTACGGCCGAGGATCCCGAAAATCTCCCCCTCATCGACGGTGAACGACACGTCGTCCACCGCGATCAGGTCGCCGTACCGCTTGTGCAGCTGCTCGATCTCGATGACGGACATGGCGTCGCTCCTCAGCTCTCCTCAGCCGGAGATCTTCTTCAGTGGCAGCCGGCGGACCAGCAGCCAGGTGACGGCACCGGCGACCAGCAGGGTCAGCAGCGCGATCGCCGTTCCGGTGCCAGCGTGTGCCTCGTCGTCAAGGCCGAGCATCCGGGCGAGGCCGAACCCGGTCCATTCGGTACGGAAGCCGATCTCGACGACGAACGCCGGCAGCAGCACCACTGGCAGCAGCAACGTCCCCCACCACGGATTGAGCAGGTGGTAGACGATCGCGGTCAGTACCCCGGCCGCCATGTAGCCCAGGTTGACCAGGCTGTACTCCAGCCAGATCGCGGCGGCGTCGCCTGCCGAACCGACCAGGTACGGCTCGGTGAGCCCGTCGAGCAGACCGAAGACGTCGAGGGTCAGGTATTCGAGGCCGAAGCCGAGCGTCGTCAGGGTGGAGAAACCGAGGGCGTACGGCACGAGGAAGCCCCAGGAGCCAATCAGCGCGTCCCGCCGGGTGACGCCGTGGGCGACGAACATCGGCAGGTAGGTGCCGACGGCGATGATGCCGAACACGAAGGTGAACCAACGCGGTGCCTGCAGGCCCATGTTCTGCCACATGCTCGCTTCGACCGTGCCGAACCGGGCGATCAGGCCGACGACCACGGCCCAGACCAGGTAGATGATCGTCCAGTACCACCCGGCCAGCGGCAGCGACCGGCGCAGCAGCGTACGGGTGACCTTCCAGGCGGTGGCGTTCATCGCCGGGCCTCCTTGTCCGTGGTGTCCGCCGTGAGGTGTACGAACAGGTCCTGCAGCCCGATCGGGCCGAGCTCCAGGCCGGCGGCGCGGGCGGCGGCCCGGTCGCCGTCGTCGACGGCCCCGAAGACGGTGGTGGACCGGGTGCCGCCGAGCTGCTGGCTGCCGAGCACGGTGCGTCCGGTGACGAACGCGTCGACGGCGGCGGCCGGGCCGGTCACTGCCGTCCCCCGGGCCCGCAGCGTCTCGGTCTCCTCGTGGGCGACCAGCCGACCCCGGTGCAGCACCACCACCTCCTCGAACAGCGACCCGACCTCCTCGATCAGGTGGGTGGAGAGCACAATGGTGCGCGGGTGCGCGAGGTAGTCGTTGAGCACTTCCTCGTAAAAGGCGTACCGGCTGGGTGCGTCGAGGCCGAGGTAGGCCTCGTCGAAGATGGTCAGCGGTGCCCGGGCGGCCAGCCCGAGGGTGACGCTGAGCGCCGACTTCATGCCCCGGCTCAGCCCGTTGAGCCGCTTGCGCATCGGCAGGTCGAACCGCTCGACCAGACGGGCGGCGTAGTCGGCGTCCCAGTTGGGCCGCAGTGTCGCGGCGAGGTCCAGGATGCAGCTGACCCGGTCGGTGTCCTGGGCGTCAACCCGGTCCCGGACGAACGTGATCTGCGACATGATCGCCGCGTTCTCAAACGGGTCGGCGCCGCCGATGCGCGCCGTGCCGCTGGTGGCGGCCCGGAAGGCGGACAGTACGGCGAGCAGGCTGGTCTTGCCGGAGCCGTTGCGGCCGAGCAGTCCGTAGATCTTGCCCGGGACGAGAGTGAGGTCGAGCGAGTCGACGGCGACGGTGTCGCCGTAGCGGACGGTGAGATTGCGGGTCTCGATGCCCAGGCCGGTCACTGGTGTTCCCCTCCTGCTGCGTGTTGAATGCGGGCGACGACCTCGGTCAACGGGATGCCGATGATCCGGGCCTCGGTGACCATCGGGTCGACGACCTCGGTGAAGAACCGGTCGCGGCGTTGGCCGCGCAGCGTCTCGCGGGCGTTGGGGCTGACGAACATCCCGATGCCCCGCTTCTTGAACAGCACGCCCTCGTCGATGAGCTGGTGGAAGCCCTTGGCGGCGGTGGCGGGGTTGATCCGGTAGTAGCTGGCGTACTGGTTGGTGGACATGACCTGCTCGCCCTCCTGCAGCGCCCCGCTCAGGATGTCGTTTTTGATCTTGTCGGCTATCTGCTGATAGATCGGACTTCGATCATCGAACACGGGAGCACCTCTGGTTCACTGGTTCATTACTCGTGTAATGAACCGTAGCACCGGCGAACCAACCCAGTCCAGCCCGCCAGCGGTGTCCGTCACCACCACGACACCCGGGCGCCTTCCCCCGCACGGCAGGGGCGATAGTTGACGCCATGAGCGACAAGGCGGCGGACGCGCCGGCCATCGAGGTACGCGGGCTGCGCAAGATGTACGCCGGGACACCGGCGGTGGACGGGGTCGACCTGACCGTGCGGCGCGGCGAGGTGTTCGCTCTGCTCGGCCCGAACGGCGCTGGCAAGACCACCACCGTCGAGATCCTGGAGGGCTACCGCCGCCGCGACGCCGGCGAGGTGCGGGTGCTCGGCGTCGACCCCGACCCTGGTACGCCGCAGTGGCGCTCCCGGATCGGCATCGTGCTGCAGGGCACCGGCGAGTTCGACGAACTGACCGTCGCCGAGGTGGTCGGCCACTTCGCCGCCTTCTACCCGGCACCGGACGACCCGGCGGCGGTGATCGACCGGGTCGGCCTCGCCGGCAAGGCCCGCGCCCGCACCCACACGCTGTCCGGCGGGCAGAAGCGTCGCCTCGACGTGGCGCTCGGCATCGTCGGCCGACCGGAACTGCTCTTCCTCGACGAGCCGACCACCGGCTTCGACCCGGAGGCCCGCCGCGAGTTCTGGGAACTGATCCGGTCACTCGCCGGTGCCGGCACCACCATCCTGCTGACCACCCACTACCTGGACGAGGCCGAAGCCCTCGCCGACCGGGTCGGGGTGATCGCCGCCGGTCGGCTCGTCGAGGTGGCACCCCCGGCCGAGCTGGGTGGTCGGCGGGACGCCCTGGCCACCGTCGCCTGGCGTACCGCCGACGGGACGGCGCACCGCGAGGAGAGCGCGACGCCGACGAAGCTGGTCGCCGAGCTGGCCGCGCGCTTCGACGGCGAGGTCCCCGGCCTGACCGTCACCCGGCCCACCCTGGAAGACGTCTACCTGCGGATGATTGGACACAAGTGAACGCGACCACCGGCGGCACCGCCGGCGCTGTGACCTCGCCGGCGGCCGGCACCCCCGGCACCTCATCGGCCGTGCAGCGGATCGGGCCGGCGCGGCTCGGGCTGCGGCAGGGTCGGCTGGAGATCCGGCAGTTCATGCGCAGCCGCGAGTCGGTCGTCTTCACGATGGCCTTCCCGGTCATCATGATCCTGATCTTCGCGTCGATCTTCACCGGCGAGATCACCGACGGCGTACGGTTCACCCAGTACTTCATCACCGGCATGATCGCCACCGGACTGATGACCGTCGGCTTCCAGAGCCTGGCCATCCAGATCCCGATCGAGCGGGACCGGGGTGTGCTCAAGCGGCTGCGCGGCACCCCGATGCCGAAATGGGTCTACTTCGCCGGCAAGGTCATCATGGTGGCGGTGATCGGCTTCGCCGAAACGGTGCTCCTGCTGGCCGTCGCCACCCTGCTGTTCGACCTGCAACTTCCGGACACGGCGTTCAAGTGGTTCACCCTGGGGTGGGTGTCGGTGCTCGGCATCACCGCCTGCACGCTGTGCGGCATCGCCTTCTCGTCGCTGGCGCGCAGCGGTCGCAGCGCCTCGGCGGTGGCCACCCCGGTGTCGCTGGTGCTGCAGTTCACCTCCGGCGTCTTCTTCGTCTTCACCGCGCTGCCCGGCTGGATGCAGCAGATCGCCGCGCTGTTCCCGCTCAAATGGATGTGCCAGGGGCTGCGCTCGGTCTTCCTGCCGGAGGCCTTCGGCACCCAGGAGCCAGGCGGCTCGTTCGAGCTGGGCATGGTCGCGCTGGTGCTGGCCATCTGGTGCGTCATCGGCCTGGTGCTCTGCCTGACCACGTTCCGCTGGACCACCAAACGCGACGGCTGACTCCCTCTGGGCCCGAGGTGCTCGCCCAAAGCTTGATGCCTCAGGTGCATCTTGATGCACCTGAGGCATCAAGCTAAACCGGTACCACCAACCCCGCGAGGCGACACGACCGCCGACACCTGGCCGTGGTCGAGGACCACGACGGAATGGGACCACGGTCGGCTCACCGTCCGGCGTTCACGAAAGCGACGATCTCGTCGAGCCCAGGACGGTAGCCGTCGTTGGTGTCCACTTCGATCTCGGGTACGTCGAGTCGGACGGGCTGGAAGCCGTGGTGGCCGACGGTATGGGTCTGATGGTCACCGAGGTACGTATCGGCGTGGGCGCGCCGGGTTGCGTTTTCGTTCTGCCGCCGCTGGACGCGGTCGAAGGCCGCCTGCGCGGCGACCCGGCAGTGCACCACCCGGATGTCGGCGATTCCGATCAACGGCTGCAGGCCCGGCCGCCACAGGCGGTCCTGGAAAGCCGCCTCGGTGACCGTGGTGACCCCAGCGGTCAGCAGCAGTCGCAGCACGTTGAAGAAGGTGGGCAGGGTTCGAAGGGTCAGCTCGTCGCTCGGTGCGGCGATGATGCCGCCGGCAGTGTGGACCATGCCCTCCTTGATCTCGTCGCGGCAGATCGCCGGGCAGCCGATCCGCCGGGCGAGCAGGTGGGCAAGCGTCGTCTTGCCAGCCCCGGGTGGTCCGCTGATGACGACAAGGGTCGGCTTTGTTTCCACCACGTCGTTATAGCGCGGCGGCCGGTGCACGGGCAGGGACGGCCCTGAGTAGTCGGCCCTGAGTAGTCATAGTCATCTACGGCCAGAAATATCCCCGCCAACTGGCCACCAGCGAAGACCGAACTGGCCACCGACACACCGCCGGCTGACGCGGATGATCATCCGCGCCCTGCCGAACGCTATCGAGGTGAGGCCTACGCACGTTATCTTCGCGTTTTAACGTGCGTAGGCCTCACCTGATCATGAACTACGGCCGCCCGAGCCACCCCTGTCCGCCCAACGCCGACACGCAGTCACTTTGGTTCGGCCACGAACACGCCGACTCCTTCGAGGGTCTCGGTCAGCCCGGTGGCACGGAGGATCATCATCGCCTTGCCGACGACGGTGTCCGAGACGTCGTACTCGCGGCAGAGCTGTGAGCGGCTGGGCAGCTTTGTGCCCGGTGGCCACTCGCCAGACTCAATCTTCGCTCGTAGCTCGTCGGCAAGAACTTGGTACTGCTGCTTGGGCATACACACTCCCCGGATGGCATGCCCATTTGATCACGCTTCTACCTCCGACCTCAACCAGTTGCACGTTGCTCGTTGACCTACAACCGGTGGCGATTGTAGGTTGATGGCGAACGCCCCCGGATGGCTCTTGGGGCGGTCACCTCCGGTCGGGGCGTGTAGCGAGTCACGCCGTTGGGCGTCCCGGCCCCGAAGGTTCGCCCTGGTCGCCGTACCGCCGAGGAGGGCTGCGGTGATCGGGGTGGGGGTGGCCCCGCCGGCATCGGCAAGCGGCAGGGCCACCCCGTCCACCCACCAACAACACCCAGATGAGCGGAACCACCAGCGGCAGCAGCGAGCAATGGGGAGGAACACGAGATGCGTGAACTGTGGCGCCGGTGGCAGGTCCGCCGGCAACGACGCACCATGGCCACCACACCACCGGCTAACTGGCCCGCCGGCAGCGCCACCGGTGTCTACCGGGCACCCGGCAACCCCGCCGGCCACAATCAGCGCGGGTCGGCGTACCGGCCGATCCGGCCCTGGCAGGTCCGCAGCCACCGCTTCCCGACGGTCCCCCGGCGCGGCGGCGGCCGAGGCCTGGACCCCAGCGAGGACGCCGCGTTCCTCGACCGCGTCGCCCACGATCTTGGCGTCGTGTACGCCGAGCTCGAACGCACCTGGGAGCAGAACGACCGGATCAAGGACGCGCTGCGCCGCTGGCAGTCCGCGCAGGCGACGCCCACCCGGCACGGCGTCTACCAGGCCGGCGCGCGCCGGTGACCGGGTCGACGCCGGTCGCCGGCAGCGGTGGCGGTCCGGCGCTGACCGTACGGACCGCCACCGCCGCCGACGTCGAGCCCCTGGCAGAGTTGCTGGCACAGGCGTGCGTACTGGACCCGGTTGTGTCCTGGCTGATCAGCGACCACGCGTTGCGGTACCTGACGATGCACCGGTTCTTCACCGCCGAGCTGGAGTACGCCGTACGGCACGGCATCGTCGACGTGGTCGGGCACTGCGACGGCGTGGCGATCTGGTACCCGCACCCGGCAGACCGGCTCCTGGCGGCGGAACATCAGCGGCGCCGGTTGCGGGCCTGCGGTGACCGGCACGGCCCGTACGCGCACTACACCTTCACCGCCGGCCGCCTGGAACCGACCGGCCGACACCACCATCTGGCGTTCCTGGCGGCGGCACCCTGGCTACGCCGCCAGGGAATCGGGTCGACGCTGCTCGCCGCGCATCATGCCCGGCTGGACCGGATCAGCATGCCGGCGGTGGTCGAGGCGAGCAGCCAGCGGCAGCGGGCGTTCCACGAACGCCACGGCTACCGCGTCGTACGGGTGGCGCACCTGCCGGCCGGCGGGCCGCCGCTGTGGGCCATGCGCCGCTCCGGCGACCCGGTCGACCAACCACCCCTGGCGGCGGCGCTGCGCGTCGGCTGAGCCGGTGCGACTGCTACGGACGGTAGACATCCGCTCGGTGGTCGATGCGGGTGACATGCACTGTCCGGTTGTCCTCGTCGATTCGGTAGACCACCCGGTAAGGGCCGCGCCGTGCCGAGTGATAGCCGGTCAGCTCGCGGGTCAACGGCTTGCCGACCACGTACGGCCTTTCCAGTAGCAGGCCGGTCAGGAACTGACCGACGGCCATCGCGACGGCCAGCGGCAGGCCGACAGGTGGTCCCTCGGTCAGGGCTCGCCGGGCAGCGGGCGCTACGGAGAGTCGGCACGCCTCGTCGCTCACTGCTGTTCGCGCTCCGCGCGGTCAGCAAGCTGGCGCAGTAGTTCGTCAGCGTCGACGCCGTGGCCAGCGGCGCGCGGGCCTTCACCCCCGGCCTGAAGGCCGGAGCACTGGCCCGCATTCCGGTAGCTGGCGTCGAGGATGCTCCTATAGATGTCAAGCTGCTAGTTCAAGATCTTTTGAGGTGATGAGCTGGTAAAGCTCGCGCGCGACGTAGCGCTTGAGGCAGCGGATGATCTCTTTCTTGGACAGGCCTTCCTTGGTGCGCTGCTCGGCGTAGGCGCGGGTGCGCGGATCCCAGCGCAGCCGCACGAGTACGACGCGGTAGAGGGCGGCGTTGGCCTGTCGGTCGCCGCCGCGGTTGAGTCGGTGGCGGTTGGTCCTGCCGGACGAGGCGGGGATCGGGGCGACACCGCAGAGCATGGCGAACCCGGCCTCGGAGGTGAGCCGGTCGTGGTTCTCGCCGACGGTGACGAGCAGCTGACCGGCGACGTCGGGGCCGACGCCGTGGGCGGCGAGCAGGCCAGGGTTGATGGCGGCGACGAGCGGTTCGAGTAGTTCGTCGAGTTCGGTGATCTCGGCGGACAGTTGCTGGTGGCGGCGGGCGAGCGAGCGCAGGGCGATCGTGGCTGCGGTGGCCGGAGCTGCGGCGTCGGCCGGGTCGAGCTGCAGGCTGGCGCAGGTGGCGATCAGCTGCTTGACGGCCAGGCCGCGCAGTTGGGCGCGTAGCTGGTCGGGGGCGGTAACGATCAGTGCCTTGATCTGGCGTTGGGTGTCGGCGCGCTGGTCGACGGCGCTGCGGCGGGCCACCCGCAGGTTGCGCAGGGCTTCGACGCGGCCGTCGCGCTGCTCGGGGGTGCCGGTACGTTCGCCGGCCAGGGCGGCCTTGGCCGCTTGGATGGCGTCGATCGGGTCGGACTTGCCCTGGAAGCGGCGGGTTTTACGGTCAGGGCGGTCGACCTCGACCAGCTCAACCTGCTCGTCGCGGAGTCTGCGAGCGAGTCCGGCCCCGTAGGCGCCGGTGCCTTCGACCCCGACCCGCAGCAGACGGCCGAACCCGCGCATCCAGGTCAGCAGGGCGGTGTAGCCGGCCGTCGTGGCCGGGAACTGCTGGGTGCCAAGAACCCGTCCGACCAGGTCGATCACAGCGGCCGTGTGAGTGTCCTGGTGGGTATCGACTCCACCGACGACCTCGACCGCGGCGATATCAGGTGTAATAGAGGGCATCGTCGTCCTGTCGTTCGTGACTGGGGGCAGGGCGGCACGCACCAGCCGGGCAACGCGGACAAGACAGAGATGGGCCTCTGGCCAGGCTCCTATTAGGTCACAACGCCACGTCCGGTGAGTGCATGAGCACCTCCCGACCGAGGCCGACAAATCCCGTTAAGGACCCGAAGTCAGTCAGTAGGCGGGTCAGACCTCGACGGGAGGTGCTCATGAACATCATCTCTGTCAGTAGGTGTAGAAGCCCTGGCCGGTCTTGCGGCCCAGGTCGCCGGCGGTGACCATGCGCTGCAGCAGCTCCGGCGGGAAGAACTTCTCGTCGGCGGTGTCGGCGTAGATGTTCTTCGCCGCGTGCAGCAACACGTCCGCGCCGGTCAGGTCGGTAGTGGCCAGCGGCCCCATCGCGTGACCGAAGCCCAGCTTGCAGGCGGTGTCGAGATCCTCGGCGGAGACCACGCCGGACTCGACGAGCTTGACCGCCTCGACGACCAGCGCGGCGATCAGCCGGGTGGTGACGAAGCCGGCGATGTCCCGGTTGACCACCACGCAGGTCTTGCCGATCTCCTCGGCGAACGCCTTCGCGGTGGCCAGCGTCGCGTCCGAGGTCTTGTAGCCGCGGACCAGCTCGCACAGTTTCATCATCGGCACCGGGGAGAAGAAGTGGGTACCGACCACCGATTCGGGGCGTCCGGTGACCGCGGCGATCTGGGTCACCGGGATCGCCGACGTGTTGGTCGCCAGCACCGCGTCCGCCTTGCAGATCTTGTCGAGTGCCCGGAACACCTCGTGCTTGATCTCGATGCGCTCGAAGACGGCCTCGACGACGACATCAGCGTCGGCCGCCGCCTCCAGCTCGGTGGTGGTGGTGATCCGACCCATCGTCGACTCGACGTCGGCGGCGCTGATCACGCCCTTGCCAGCGAACTTGTCCAGGGACTGGCGGATGCCGGCGACGCCCCGGGAGGTCGCCGCGTCGTCCAGGTCGCGCAGGATGACCCGCCAGCCCGCCTGGGCGGCAACCTGGGCGATGCCCGAGCCCATCAACCCCGCGCCGATCACTGCCAGCTGACCTGCCATCTCTTCATCTCCTCGTCCACGCGCCTCGACCGGATGTGCCAGCTGGCAGCTTATCCGGCGCACCTGAACGATCGCTAACCCGGGAGGCGGGCGGCCCTCCGGCAGGCATGGCCGAGGAGCCTGCCGAGTGGTCACCCCGCCGGCGCCCCGGACAGCCGCTGCACCTGGACGCCGAGCGAGCACAGGTCGGCCACATAGTTCGGGTAGCCCCGGTCGATGTGGTGCACGTCGGCGATCTCGGTGACCCCCTCGGCGCAGAGCCCGGCGATCACCAGCCCGGCTCCGGCCCGGATGTCGGTCGCCCGTACCCGGCCGCCGACCAGCCGTTCCCGGCCGCGTACCACCGCGTGATGGCCGTCGGTCCTGATGTCCGCGCCCAGCCGCAGCAGTTCGTCGACGAACTGGAACCGGCCGTCGAAGATGTTCTCGGTGACCAGTGACGCGCCCTCGCTGACCGAGGCCAGGCCGATCGCCATCGGCAGCAGGTCGGTGGCGAAGCCGGGGAACGGCAGGGTGACCACGTCCACCGCCCTCGGCCGACGTTCCATCCGTACCCGGAAACCGTCGCCGGTGGTGTCGACGGTGGCCCCGGAGGCCGCCACCTTGTCGAGGGCGACCGCCAGGAACGACGGGTCGACGCCGCGTACCGTGACGTCGCCGCGGGTCATCGCGGCGGCGAACGCCCAGGTGCCGGCGACGATCCGGTCGCCGATGGTGGAGTGGCGGACCGGCCGCAGCTCCGGCACACCCTCGATCCGCAGGGTGGCGGTGCCGGCACCGTCGATCTGGGCGCCCATCTCGGTGAGCATCGCGCAGATGTCGACGATCTCCGGCTCGCGGGCCGCGTTGTCGATCTCGGTGATCCCATCGGCCAGCACCGCCGCCATCACCAGGTTCTCGGTGGCGCCGACGCTCGGAAAGTCCAACCAGATCGTCGCGCCGTGCAGGCCCCGCGCGGCCGAGGCGACGACCAGGCCGTCGGCGGCGGAGATCTCGGCACCCATCCGGGCCAGGCCGGCCACGTGCATGTCGAGCCCGCGCGAGCCGATCGCGTCGCCGCCCGGTTGGGCGACGGTGACGCGTCCGCACCGGGCCAGCAGCGGGCCGAGTACGCAGATCGACGCCCGCAGCCGGCGGACCAGATCGACGTCGGGCTGACAGCTGGGCGCCGGCGGCACGTCGATGATCACCGTGTCGGCGCGTGGCGAGCCGGCAACCGGCCGCAAACCAGCAGCCGACCGCGAGCCGGCGACCAACGACGGTCCGGCAACCGACAGCTGGTCGGACTCGCTCATGGTGACTTCGCAGCCGAGTCCGCGCAGCACGTCGGCCATGATGGCGATGTCGGTGATCCGCGGCACGTTGCCGATCACCGTCCGGCCCGGTGCCAGCAACGCC
Source organism: Solwaraspora sp. WMMA2065 (assembly GCF_030345075.1). Taxonomy (NCBI): domain Bacteria; kingdom Bacillati; phylum Actinomycetota; class Actinomycetes; order Micromonosporales; family Micromonosporaceae; genus Solwaraspora; species Solwaraspora sp. WMMA2065. The sequence goes on from NZ_CP128361.1 coordinate 3,337,849, forward strand.
GCCGCCATCAGTTTCAACGCCGAGTTCTTCGCGCCCTCCACCGGCACCGTCCCGGCGAGCCGACTACCGCCGCCGACCCGGATGACGTCTCCGGACGCGGCCGGCAGCAGAGCTGGCTCGACGGTGGCGCTGCCGGCGCGGCTGAGAATCCGTACCCTGTCGCTCATGGCCGTCCACCTCACCCGCATCTACACCAAGGCCGGGGACACCGGCACGACCAGGTTGAGCAACAACGAACAGGTCGCCAAGACCGACCCGCGCATCTGCGCGTATGCCGATGTCGACGAATGCAATGCCGCGCTCGGTGTCGCCCTCGCGCTCGGTGATCTCGACGAGACGCTGCGCGGGCTGCTCGGGCAGATCCAGAACGACCTGTTCGACGTCGGCGCCGACCTGGCCACCCCGGTCGAGCCGGAGCCGGCGTACCCGCCGCTGCGGGTGACCGAGGCGTACGTGACCCGGCTTGAGGGCTGGTGCGACGAGCACAACTCACGGCTGGCCAAGCTTGACTCCTTCGTCCTGCCAGGCGGTACCCCCGGTGCCGCGCTGCTCCACGTGGCCCGCACCGTCGCCCGGCGGGCCGAGCGTTCGGCATGGGCGCTGATCACCCACGAACCGGAACGAACTAGTGCTCTCCCGGCAAAGTATCTCAATCGTCTCTCGGATCTGCTGTTCATCCTGTCCAGAACCGCAAACCCGGACGGCGACGTGCTGTGGAAACCGGGCGGCGGGCGCTGATCTCGACAAGATCGCGAATCAGCTGATGGCCGGACTGCACCACGTGGAGCTGTGGGTACCCGATCTGTCCGGGGCTGAACCGGGCTGGTCCTGGCTGCTGGGTGAACTCGGCTGGCAGCCGTACCAGCACTGGCCGGCCGGCCGCTCCTGGCGGTACGGCACGACGTACCTGGTGTTGGAGGAGTCCCCAGCGCTCACCACCCGGCGGCGCCGGCCACGGGTGGTCGCTGCTGTTCGCCGGATGCGCCTTGAGAGGTCAGGCGGCGAGGCTGCGCGAACTCCCGCCCGGCAGGCTCGCCTCGAGCCAGGAGCTGAAGCCGGTGACCGTCGACTCCGCCATGGCGATCTCGACCGGCGCGTGGTGGCTGGTGCACCGCAGGATCACCCAGTCGTGCGGCAACGCGAGCCGCTCCTGCCCTCGCGGGCTGCGCCGGCTCTCCACGGCCAGGCCGTGCCGGGACAGCACACGTTTGGGTCGCAGCGCGAAACTGAACATCCGGTACCAGCGCAGCTCATCACCGGCGAACCGGCCGAATCCGGACGACCAGCCACGGCCGTCAACCATGGTGGAGACCCGGAAGCTCAACTTGATGGTGCCGCGCACCCGGACGACCAGCGCCCGCCGGACGAACAGCACCAGGATCGCGGCGAGCAGGATCAGTACGCCGATCCCGAACCATTGGATGGTCGACATCGACGCAGCCCGCTCAGTGTCCGGATGCGGTAGCGGGGGCGGCCGGAGTGGCTTCCTCCGCGAGAATCGTCACTCCGTTGGTGGTCACCGAGAGGAACCCGCCGGCGACATCGTAAGCGAGCTGCTCCCGCCCCGGCAGCGTGATCCGTACCTGGCCGGGCTCGGCGAGCTGGCCGAGCATCGGGGCGTGGCCGGGCAGTACGCCGAGCTCGCCCTCGGTGGTGCGGGCGATCACCATCTCTGCCTCACCGGACCAGACCATCTCCTCGACGGCGACGAGTTCGACGTGCAGTTGCTTGGCCAACGCGGACTCCTTTGATGGCGAGGACCACCCGAGTTTAATCGGGGCGATGCGCGGACTCCCAGCCGGGTGCCCGCCCGGCCACCCGTTACTTTTCGCGATTGACCAGTTCAGGACGGGTCAACACGAACTGGTCGAGAGCGCCGGCCCGCAACGCGGCGAGGCATTCATCGGCGTCGTCGGTGAACCGCTCCCCCTGGTACCCGCCGACCGGGTCGGTGACGGCGACGCCCGGCAGGTCCAGCATGACGATGCCGTCGGCACGCAGTTGGCGCAGCGCCAACGCGAAGTCGACCAGCGACCGGCCCCGGGTGCCCACCACCACCGCCTCACCGGCGGCCTCCAGCACTGCGGTCAACCGACCCGGTTCGGTGATCAGGTCCCGGCTGATCACTTGCTCGGCCAACGCCCGGACCAGCTGCCGTTGGTGCCGCTGCCGGCCGTAGTCGCCGTCCGGCAGGCTGTCCCGCTGCCGGACATAGTCCAACGCCTGCCAGCCGTTGAGCCGCTGTTCCCCCTGCTTGTACTCGGCCTGCGGTCCGACGTACCCGGGGCCGTCGGGATTGCCCGGCCGCGGCCGGCCGTCCGGTTGGCGGTGCGCCGAGCGCACATCGACGTCGATGGTCATCCGTACCCCGCCGACCGCGTCGACCAGGCGTTCCAGGCCGGCGAAGTTGACGATCACACCGGCGTCGAACCGGTCGATCCCGGTGCGGGCCGAGACCGTCGCCGCGAGCAGTTGGAAACCGGTCACCGGGTCCGGGTGCTCGGCACCGGGCACCCGGCTGCCGTACGCCATCGCGGCGTTGATCCGGTCGACGCCGCCCGGATGGCCGCTGATACCGAACGCCGGGATGTCGACCAGCAGGTCCCGGGGCAGCGAGATCAGGTACGCCCGGGACAGCCCGCTCGGCACGTGCACCAGCAGCACGGTGTCCGCTCGGGGCACCTTCTCCGGCTGGTCGGTCGGCCGGTCGATGCCGGCCACCAGCAGGTTGACCGGGCCGGTGAGCCGGTCGTCCGGGCCGGTGTCCACACCGGTGCCGACGCCGACGTCGCCGAACAAATCCGCAGTGGGTACGGCGGCCGCGTACCGGTCGGCGACGGTGCGGCTGAGCACCACCACGGCCCCACCGGCGAGAAGCAACCCGACGAGTACGGCGAGCAGCGCCAGCCGTTCCGGCCGGCTCATCCTCGCTGGGCGTGCCCGGGTCCGATCCGGTTGCATCATGCTCCGCCCCCCGTCCCCCGCAGAGCCGGTCGGGTACCCCGGATGGCCGTCGACAAACGCGACGAGCGCCCCGCCGCAGTGGCGGGGCGCTCGTCAAGGCGCAGAGCGGGTCAGCTCTTCATGAGTTCCTGAGCGTTGCGCTCCAGGTCGTCGAGCCCACCGCACATGAAGAAGGCCTGCTCGGGGAAGTGGTCGTACTCCCCTTCACTGATCTTGCGGAAGGCTTCGATGGTGTCCTTCACCGGCACGTACGAACCCTTGATGCCGGTGAAGACCTCGGCCGCGTAGGTGTTCTGCGACAGGAACCGCTCGATCCGGCGGGCCCGGGAGACAGTGATCTTGTCTTCCTCGGAGAGCTCCTCCATACCGAGGATGGCGATGATGTCCTGCAGGTCCTTGTACTTCTGCAGGATCCGCTTCACCTCGGAGGCCACCGCGTAGTGCTCCTGGCCGACGAACTCCGGGGCGAGGATCCGCGACGAGGACGCCAGCGGGTCCACCGCCGGGTAGATGCCCTTGTCGGAGATGGACCGCTCCAGGTTGGTGGTGGCGTCCAGATGGGCGAAGGTGGTGGCCGGCGCCGGGTCGGTGTAGTCGTCGGCGGGCACGTAGATCGCCTGCATCGAGGTGATCGCCTGGCCCCGGACCGAGGTGATCCGCTCCTGCAGCTCGCCCATCTCGTCGGCCAGGGTGGGCTGGTAACCCACCGCAGACGGCATCCGGCCGAGCAGCGTGGAGACCTCGGAACCGGCCTGGGTGAACCGGAAGATGTTGTCGATGAACAGCAGCACTTCCTGCTTCTGCACGTCCCGGAAGTACTCCGCCATGGTGAGCGCGGCGAGCGCGACCCGCAACCGGGTGCCCGGCGGCTCGTCCATCTGGCCGTAGACCAGCGCGGTCTTGTCGATGACGCCGGACTCGGTCATCTCGTGGATCAGGTCGTTGCCCTCACGGGTACGCTCCCCGACGCCGGCGAAGACCGACGTACCACCGAAGTTGTTCGCGACCCGGATGATCATTTCCTGGATGAGCACCGTCTTGCCCACGCCGGCACCGCCGAACAGGCCGATCTTGCCGCCCTTGACGTACGGGGCGAGCAGGTCGAGCACCTTGATGCCGGTCTCCAGCATCTCGGTCTTCGGCTCCAGGTCGGCGAACGCCGGCGCCTTCTGGTGGATCGACCGGCGCTCGGTCACCTGCAGCGTCTCGCCCTCGGCCAGGTTGAGGCACTCACCGATGGTGTTGAACACCCGGCCCTTGATGCCGTCACCGACCGGCACCATGATCGGCGAACCGGTGTCGCGGACCTCCGCGCCCCGGACCATGCCGTCGGTCGGCTGCATCGAGATGGCCCGGATGACGTTGTCGCCGAGGTGCTGGGCGACCTCGAGGGTCAGGGTCCGCTCGCCGCCGGCAAGCGCGACGTCCACGTGCAGGGCGTTGAAGATGTCGGGCATCGCGTCGCGCGGGAACTCGGCGTCGACGACCGGGCCGATGACCCGGACCACGCGGCCGGTAGCCGATGCGGTCGCTCCGGTTGCCTGGGTTTCTACAGAGGCAGTCATCACACTTCACTTCCCGCCGCCGCGAGCGCGTTGGCGCCGCCGACGATCTCGCTGATCTCCTGAGTGATCCCGGCCTGACGCGCCGAGTTCATTAGCCGCGTGTACTTCTCGATCATTTCCTCGGCGTTGTCGGTGGCGCTCTTCATCGCCCGCCGCCGGGCCGCCGATTCACTCGCCGCCGATTCGACCAGTGCCGCGTAGATCCGGGTGTTGATGTACTTGGGCAGCAACGCGTCGAGCAGGGCCTCGGCGTTCGGCTCGAACTCGTACGCCGGCAGCACCCCGGCAGCGTCCCTCGGCTCGTCCTTGACCTCCATCGGGCCGAGGATCCGGGGAACCGGGGTCTGCGTCATCAGCGACTTGAACTCGGTCGAGACGATGTGCAGCTCGTCCACCCCGAGCACCTGGTCGGCCCCGCCGCCGTCGGTGTCGTCCGCCCCGCGCTGGAACGCCGCGATCAGAGTCTGGCCGACTTCCCGGGCGTCGGCGAAGCCGGGCTGCTCGGAGAAGCCGGTCCAGCTCGCTTCGATCGGCCGGTTACGGAACCGGTAGTACGAGACGCCCTTGCGGCCGATCACGTACAGCACCGGTTCCTTGCCGTCGGCCTTCAGCCGCTCGATGAGCGACTCCGCTGTCTTGATCGCGTTGGTGCTGTACCCGCCGGCCAGGCCCCGGTCGCTGGTGACCACGAGCACACCGGCCCGGCGCACCTTCGGACGTGCGGTCAGCAGCGGATGGTCGACCGAGGCGTTGGAGGCCAGCGCGGTGAGCACACCGGTGATCGCGTTGGCGTACGGCAGCGAGGCCGCCACCCGCGCCTGGGCCTTGGCGACCCGACTCGTCGCGACGAGCTCCATCGCCTTGGTGATCTTCTTCATCGACTTCGCCGAGCGAATCCGCTGGCGGAGTACCCGAACCTGCGCTGGCATCCGGAACCGCCCTATTCCTTCTCGGCGTCAGCGTCGGCGACGTACCGGGTGACGCTCTCGCGTTCCTGCTCGCCCTCCAGGGCCTCGGCCGGCGCCTCGTTGACCACCCGCTCCGGGTCCTTGGACAGGAACATCTGCTTGAACTTCTCGACCGCGTCGGACAGCGTCGCGATGATCTCGTCGTCCCAGTTGTGCGCGGCGATCGAGTCCAGCGTGCCGGAGTGGGAGTGCCGCAGGTACTCCAGGAACTCCGACTCGAACCGCCGGATCTCGCCGACCGGGATGTCGTCGAGCTTGCCCTCGGTGCCGGACCAGACCGAGACGACCTGTTCCTGCACCGGGAACGGCGAATAGTTCGGCTGCTTGAGCAGCTCGACCAGGCGGGCACCGCGCTCCAGCTGGTTGCGCGACGCCTTGTCCAGGTCGGAGGCGAGCGCGGAGAACGCCTCCAGCTCGCGGTACTGGGCCAGGTCCAGCCGCAGCCGGCCGGCGACCTTCTTCATCGGCTTGACCTGCGCGGCGCCACCGACCCGGGAGACCGACGTACCGACGTTGATCGCCGGCCGCTGGCCCTGGTTGAACAGGTCGGTCTCCAGGAAGATCTGCCCGTCGGTGATCGAGATGACGTTGGTCGGGATGAAGGCCGAGATGTCGTTGGCCTTGGTCTCGATGATCGGCAGACCGGTCAGCGAGCCGCCGCCCAGCTCGTCGGAGAGCTTCGCGCACCGCTCCAGCAGCCGGGAGTGCAGGTAGAAGACGTCACCCGGGTACGCCTCACGGCCCGGCGGACGGCGCAGCAGCAGCGACACCGCGCGGTACGCCTCGGCCTGCTTGCTCAGGTCGTCGAAGACGATCAGCACGTGCTTGCCGGCGTACATCCAGTGCTGGCCGATCGACGACCCGGTGTACGGAGCGATGTACTTGAAGCCGGCCGGGTCGGAGGCGGGCGAGGCGACGATGGTGGTGTACTCCATCGCGCCGTGCTCCTCCAGCACGCCCTTGATCGAGGCGATGGTGGAAGCCTTCTGCCCGATCGCCACGTAGATGCAGCGGACCTGCTTGGCCGGGTCGCCGGATTCCCAGTTGGCCCGCTGGTTGAGGATCGTGTCCAGCGCGACGGTGGTCTTACCGGTCTTGCGGTCGCCGATGATCAGCTGCCGCTGGCCGCGACCGATCGGGGTCATCGCGTCGATCGCCTTGATACCGGTCTGCAGCGGCTCGGACACCGACTGGCGGGCCATCACGTTCGGCGCCTGCAGCTCCAGCTCGCGGAAGCCGTCGTTGGCGATGTCACCGAGGCCGTCGATCGGCTCACCGAGCGCGCTGACCACCCGGCCCAGGAAGGCGTCGCCGACCGGGACGGAGAGCACCCGGCCGGTGCGCTTGACGCGCTGGCCCTCCTCGATGCCGGCGTAGTCGCCCAGGACGACCACACCGATGTCACGTACGTCGAGGTTCAACGCCACGCCCAGCGTGCCGTCCTCGAATTCCAGCAGTTCGTTTGCCATCGCCGAGGGCAGGCCCTCGACGTGGGCGATGCCGTCCCCGGCGTCCGCCACGGTGCCGACCTCTTCACGAGACAGCTCCGGCGTGTAGGAGGAGACGTAGCGTTCTAGGGCACCACGGATCTCGTCCGACGAGATGGTCAGCTCGGCCATCCTCTGCTTCCTCTATGTCTAGTGGCCCGGATGAACCCGGAACGGCATGGACTGAATCAGCGCCCGGCGAGCGCCTTGCGAGTGTCGATGAGGCGGCGCCGAACGGTGCCGTCGTACAGGTCGGAACCGATCCGTACGCTCATCCCGCCGAGTACGGCGGGGTCGACCGTCAACTTGACGGATACCTCCCGACCGTACATCTCGGCCAACGTGGCGCCCAGCCGCTGCTCCTCGGGCTGGGTCAGTGGTGCGGCGACCGTGACGTGCGCGACCTGCCGGTCCCGCCGGGCGGCGGCCAGCTCGACCAGCCGGCCCAGCCCGGCACCGACGGATCGCCCGCCGAAGCCCCGGACCGCCTGCTCGGCGAGGCGCACCGTGGCCGGCAGCGCCTTTCCGGTGAGCAGCGTGCGGACCAGTTCGACCCGCCGGTCGGCCGGCACGGCGACGTCACCGACCACGGCACCCAGCTGCGGGTCGCCGTCGATGATCTTGCCGAACCGGAACAGCTCGTCCTCCACCTCGGCCAGCTCGCCGGCCGACTCGGCACCGGCCAGTGCGGTGTCGACGCCGAGTCGCTCGGTGGCGTCGAGCAGCTCCGACGGCGCCGACCAGCGGGCCGCGACGACCGCGTCGAGCAGGTCGAGGCTGTCCGCGCCGGTCTTGCCTTCGAACAGGCCGCGCAGCAGCCCGGTCCGGTCGTCGGCGGGCCGGGCCGGGTCGGCCAGCGCCCGCCGCAGCCGGGGCTGACGGCGCAGCAGGTCGGCCACCGAGAGGATCTCGTCGGCCGTGGTCGCGACCGCCGTCGGGGCGGCACCGGCGACGTAGCCGACCAGTCGCTCGGTCACCGCGGCGTAGGACTCCCGGCTGGTGGCGGACTGCATCAGCGGGCCCCCGCGTTCTCCAGGTCGGCCATGAACCGCTCGACGGTGCCCTTACGGCGGGCCTCGTCGGCGAGCGCGTCCCCGACGATCCGGCCGGCCAGGTCGACCGCGAGCGTGCCGACCTCGGCCCGCAGCTCCCGGATGATGGTCTGCCGCTCGGCGGCGAGCTGCTCCTTGCCGGCCGCGATGATCCGATCGGACTCCTCCCGCGCCTTGGCGAGGATGTCCTGCCGGATCCCTTCGGCGTCGGCCCGGGCGTCGTCGCGGATGCGGGCTGCGTCGGTACGCGCCTCGGCCAGCTGGGCCTTGTACTGCTCCAGCAGCTGGTTCGCCTCAGCCTGGGCGGCCTCGGCCCGCTTGATGCCGCCCTCGATCGCCTCGACCCGCGCCTGGTACATCGCTTCCATCCGTGGGAACACGAACTTCAGCAGGACGGCGACGAGCAGACCGAAGGCGATCAGGCCGACGATGATCTCGGACAGCGGCGGGAGCAGGATGTTCCCGCCCTCTTCCGCAGCTATGTACGTGACTTCTTCGTACATGGACACTTCCCTTCGCCCGGACCGGCGCTCGCGCTGCCGGTCACCGAGTCAGACGCAGTGAGCCCGTCGGCTCACCGGATGCCGGCCGGGTCAGTTGAGCGCGAACGCGAGCACCAGACCGAGCAGGGCGAGCGCCTCGATCACGGCGAAGCCCATGAACATGTAGACCCGGGTCAGGCCGGCGCTCTCCGGCTGGCGGGCGGTCGCCTGGATGTAGGCGGCGAACACCAGACCAACGCCGATACCGGGGCCGAGGGCGGCGATGCCGTAGCCGATGGCGTTCAGGCTGCCGGTGATCTCCATGGTTGTTTTCCTCCTGCGTTGAACGCGTGTCCGTCACGCGCACGTTTAGGTGAATGTTCAGTTGTCGTCCACGCGGCTGACCCATGGACGTGTATCGGTCGAGGGAGGCGGGATCAGTGCGACTCGGCCAGGGAGTGCTGCAGGTAGGTCGCGCTGAGCAGGGTGAACACGTACGCCTGGAGGATCATGATGCCGAACTCGAAGAAGGTCATCACGATCGCCATGCCCCAGCTCAGCACCGCGATGGGCTTGATGAACAGGCTGTCGGCCTGGAACAGCGCCACGCCACCGAGGACGAACACCAGCAAAATCATGTGGCCGGCGAACATGTTCGCGAAGAGTCGGACCGACAGCGTGACCGGCCGCAGGATCAGGTTCGAGACGAACTCGATCGGCACCAGGATCGGCTGGACCCACAGCGGCGCGCCAGACACCCAGCAGACGTGCTTGACGTAGCCGAGGAAGCCCCACTTGGCGATGCCGTGGCCGATGTAGAGCAGCCAGCTGACCACCGCGAGCACCATCGGGAAGGCGATGTGCGACATCGGGGAGATCTGGGCGAACGGGACGATGCCCCAGAGGTTGTTCAGCAGGATGAAGCAGAACAACACCGTGAGGTAGGGCGCGAACCGCACCCCGTCCCGGCCGATGACGTCCCGGGCGATGTTGTCGCGAACCATGCCGTACACCGACTCGGCCAGCCACTGGCCCTTGGTCGGCACCAGCTTCGGGCTGCGGTAGGTAACCAGGAAGAAGATCATCACCAGTGCGGCGGCGATCCAGAGCAGCAGCGTGATCTTGGTGAAGGCGGCCGCCCAGGCGGTGCCGTCCAACCCGGGGATCAGGCTGCGGAAGTCGAAGGCATCCACGCCGGGAGGGAACTCCGCGGCGAGAACGGTCGGCTGCTCAATCAACGCGCATCCTCCGTTGGTCGGGCCTGGTTCACGCGCCCAGCTTCTTAACGGTCAGGTAGACCCCGGCCGCCGTCCCGCCGATCAGCCCGATCAGCAGCCCGACGTTGGGCAGGTCCAGCCAACGGTCGACGAGCCACCCCGCGCCGCCCCACACGGCCATCCCGCCGAGCAGGTAGCCGATCGCGGCAAACCCGGTGTCGGCCCCCGAGGGACCTGCGGGTTCGAAAGGTGGTTCACCGGCCATGACGCCGGAAACATATCAGGGCAACGATGAAGGCTGTGCGTCACCCCCCGCACAACCCTCGTTGTGTGGGCGACCCGGTCGCACATCAGATGGGTGCACACGCTACTCCTCTTCCGCCCCGGTCGGTATCCACTCCCCACACCACCGGCGATCTCGGCCTCAGGGTAGGGCAAATCCGACAAATCTTCGCGAAGAACGGTGATTTTCGCCGCTGACCCCGCCGTCGATGGGCACCCGGGGTCACCGGATGATCAGCGCGGATCGATCTCCACGTACGGGATCCGGGCCCGGAAGGTCCACCACACCTGCGCCGTGATCCATCCCACTGTTGCCACGATGATCGCCACCGCCAACATCCGCTGCCCCGGCCAGTCCGACGCCGCCACCGCGAACACCGCCACCCCGAGCAGCGCGAACTTCAAGCTGTAGGTGAGCAGGCCCACACTGAGCACCATCTGCGGATGCACCGAGTCCGCCCAGGCCAGCGCCAGGCTGGAGGCCACATAGCTGGCCGCCACCAGCGCGACACCGACGGCGGCGCCGACCGCCCCCGGGACTCCGTCCAGCCAGCCGCCGACCCCGGCGAGCACCACCAGCAGCACCGCCGACACCATCGACGGCACCGGCAGGTGCCGAAGCCGACTACGCATCATCGGACGACCTCCGCCTGCATCCTCTGCCCGCCCCGCCGATCTCAGGGCAGCAGCGCCACGCCGAGCGCTCCCACCGTCTCCTCGATCTCGTCGGCCACCCGGGCAAAGGTGTGGTCGCCGCGCCCCCACGGATCGTCCAGATCGTCCCCCGGCTGGGGACCGGCACCGGCCCGGACCACCGCGACCGCGGCGACCAGTGCCGCGCCCCGGGCGTGCACCGCCTCCGGGGTGACCGCCGCGTCCGGACCCGACCGGGCACCGGGCAGCCCCGCCGCGTCCACCGCCGGCAGCAACCGGCCGAACTCGCCGAGCACGAAGGTGCGCTCGGCGGCGTCCGGGCGCAACGCGAGCACGTACTCGAGCTGGTCGGCGGTGGCGGTGAGGACCAGATCGGCGGCGTCGATCTGGTCGGACCGCAGCTTGCGGGCGGCGAAGCCGTCGACCTGCCCGCCCCGGGCGAGCACCTGGCGGGCCGCCGGCGGATTCATCTCCTCGCCGGCGTGCCAACCGCCGGTGCCGGCGCTGTGGCTGTGCAACAGCTCCTCGACCGGCGGCGCGGCGGCCGGACCGAGCCGGTCCAGCCGCTGCTCGAGCGCCAGCACCAACAGCCGCTCGGCCATCGGCGAACGGCAGATGTTGCCCATGCAGACATGAAGAACGGTGAACGGCGGCACTAGGACTCCGTACCGATGATGTCCGGGACCACGTCACGCAGCTTCTCGATCGGGACCGCGCCGTCGCGGACCACCCGGGGCACGTCGCCGGTCAGGTCGACGATGGTGCTTGGCACGGGGTCGGGGCACGGGCCGGCCTCCAGGTACGCGCGCACCGAGTAGCCGAGCTGGTCCCGGGCCTCGGCGGCGGTCACCGCCGGCGGCCGGCCGGTCTTGTTCGCCGACGAGACCGCCATCGGACCGGTCTCCCGCAGCACCTCCAACGCCACCGGATGCAGCGGCATCCGGACCGCGACGGTGCCGTTGGTATCCCCCAGATCCCAGTTCAGGCTGGGCGCGTGCTCGACGATCATGGTGAGCGCCCCCGGCCAGAAGGCGTCGGCCAGGTCGCGGGCGGTCGGCGGCAGGATCAGCACCAGACCATCGAGGGTGTGCCGGGAACCGACCAGCACCGGCGGCGGCATCTGCCGGTCCCGACCCTTGGCGTTGAGCAGCGCGGTGACGGCGTACGAGGTGAAGGCGTCGGCGCCGACGCCGTACACGGTGTCGGTCGGCAGCACGACCAGCTCGCCGTTCTTGACCGCCTCGATCGCCGCGGCGATGCCTTTGTCACGGTCGGCGGCGGACCGGCAGTCATAGAGCATCACGGTGTGCCAGTCTGCCACGTGCCCGCCCGCTGATCCGCACCGATCACCGCCAGCTGCCGTCAGCCCGTCCGGCGGGTGGTCACGAAACGCGGCCGGCCGGCCAGATCGCGGTGGCTGGTGACAGCGTCGAACCGGCCGGCGGCGGCGACCAACGCGACGACGGCGGCGGCATGGCCGTCGTCGTGCTCCACGCCGAACAGCCCGCCGGGGCGCAGCAGGGTCACGGCGCGGTGCACCACCGGTCGGATGACCGCCAGGCCGTCCGGCCCGCCGAAGACCGCTTCGGCCGGGTCGTGCCCGGCGACCTCCGGCGGCACCGGGGTGCCGTCCGGTACGTACGGCGGATTGCACAGCAGCACGTCCACCCGGCCGGCGAACTCGCCGAGCAGGTCCGGATCCCGGACATCGCCGGCCCGCACCTCGATCGGCCGGTCCCCGGCGGCGGCCTGTCGCCGGGCGTTGCGGCGCAGCCAGCGCAGGCTGTCCGTCGAGCGTTCGACCGCGACCACCCGGGCCGTCGGAACCTCGTGCGCGACTGCCAGCGCCACCGCGCCACTGCCGCTGCACAGGTCGACGACGACCGCCTCGCCGGGCTGGTCACGCAGCGCGTCGACGCCCGCCCCGGCGAGCAGCTCGGTCTCCGGCCGGGGCACGAAGACCCCCGGCCCCACCGCGAGCTCGAGATAACGAAACGGTGCCGATCCGGTGAGGTGCTGCACCGGTTCCCCAGCCGCCCGGCGGGTCACCAGACTGTGGAACCTGCCGATGTCGGTCTCGTCGAAGTCGCCACTCAGTGCCAGCCGGCCACGCGGAATGTCCAGCACCGAGGCGGCAATCAGCTCCGCGTCGACCCGGGCGGCGGCGACACCGGCGGCGGCCAGCCGGGCGGCCGCGGCAGCCACGGCGGCTCGGACCGGCGTCCGATCCGGCAATCCGGAGGTGTTCTCTGGCAAGTGGTTCACGACATAATCATGGTGCGTCCACCCGGGCGTCCGTGGAACAGGTCGCGGATCGGGTCGGGTGTGTGCTCCGCCAGATTCCAGCGGGCTCCAGGGAGGTTGTGCGTGGGTTGGCTCGACCGGCTCACCGACCAGGCCGAGGCGCTGATGCAGGCCCGGGCGCTGATGGAAAGCAGCCGCTCGGCCGAAGCCTGTGTCGCCTTCGAGCAGGTGATCCGGAGCACCAGCAACCGGTACGTACGGGCCGACGCGCTGGTGCAGCGGCTCTCCGCGCTGCTCAACCTCGGCCGGTCCGCCGAGTACACGGTGGCCGTCGACCGGGCGTTCGAGGCGGCCCGGGACGTCAGCGAGCCGTACCTGCACGGCCACCTGCACGCGCTGGCCGCGCTCGCCGCCCACCAGCAGGGCGCGTTCGACCGGTGCGTCACCCATCTGGTGCACAGCGCGCGGGCGCTCGGCGCGGCCACCGACGTCGACCGGGAAACCGCCTGGGGCTGGCACGACCTGGCGATGGCCTACTCCTACCTCAGTTTCCACGGGTACGCGCTGAGTGCCATCGAGCACGCCCGGCAGCTCGGCAACGCCACCGGCATTCCAGAGGAGACCTTCGCCGCGCCCGGCATCCGGCTGCGCAACGCCGTCGCGTTGGACCATCATGGAGACACCGACGGCTGCCTGCGGGTGCTCCGCGACATCGGCAGCGACCTGGCGAAGTTCGTGCACGCCGACCGGACCGGGCTGCTACGCCCGAGCAGCCGGGTGGCGTACGGGTACGCGCTGGCCCGGCTCGCCGCGCTCGGTGAGCCGGCCCGGCTGCCCCCCGGCGCCCCGGAGGCCACCCGCCTGATGATCGACGGCGGCGACAGTGCCCGCGCCCGCGACCTGCGCCAGCTCGGGGTGGTCTGCCTGACCATCGCGGCGGACCGGCCGGCGGAGGCGTTGACCCGCCTGTCCACGGCGGTGGTCTCCGCCGAGACGCTCGGTGCCGCCGAGACGGCCCGGCTGCGCAGCGTCGCGCACACCCGGGCTGGCGACCACGCCGCCGCGCACGACGCCGACCGGTACGCGTTCCGGCTGGCCACCCGGCGCAACGACCGGCTGCGCGACATGTACGTCGACGGCATCGCCGCCCGGCTGGACCAGGAGGAGATGCGTCGCTCCGCCGCGCAGTACACCCAGGAGGCGTTGACCGACCCGTTGACCGGGCTGGCCAGCCGCCGCCACCTCGACCTCTACGTCACCGACATGGCCGGCCGGGGCGACCGGGCCGTGGTGATGGTCTGCGACCTGGACGGTTTCAAGTCGGTCAACACCGTGCATGGCCACCACTCCGGTGACCTGGTGCTGCAACGGGTCGCCGGGGTGATCAACCGGGTGATGCGCCGGGGTGACTTCGTGGCCAGGTACGGCGGCGACGAGTTCGTGGTGGTGCTGCCGGGCGCCGGCCCGGCCGAGGCGGCCGACGTGGCCCGCCGAATCACCGCCGCGGTGGCCGGTGAGGAGTGGGAGTCGCTGGTGCCTGGCACTCCGGTCGGGGTCAGCGTCGGCTACGCCGAGATCAGCGGTTCCGGTCCGGGGTTGCGCGAAGCGCTCAGCCGGGCCTTCGAGGTGGCCGCCCGACAGATGCGCGAGGCCCGGCAGCGGCCCCATCCGGTGCGCTGACCGCCCGGCCGGTGCCGGTGTGGCCGCGGTCAGCGGCACAGCCGGTGCCGGTGTGGCCGCGGTCAGCGGCACAGCCGGTGCCGGTGGGGCCGGTGGGGCCGGTCAGCGGCGGGTCAGTTCGGTGTCACCGGCGAGCCGAGCTGCCCGGTCCGCCTCGGCGAGCGCGTCGAGGACGCCGTCGAGCTCCCCGCCGACCACCAGGTCCATGTTGTACGCCGTGTAGCCGATCCGATGGTCGGTGATCCGGTTCTGCGGGTAGTTGTAGGTGCGCACCCGCTCGGACCGGTCGACCGTACGCACCTGGGAACGGCGGGCGTCGGACGCCGCCGCGTCGGCCTGTTCCTGGGCGGCGGCGAGCAACCTGGCGCGCAGGATCCGCATCGCCTGCTCCCGGTTCTGCAGCTGGCTCTTCTCGTTCTGGCAGGAGACGACGATGCCGGTCGGCAGGTGGGTGATCCGCACCGCCGAGTCGGTGGTGTTGACCGACTGGCCGCCGGGGCCGGAGGAGCGGAACACGTCGACGCGTAGTTCGTTCGGGTCGACGTTGACCTCGACGTCCTCGGCTTCCGGCAGCACCAGCACCCCGGCGGCGCTGGTGTGGATCCGGCCCTGCGACTCGGTAACCGGCACCCGCTGCACCCGGTGCACGCCGCCCTCCCACTTGAGCCGGGACCAGACGCCGTTACCGCCCTCGGGCACCCCCCGCGACTTGATCGCGAGCGAGACGTCCTTGACCCCGCCGAGGTCGGAATCCTGCGAGTCGAGCACCTCGACCTGCCAGCCGCGCCGTTCGGCGTACCGCAGGTACATCCGTAGCAGGTCGCCGGCGAACAGCGCCGACTCCTCGCCGCCCTCGCCCGCCTTGATCTCGACGATGACGTCCTTGGCGTCGTGCGGGTCCCGGGGGATCAGCAGTTCGGCGAGGCGGGCCTCCAGGTCGGGCAGGCTGGCGGCGATTGCCTCCGCCTCGACGGTGAACGCCGGGTCCTCGCCGGCCAGCTCCCGGGCGGCGGCCAGATCGGCCCGGGCCTGGGCGAGCTCGCCAGCGGCCTTGTGCAGCGGGGCCAGCTCGGCGAACCGGCGACCGACCCGGCGGGCGGTGGTCTGGTCCGCGTGGATCGCCGGATCAGACAGCTGCTTCTCCAGCTCGGCGTACTCGTCGAGGAGCCCGGTCAGGCGCTCGCTGCTCATCCAAGTACTCCTTCATCCGGGTTGAGAAGACCAGGACCGTCCAGACACCGCGGCGCCCGCCCCCGACCTCGGTCGGAAGCGGGCGCCGCGTGCACAGCTACTTGGCCTTGTTGGCCTTCGCCTTGGCGTACTTCTGCTGGAACTTGGCGACCCGGCCGGCGGTGTCGAGGACGCGCTGCTTGCCGGTGTAGAACGGGTGGCAGGCGCTGCAGGTCTCAGCGTGGATCTTGCCGCTGGGTGCGGTGCTGCGGGTGGTGAAAGATGCGCCGCAGGAGCAGGTGACCTCGGTGGTCACGTACTCCGGGTGGATGTCCTTCTTCACTGATGGTCCTCTCTTCGTCGGTCGCCGGGTCGCCGTCGACGTCGACCGCGCCGTTGCGCGGGCCGACTCTGGCGTGAACCGGAACCTGGCCTGCTGTCAGTCTGCCACGGGCCGTGGCAGCGGGTCGCGGTGGGCGGAGCGAACCGCCCACCACGACCGTCACGAACACCGCCGGACGCAACGCCCGACGGACCTGCCGGATTCCCGACCGCGCGGGGCGGCCGGCGCCGGGGTCACTCCCCCGGCGTCGACTTCGCGATCTGCATCAGGAACTCGATGTTGGTCCGGCTCTGCTTGAGCCGGTCCAGCAGCAGGTCCAGCGCCGCCTGGGAGTCCAGCGAGTGGAGCACCTTGCGCAGCTTGTGGGTGATCGCCAGCTCCTCCGGCGCGAGCAGGATCTCCTCCTTGCGGGTGCCGGACGGGTGGATGTCGATCGACGGGAACACCCGCTTGTCGGCGATCTTGCGGTCCAGCTTGAGCTCGGCGTTGCCGGTCCCCTTGAACTCCTCGAAGATCACCGTGTCCATCATGGATCCGGTCTCCACCAGTGCGGTGGCGAGGATGGTCAACGAACCGCCGTTCTCGATGTTTCGGGCCGCGCCGAGGAACCGCTTCGGCGGGTACAGCGCCGTCGAGTCGATACCACCGGACATGATCCGCCCGCTGGCCGGCGCGGCCAGGTTGTACGAGCGCCCCAGCCGGGTCACCGAGTCGAGCAGCACGACGACGTCGTGGCCCAGCTCGACCAGCCGCTTGGCCCGTTCGATGGCCAGCTCGGCGACCGTGGTGTGGTCCTGCGGCGGCCGGTCGAACGTGGCCGCGACGACCTCACCCTTCACCGACCGTTGCATGTCGGTGACCTCTTCCGGGCGTTCGTCGACCAGCACCACCATCAGGTGGCACTCGGGGTTGTTGTGCGTGATGGCGTTGGCGATCGCCTGCAGCACCATCGTCTTGCCCGCCTTGGGCGGGGAGACGATCAGCGCCCGCTGGCCCTTACCGATCGGCATCACCAGGTCGATGACCCGGGTGGTGAGGATGTGCGGCTCGGTCTCCAACCGCAGCCGATCCTGCGGGTACAGCGGGGTGAGTTTGTAGAACTCGGGACGCCGCCGGGCCTCCTCCGGCTCCATGCCGTTGATGGTGTCCAGCCGGACCAGCGGGTTGTACTTGTCACGACGCTGCTCACCCTCGCGGGTGGCGCGCACCGCGCCGGTGACCGCGTCACCGCGCCGCAGACCGTGCTTCTTGACCTGCGACATGGAGACGTAGACGTCGTTGGGCCCGGAGAGGTAGCCGGTGGTACGCACGAACGCGTAGTTGTCCAGCACGTCGAGGATGCCGGCGACCGGGACGAGAACGTCGTCCTCGGTCACCTGCGGCTCCCGGCCGCCGCCACCGTCGCCGTCACTGCGGTCCCCCCGCCGCCGACGGTCGCGGAACCGGCTGCGTCGGCTGCGCCGACCGCCGCCTTCGTTGTCGTCGTCGTCGTTGTTGTCCCGCTGGTTCCGCTCGCTGCGGTCACCCCGGTCGTTACGGTCACCCCGGTCGTTACGGTCGCGACCACCACGGCCGTCACCGCCCCGCTCGGCCCGCTCGCCACGGTCACGGTTGTCCCGCTCGCCACGGTCACGGTTGTCCCGGCCGTCACGGTTGTCCCGGCCGTCACGGTTGTCCCGGCCGTCACCGCCCCGGTCGGCCCGCTCGCCAGACTCGGTCGGCGCGGTCGCGGTCTCGTCGGTACGCGACTCGGTTGCCGACCGACGGCCCCGGCGGGTGCTGCGCTCGCGGGCCGGCTCGTCGACGATGGCGAGCTGCTCGCCGTCACCGCCGTCGCGCCGCTCGGACCCGCCGTCGCGCCGTTCAGACCCGCCGTCGTGCCGTTCAGACCCGCTGTCGCGCCGCTCGGCCTCAGGACGAACCTCGGCGCGGACCTCCTCCCGAGGGGGTGCGGTCGCCGCCGCGACCTCGGCGCGCGG
The DNA here is from genome assembly GCF_030345075.1 of Solwaraspora sp. WMMA2065. NCBI lineage: Bacteria > Bacillati > Actinomycetota > Actinomycetes > Micromonosporales > Micromonosporaceae > Solwaraspora > Solwaraspora sp. WMMA2065. Next base: position 3,355,936 of record NZ_CP128361.1, read on the forward strand.
CCGTGGGGCACCCCCGCCGGCCTGGCGCTCGGTGATCGCGGTGATCAGCTCACTCTTGCGCATCCGGGCGGTGCCGGAGATGCCGAGCGACGCGGCGAGGCTCTGCAACTCCGGCAGCAGCATCGCGGACAGCCCGGTGCCGGACCGCCGACGGCGGGCAGGAGCAGCGGTGGTGTCGTCAGCGACGTTGGAGACATCCGACGTCACGTCGGTGGTGTCGCTCAATGGATTCCTTCCCTCGATAGGCCGGGCAACCCGGGTCAAGACGCTAGGTGGCCGGGTGGCCTCGGTGCACCCGCCTCGCATGACACGTCGCGGGAGTCTTGGCGCAGCTTTGCCGGACCCGCTTCACCAGCCTCGGTGGGCAGCTCTCGACATCTGCAGCGATCCGTGGAGACTGCGGTTTGGCGGTGGCCTAGGCAGGGGTGAGACGGGCTTACCGCCGATAGCTTCGGGGGTGCGCCGCCCCGCAGGAGATCGCGTGCTTCGCGGCTGTGCTTGGCCTAGAGCGTAGTCAACTCTTCCGACCTGCGGCAACAGGGTCCCGCTCGGCGTGTCCTACTATAGCGCCTTCGATCCGCGCTCCGGCAACGTCTACCGGAAACAAGTGTGTCTGCCAGTCCATTCCCGGACAGAAGTCCGCCGGGACTTCGGTCAACGCCAGGACGCTCGGACCCGCCCCACTGATCACCGCAGCCACACCGGTCGCCCGCAGTCGGCAGACCAGTTCCGCACTGGCCGGCATCGATGGACCCCGGTAGTCCTGGTGCAACCGGTCCTCGGTCGCGGCCAGCAACAGCGTCGGGTCAGCGGTGATCGCGTGGCTCAGCAGGGCGGCCCGGCCGGCGGTGAACGCGGCGTCCGCGTGCGGCACCTGGGCGGGCAGCGCCGCCCGCGCCGCCTCGGTCAGACCCCGGTTACCGGGTACGTAGACGGTCAGCGACACCGCCGGATGCGCCGGCACCGACACCGCGCGCGCCCCGGAGGCCTCGGTCCAGGCAATGGTGAAACCGCCGAGCAGGCAGGGCGCCACGTTGTCCGGGTGACCCTCCAGCCGGGCGGCGATCCGTAGCGCGGCGGCGGTGTCCAGCAGCTGCGTCCCGCCGACGGCGAGCCCTCGGGCCAGTTGCACGCCGGCCACGATCGCCGCCGACGACGAACCCAGGCCGCGTGCCTGGGGGATGCGGTTCACGCAGCTCAACGCCAGTCCGGCCGGCCGGCCGCCGAGCTCGTCGAAGGTGGCGTGCATGGCGCGCACGACAAGATGGCCGTCGTCGACCGGCAGCTCCCCGGTGCCTTCACCGGAGATCTCGACCCGGCAGCCGGCGGGCACCACCCGGGCGGTCACCTCGTCGTGGTGACCGAGCGCCAACCCGAGCGCGTCGAACCCGGGGCCGAGGTTGGCGCTGGTGGCCGGGACCCGCACGGTCACCGGCCCGGGAACGAAGCTGATACCCATCGCCCCATGCTAGGTCCTGGCCGGTCGCCCGGTGTCAGGGCGCCGGTGGCCGGTCCGGGCCGTCGACCGACGCACCCGATCCAGGTGCCCGATCGGATTCAGGTGCCCGATCCGGTCCGGGTGTCCGGCCGGCGGCGCGCAGCGCGAACCGCAGCGCGTACTCGATCTGGGCGTTGACGCTGCGCAGGTCGTCGGCGGCCCACTTGGCAATCGCCTCGTGCACCGCCGGATCGAGCCGCAACAGCAGCTTCTTGCGTTCGGCCATCAGCCGTGGACCGCCTCAGCCGTAGAGAGACCCGGTGTTCACCACCGGCTGCACCGCCCGGTCACCGCAGAGCACCACCAGCAGGTTGGCGACCATCTGGGCCTTGCGTTCCTCGTCGAGGTCGACCACGTGCTCGTCGGCCAACCGCTCCAACGCGTTGGAGACCATGCCGACGGCGCCCTCGACGATCCGGAACCGGGCCGCGACGACGGCGGCGGCCTGCTGCCGGGCGAGCATCGCGTGGGCGATCTCAGGGGCGTACGCAAGGTGAGTGACCCGGGACTCCAGCACCTCCACGCCGGCCAGTTCGACCCGCTCCCGCAACTCGGCGGTCAGCTCGTCGGCGACCACCGTACTGTCCCGCAGGCTGGCCCGCTCACCGTCGTGTGCCTCGTACGGGTAGCTGGTGGCCAGGTGCCGGACGGCGGCCTCGGCCTGGACGGCCACGTACTCGACGTGGTCGTCGACGGCGAAGACGGCGCTGGCCGAGTCGACCACCCGCCACACCACGACGGCGGCGATCTCGACGGGGTTGCCGTCGGCGTCGGCGACCTTGAGCCGGTCGGTCTCGAAGTTGCGCACCCGCAGGGTGACCTTGCGCCGGACGGTGAACGGCCAGGTCCAGTGCAGGCCGGCGACGCGGATCGAGCCGAGGTAGCGACCGAAGAACTGCACGACCTGCGCCTCGTTGGGGTTGACCACGGTGAACCCGGTGGCGGCCAGCGCGACGACCCCGGCGTAGACCGCGACAGCGACGGCCATCCAGACGTCCACGTCGGCCACCGAGTTGATGCCGGGCGCCACCACCGCCAGGCCGATCAGGCCAGACACCGCCAAGCCACTGATCGCCACGAATCCGGACATCCGGAACACGGCTCGTTCCATGCTCTGCTCCCTTGCCAACCAGATCGCTATCAAAGTGATATCACGATGCTAGCGGCTGGCCGCAACGACCGAGCCCAGCCGCCGGGTCGCCAGCCGCCAGCCGACCGCATAGGTGACGGTCACCAGACCGCACGTCGCCAGGATGACCCGGGTGTCCAGGGTGTCGATCACACTGGCCACGATCAACTGACTCACCGAGATCGACAGGGTGGCGAGCATCAGATCGGTGGCGAAGACCCGGCCACGCAGCCGGTCCGGCACCACCGCCTGCAGGGCGTAGTTCGACAGCACCCAGTTGCTGCCGCCGCCCAGGTGCGCCAGGAAGACCAGGGCGAGCACCAGCGGGAACCAGGTGACCAGCGAGATGCTGGCGTAGGACAGCCCGTACACCGACATCGACGCGGCCAACCCGGTGAGCAGCCAGGACCGCCGGTTCAGCACCGGGCGGGTCAGCAACGGCCCGATGACCGCGCCGGCACCCCGCACGGCGAACAGCAGGCCGGTGCCGATCGCGCCGACCCCGTACACCCCGGCCAACAGCGGAAACAACGTGAGTACGCCGTTGCCGAGGCCGACCGCGCTCTTCGCGGTCACCAGGGCGAGCACCTGCGGCCGGCCACCGATGTAGGCCAGCGCCTCCCGGATCGCGGTCAGTGTCCGGGGCGCCGGCAGCGTGGCATCGCGTGGGGTCTGCATCGGTCGGCGGATCGACATGGTGACCACCGCCGCGAGCAGCAGCGCCGCGGCGGCGATCCAGAAGCACGCGTACGGGCCGAGGGCCGCGCTGAGCAGCCCGCCGAGCGACGCGCCCACTATCGCCATCGTGCCCCACGCGGATCCGGCGAACACGTTGGCGGCGGGCAGCTCCGCCGCCGAGACCACGTTCGGCAGCGCGGCCTGCGCGGCCGGCGAGTAGCAGGACTTGGCCACCGCGAGCGACGCGATGGCGAACAACGCCAGCCAGGCGGTACCCGAAGTGCGGACGGCCAGCAGCAACAGCACCGCGACGACGGCGGCCAGGTTCGCGGCGATCAGGATCCGACGGCGGTCGAAGCGGTCTGCGAGCGTACCGGTGAACGGCAACATCAGGGCGTGGATGCCGGTGTCCACGGCGAGCACCAGAGCGCCCCAGACGCCGCTGCCGGTGAGCTCCGGCAGCAGCACCACCAGCGGCACCATGACGAACCAGTCCGCCCCGAAGACGACCAGCTCGGCGAGGAGCAGCCGGCGGAAATCCCGGTTCCCGGTAAGGACCGCTAACGGTGAGGCCACGTACCGACACCTTACCGACCGGATACCGGACAGTGGACGAAGTGTGATCTGTGCGACGGGTCGTCGCGGGGGTCCCCGGGGCCGGTGCCCTGGGGACCCCCGCACGGTCACTTCTCCGCCGGCGGATCCGTCGGCGGCAGCGGCGAGGTGCGGCTCTTCGGCAGTTTCAGCACCTCGAACTGGTCGGTGCCGTCGACCAGCGCCGCCGAGGGGCGGGCCGGCGGCGCGGCGACCGGCGACGTACGACTGGCGGGGCCGGCGGTGTCGGAGCCGTTGCGGCCGTCCGCTGCGTCGCCGGTGCCTGGTACGGCATCGGTGCCGGTAACGGCTCCTGACGGCCGGTCCGGTGCCGCAGCGACGTCACTCGCGTCGTCGGTCGGGCCGGCCGACCGGCGGGTGGCCCGGCGCTGCCGCAGCCGATCCTTGGTGCCCTCGACCATGGTGTAGAGCGTCGGCACCAGGACCAGGGTGAGCAGCGTCGAGCTGAACAGGCCGCCGATCACCACGATCGCCAACGGCTGGCCGATGAAGCCGGCCACCCCGGTCAGGCCGAGCGCCATCGGCGTCAACGCGCAGATGGTGGCGATCGCGGTCATCAGGATCGGCCGCAGCCGACGCCGGCCGCCCTCGACCACCGCCTGGGACACGCTCATCCCCTGCTCGCGGTACTGGTTGATCAGGTCCATCAACACGATCGCGTTGGTCACCACGATGCCGACCAGCATCAACGCGCCGATCAGCGCCGGCACACCCATCGGCGTACCGGTGACGACCAGCAGACCGATCGCGCCGGTCGCCGCGAACGGCACCGACACCAGCAGGATCAGCGGCTGGACCAGGCTGCGGAACGTCGCCACCATGATCACGAAGACGATGGCGATCGCGGCGAGCAGGGCCAACCCGAGGTCGGCGAACGCCTCCGCCTGGTCGGCGCTGACGCCGCCGATGGTGTACGTCGCACCGGCCGGCAGACTCAGGTCCTCCAGCCGCTGCGACAGCTCGGCGCTGGTCTGCCCGACGTTCGAGCCGGTCGCGGTGCCGGTGACGGTGGCGCTGCGCTCACCGTCCACCCGACTGATCTGCACCGGCCCGTCGACTTCGGTGATGTCGGCGAAGGCGGCGAGGGTCGCCGGCCCGACCGGCAACGCCGCCAACTCCTCGGCCGAGGTCACCCGGGCGCTCGGGCTGAGCACCACGTCCAGCCGGTCGCCGTCGATGGTGACCTGTCCCAGCGGGCTGCCGCGGAAGGCTTGGGCGACGAGTTGCCCGAGCGCGGCCTCGTTCAGCCCGGCCTGAGCTGCCGCCGCGCGGTCGATCTGCACCTGCAGCCGGGTCACGTCCTCGGACAGGGTGCTGGTGACGTCGGCAACGTCCGGGGTCTGCGACATCGCGGTCCGGACCCGCTCCGCGGCGGTGGCCAAATCGTCCGGGTCGTTGGCCTGCACGATGACCTGCAGCTGGTTGCTGCTCCCGCCACCGGGCCCGCCGTCGGCCGCCCCGACCGTGATCTCGCCCAGGCCGTCGCGGCCGGCGAACTCGTCCCGCAGCTGCTGCTGCACGGCGATGTTGTCGGTGTCCTCGGTCAGGCTGATCGAATAGCTCGCCGTGGTGTTGCCGCCGCCACCGGCGAACGGGTTGCTGCTCGCGCCGATCGACACCTGGTAGGACTCGATCCCGTCGGTCCGCGCGAGGACCCGCTCCACCGAGATGGCGGCCCGGTCGACGGCGGCCAGGCTGGTGCCCGCCGGCAACTCCTGCCGCATGCTCAGGGTGTCCTGGCCGGCGTCGTCGATGAAGTTGGTCTCCAGCCGGGTGCTCAGCGCGAACGTGCCGAGCAGCACCGCCAGCCCGATGCCGACGGTGGCCCACCGCCGGGTGGTGGCGAACCGGATCACCGGCAGGTAGCCGCGCTGCAACGGGTTGCGCAGCTCCTTGGCTTCGGCCTCCTGCCGGACCTGCTCCACGTCGGTGCCGGCGGCGGCCGGCTTGAGGAACCAGTAGGCGAGCACCGGGATGATGGTGAGCGAGACCAGCAGCGAGGCGAGCAACGCGACGGTCACCGTGATGGCGAACGGCGCGAACAGCTGGCCGACGAAACCGCCGACGATCGCGATCGGGGCGAAGACGGCGACGGTCGCCAGGGTCGACGAGGTGACCGCGCCGGCCACCTCCCGGACCCCGGTCAGGATCGCGGTACGCCGGTCCTCGCCGTACTCCAGATGCCGTTTGATGTTCTCCAGCACCACGATCGAGTCGTCCACCACCCGGCCGACCGAGATGGTCAACGCGCCGAGGGTGAGCAGGTTGAGCGAGTAGTCGCCGACCCACAGGGCGATCAACGCGATCAGCACCGACAGCGGGATGGAGACCGCGGTGACCACGGTGGACCGGATCGACAGCAGGAAGACCAGGATGACCAGGACCGCCATCACCAGGCCGAGCAGGCCTTCGGTGGTGAGGGCCTCGATCGAGCGTTCCACGAACGGTGCCTGGTCGAACACTACGATCAACTCGGTGTCAGCGGCCGCGCCCAGCTCGTCGAGTCGGTCCCGGATCTCGTGCGAGATGCCAACCGCGTCGCCGTCGGGGCCGGCGGTCACCGCGATCCCGAGGCTGTCCGCGCCGTTGGTCCTGGTGATCGAGGTGGCGGGGGCGGTCTGCTCGCTGATCTCGGCGACGTCGTCGAGCCGCACCGGCGGCCGGCCGGACGCGGTGAGATAGATCCCGGCGAGATCGCTCAGTGAATCGATCCTGGTGCCGACCTGGACGGTCAGGCTCTCGTCGCCGTCGGTGAGGGAGCCGGCCGGGATGGTGACGCCGTTGACCCGCAGGGCGTTGCCGATAGCGCTCGGGTCGAGACCGGCGTCGGCCAGCGCGGCGTAGTCGGGGGTGATCGAGACGACCTGCTCACCGGCGCCGGTGACGTCGACGGCGCGTACCCCCTCGATGGCTTCCAGCTCGGGCAGCACGACCTCGTCCAGACGTCCGGCGAGCCCCGGTCCGCCGGCGCCGGTGGCGGCCAGCACCACAGCCGGCAGGTCGTCGGTGCTGCCGGCGAAGACGGCCGGTTCCACACCGTCGGGCAGCTGGATCCGGTTGATCGAGGTCTCCAGCTCGTTGACGGCGCTGGTCAGGTCGGTGCCGAAGGCGAACTCGACCTGCACGGTGGCGAAGCTCTCGCTGGAGGTGGAGGTGACGCTCTCGAGGTCGGCGACGCCCGAGAGGGCGTTCTCGATGGGCTCGGTCACCTGCGATTCGACGATCTCCGGTGCCGCGCCGGGGTAGACCGCGCTGATGAACGCGGCCGGGAACTCCAACGAAGGCAGAAGCTGCTGTTTGAGCGTCGGGATGGTGACGGCGCCGAAGATCGTGATCACGACCGCGACGAGCGCCACGAGCCCTCGGTTGGCGAGGCTGAGTCTGGCGAGCAACGACATGTGCGGGCTCACTCCTGGAAGAGTCCGGCGGCGGAACGACGGGAATTGTTCGGCCAAGGCTAACAGTTAGCGTCACGCGAAGTTGTTGGGATATCGTCTGCGCACGGCGGGCGGCCGGCCCACCACCGTGCCGGACCAGAGGGAGCGCAGGTGGCCCAGCGGGACGAACTGATCGACCAGATCGTGGTGACCAGCCGCCGGCTGCAGGTCCTGTTCGCCTCCGACCGTTCCGACCCGCTGTTCGACTCACAGCTCACCGTGCCGCAGCTGAAGATACTGCTACTGCTCTACCTGCGTGGCAGCGCCTCGGGACAGGAGCTCAGCCAGGTGCTCGGGGTACGGATGGCCACGGTCAGCGGGATCGTCGACCGGCTCGCGGCCCACCGGCTGGTCGGCCGCCGGGAGGACCCCCGGGACCGGCGGGTCCGCCGGATCGAGCTGACCGACGACGGGCGGCAGCTGATGGACCGGATCGTCACCGCCGGCACCGACCGCCAGGCACGGCTGTTGGCCCGACTGGACACCGACGAGCTGCGTACCGTAGCCGTCGCGACCCGGCTGCTGGTCGACGCCGCAGAAGCCGACCTGGCCGAAACCGACACGCCTCAGGTCGAGCCGCGTCACACCCGACCGGCGACGTCGTCAGGCCAGGTCGAGGGCGCGGGCCGCGAGTAGCGGATCGTTGCCGATGGTGGTCGGTGCCGGAGCGGTGGAGATCGCCCACTCCGGGTCCTTCAGACCGTGCCCGGTGACCGTGCAGACCACGGTGGCACCGGCCGGTACCTTGCCGGCGGCGGCGGCCTGCAGCAGCCCGGCGACGCTGGCCGCGCTGGCCAGCTCGACGAAGACCCCGACCTCCCGGGCCAGCAGCCGGTACGCCGCCAGGATGTCCCGGTCGGTGACCGCGTCGATCAGCCCCCCCGAGGCGTCCCGGGCGTCGAGCGCCTTGGTCCAGCTCGCCGGGTTGCCGATCCGGATCGCGGTGGCGATCGTCGACGGCTGGCGGACCACCTCGCCGGAGACGATCGGGGCGGCACCCGATGCCTGGAAGCCGTACATCTTCGGGGCGCGGGTGGCGTTGCCGGCCTCGACATCCTCCAGGTAGCCCATCCAGTAGGCGCTGATGTTGCCGGCGTTGCCTACCGGCAGGCAGTGGATGTCCGGGGCGTCGCCGAGCCCGGCGACGATCTCGAACGCGGCGGTCTTCTGCCCGTGCAGCCGGAAGATGTTCACCGAGTTGACCAGCGCTACCGGGTAGTCCTGGGCCAGCTTGGCCGCCATCGACAGGCAGTCGTCGAAGTTGCCGTCGACCTGCAGCAGGCGGGCCCCGTGCACCAGCGCCTGGGCGAGCTTGCCGAGCGCGATCTTGCCCTGCGGCACGAGCACCGCGCAGGTCAGGCCGGCGCGGGCGGCGTACGCGGCGGCCGACGCGCTGGTGTTGCCGGTCGAGGCGCAGATGATCGCCTTGTTGCCCTCCTCGACCGCCTTGGAGACCGCCATCGTCATGCCCCGGTCCTTGAACGACCCGGTCGGGTTGGCCCCCTCGACCTTGAGGTAGACGTCGGCACCGACCCGGGCGGAGAGCACCGGCGCCGGCAGCAGCGGCGTGTTGCCCTCGTAGAGGGTGATCACCGGCGTGGCGTCGGTGACCGGCAACCGGTCCCGGTACGCCTCGATCAGGCCCCGCCACATGACAACCTCCTCGGTTCGCGCCGGCACAGCGTACCGGCGGCTACTGGCCGCCCTCGACCCGCAGCACGCTGGCGATGGAACGGACGACGTCCAGGCCGCGCAGCTCCTCGACGGTGGCCGCGAGGGCGGCGTCCGGCGCCCGGTGGGTGACGATCACCAGGCTGGCGTCGTTGTCCCGGCCGGACTGGCGCACGGTGGCGATGGACACGTCGTGCCGGGCGAACACCCCGGCGACGGCGGCCAGCACCCCGGCCCGGTCGGCCACGTCGAGGCTGATGTGGTAGCGGGTGACCGCCTCCCCCATCGGCCGGATCGGCAGGTCGGCGTAGGCGGACTCGCTGGCCGTGTGCACCCCGGCGAGCCGGTTGCGGGCCACCGCGACGATGTCGCCGAGCACCGCGCTGGCGGTCGGCGCCCCACCGGCGCCCCGGCCGTAGAACATCAACTGCCCGGCCGCGACCGCCTCGACGAAGACCGCGTTGAACGCGTCGCCGACGCTGGCCAGCGGATGGCTGCGCGGGATCATCGCCGGGTGCACCCGGACGCTGACCGACTCGGCGCCGTCGGCGCCCGGGCCCCGGTCGGCTATGCAGAGCAGCTTGATGGTGCAGCCCATCGCCTTGGCGCTGGCCATGTCGGCGGCGCTGACCTCGGTGATCCCCTCGCGGTGCACGTCGTCGGCGCCGACCCGGGTGTGGAAGGCCAGCGAGGCCAGGATGGCGGCCTTGGCCGCGGCGTCGAACCCCTCCACGTCGGCGGTCGGGTCGGCCTCGGCGTACCCGAGGGCGGTCGCCTCCTCCAACGCCTCGGTGAACCCGGCCCCGGTGGCGTCCATCGCGGAGAGGATGAAGTTGGTGGTGCCGTTGACGATGCCGGTGACCCGGGTGATCGAGTCGCCGTGCAGCGAATCGCGCAGCGGGCGCAGCAGCGGGATGGCGCCGGCCACCGACGCCTCGTAGAACAGGTCGGCACCGCCCTCGGCGGCGGCGTCGTGCAGGGTGCCGCCGTCCTCGGCGAGCAGCGCCTTGTTGGCGGTGACCGCGCTCTTGCCGCTGCGCAGCGCCTCGACCAGCCAGGTCCGGGCCGGTTCGATGCCGCCGACCACCTCGACCACCACGTCGACGTCGTCCCGTTTGACCAGGCCCAACGCGTCGGTGGTGAACAGCGCCGGGTCGACCGGCAGGTCACCACGGGCCCGGTTGGGCCGGCGGACCGCGATCCCGGCGATCTCGATCGGCGCCCCGACCCGGGCGGCGAGGTCGGCAGCCTGCTCGTGCAGCAGCCGCACCACCTCGGAGCCCACCGTGCCGCAGCCCAGCAACGCCAGCCGTACCGGCTTACCCATGCTCACCCCATACCTCGCGACCGCGCGCCGCGCGCGCTATCCACGTCGTCCCGCCGCCTGCGGCGCTATCCCACGTCCAGTGCCAGCAGATCGGCCTCGGTCTCCCGACGGACGATCACCCGGGCCGCTCCGTCGCGGACCGCGATAACCGGCGGCCGGGGCACATGGTTGTAGTTGCTCGCCATGCTCCGGCAGTACGCCCCCGTGCCCGGCACCGCGAGAAGATCTCCCGGCTGCACGTCGGCGGGCAGGAATTCATCCTTCACCACGATGTCCCCGGACTCACAATGCTTTCCCACGACGCGGGCGAGGATCGGCGCCGCGGTCGACGCCCGGGAGGCGACCGTCGCCGAGTAGGAGGCGTCGTAGAGGGCGGTACGGATGTTGTCGCTCATCCCGCCGTCGACGCTGACGTAGCTGCGGATGCCGTCGACGTCCTTGACGGTGCCGACCTGGTAGAGGGTGAACACCGCCGGGCCGATGATCGCCCGGCCCGGCTCGACCGACAGGTGCGGCACGGCCAGCCGCAACGCCTCACACTCACTGTCCACGATCTTGTTCATCCGCTTGGCCAGCTCGTGGGCCGGCGCCGGGTCGTCCTGGGTGGTGTAGGCGATCCCGAACCCGCCGCCGAGATCCAGCTCGGGCAGCTCGACGCCGCGCGCGTCGCGGATCTGCGCCTGCAGCGCCAGCACCCGCCGGGCGGACACCTCGAACCCGCCGGCGTCGAAGATCTGCGAGCCGATGTGCGAGTGCAGCCCGCGCAGCTCCAGCACCCCCTCGTCGAGGATCCGGGCGGCCGCCTCGAACGCCGCCCCGCCGGCCAGCGAGAAGCCGAACTTCTGGTCCTCGTGGGCGGTGGCGATGAACTCGTGGGTGTGCGCCTCGACCCCGACGGTGACCCGGACCAGCACCTTCGGCCGGACCCCCCGGTCACGGGCCAGCGTGGTCAGCCGGTCGATCTCGTCGAACGAGTCGACGATGATCCGGCCCACCCCGGCGTCCAGCGCCCGGGTCAGCTCGGCGACGCTCTTGTTGTTGCCGTGCAGGCCGATCCGCTCCGGCGGCATCCCGGCCGACAACGCGACGGCCAGCTCACCGCCGGTGCAGACATCCAGGTGCAGGCCCTCCTCGGCGATGATCCGCACCACCGCCCGGCACAGGAACGCCTTGCCGGCGTAGTAGACGTCCTGGCCGGCGAAGGCGGCCCGGAAGTCGCGGCAGCGGGCCCGCAGGTCGTCCTCGTCGAGCAGGTACGCCGGGGTGCCGTACTCGGCGGCCAGCTCCCGTACGTCCCGGCCGCCGACGGTGATCGACCCGGCGTCCGCCCGGGTCACCGTCCGCGGCCACAGCTGCGGCAGCAGGATGTTGACGTCATCCGGGGTACGCAGCCAGCCCGGCCCCCGGCTGCCGAGGTCACCGTGCAGGGCCCCGGCCTCGTGTGCGCGCACGGCGCTACCGTCCTTCGTCGTGGATGGATCTGGGTCTGGGTACGTCGGCCGGGGTCACATCCGCTCGGGCGCCGAGACGCCGAGCAGGTCCAGGCCGTTGGCGATCACCGTACGGGTGGCGTCGTTGAGCCACAGCCGGGCCCGGTGCCGGTCGGTGATCTCCTCGTCGCCGAGCGGCATGATCCGGCACTTGTCGTAGAACCGGTGGTACGCCCCGGCCAGCTCCTCAAGGTAGCGGGCGATCCGGTGCGGCTCACGCAGCTCAGCGGCGGAGGCGACCACGGCGGGGAACTCGCCGAGCGCCTTGAGCAGCTCGTTCTCCTTCTCATGGTCGAGCAGCTCGGGCCGGAAGTCGTCCGGCCCGCCCCGCTGCAGCCCTACCTCGGCCGCGTTGCGGGCCACACTGGCGGTCCGGGCGGCGACGTACTGCACGTAGAAGACCGGGTTGTCGTTCTTGGCCCGGGTCCACCGCTCCACGTCGATGTCGATCGGCGAGTCGGACGAGTAGCGGGCCAGTGCGTACCGGGCGGCGTCGACGCCGATCGCCTCGACCAGGTCCTCCAGGGTGACCACGGTGCCGGCCCGCTTGGACATCCGCACCGGCGTCCCCTCGCGCACCAGGTTCACCAGCTGCCCGATCAGGATCTCCAGGGTCTGATCCGGGTCGTCGCCGAAGCAGGCCGCCATCGCCCGCAGCCGGCCGATGTAGCCGTGGTGGTCGGCACCGAGCATGATCACGACCTGGTCGAAGCCGCGCTCCCGCTTGTCCAGGTAGTAGGCGCAGTCGGCGGCGAAGTAGGTCCATTCGCCGTTGGACTTGCGCAGCACCCGGTCCTTGTCGTCGCCGAAGTCGGTGCTGCGCAGCCAGGTCGCGCCGTCGCGCTGGTAGGTGCGCCCCTGCTCGCCCAGCCGGGTCAACGCCAGCTCCAGCTCGCCCCGGGCGTGCAGGTCCTTCTCGTTGAAGTACGTGTCGAAGTGCACCCCGAACCCGGCCAGCGACGCCTTGATCTCGTCGAACATCAACGCCACGCCCTCGACCCGGAACAGCTCCCGGGCGGCGTCGTCGTCGAGGTCACGGACCTCGGGGTGTTTGGCGGCCACGGCACCGGCGATGTCGGCGATGTACGCCCCGCCGTACCCGTCCTCGGGCGCCGCCTCGCCCCGCGCGGCGGCGAGCAGCGAGTTGGCGAACCGGTCGATCTGGGAGCCGGCGTCGTTGAAGTAGTACTCGGTGCCGACGTCGGCCCCGGTGGCCCGCAGGATCCGGGCGAGCGCGTCACCGACGGCCGCCCAGCGGGTGCCACCGAGGTGCACCGGGCCGGTCGGATTGGCCGAGACGAACTCCAGGTTGAGCCGGCGGCCGGTCAGGCGGGTGCTGTGGCCGTACTCCCGGCCGGCCAGGACCACGGTGCGGGCCAGCGCCCCGGCGGCGGCCGAGTCGAGTCGGATGTTCAGGAAGCCCGGCCCGGCGATCTCCACCGAGGCGATCCCGTCGGCCTCGCTGAGCGCGGCGGCCAGCGCGGCGGCCAGCTCACGTGGGGCGGTGCCGACTCGCTTCGCCAGTTGCAACGCCAGGTTCGAGGCGTAGTCGCCGTGGTCTGGGTTGCGCGGACGCTCGACGGTGACCACGTCGGGGAGTAAAGATAGATCGATGTCACGGTCGACGAAGACCGACCGGGCCGCGGCGCGGACGAGCTCAGCGAGATTGGCGGGAGTCACCAAGGCATGTTACCGGGGGTAGACTCGTGGCCTTGGCGGCGACCCTCACCTGCTGTGTCCCCGCTGAATGCCCCTTGACCGACCGACCTGACGAGGCACCACACCATGAGCATCAGCACCCAGGGTGGCGACAACCGCAACCCTTCCTCCGTGGTCAGCACCGGCAAGCCGGCGGCCGGCGGCAAGCCCCGGACCGACGATAAGGCCGCGGGCAAGCCGGCGAAGGGCAAATCGGCGAGCGGCCGGGGCGGTGGCGCCCCGGCCGCCCGGGCCGCTGGCGGCAAGACCAGCGGCAAGGCCGGCAAGGGCGGCCGCAAGCCGGTCAAACCGGTCAAGGTCACCCAGGAGCGCAACTGGGGTCCGATCGCGCTGATGGTCGGCGTCGGGGTGCTGGCCACCGCGATCATCGGGTACGGGGCCTACGCGGTCTCCCAGGAGGCCCGGTCGTGGCAGGACCGCGCCTCGGACATCACCGACCTGGTCAACTACCGGGAGTCCAACCCGGCGGCGGTGCAGCCAATGGCCGGCAAGCAGTCACACGAGTGGGGGCCGCTGGAGTACGAGATCCAGCCGCCGGTCGGCAGCAGCCACAACCCGAACTGGCAGAACTGCATGGGTGACGTCTACGACGCGCCGATCGCCAGTGAGCACGCCGTGCACAGCCTGGAGCACGGCGCGGTCTGGCTCACCTACCAGGAAGGTCTGCCCGCCGACCAGGTCGAAACGCTGGCCAGCAAGATCCGGGGCAACGAATTCACCTTGATGAGCCCGTTCGAGGGCCTGGAGTCGGCGGTCTCGCTGCAGGCGTGGGGCTACCAGTTGGCCGTCGACGACGTCAACGACCCACGGATCGACGAGTTCATCCGGGCGTTGCGGCAGAACGCCACCGTCGAGCCGGGCGCCACCTGCTCGGGTGGGATCACCGCCACCGGCACCACCCCGCGTGACATCGGCGCCCAGGAGCAGCAGATGGACGGCGGCGCCGGGTCGTGACCACCAGGACGGAGACGGACGCGATGGCCGACACCGGGCGGGGGCCCGTCGACGGGCCGGCGACGCAGGACCGGCCGGCCTACCCGGCCGGCGGGGATCCGACCGATCCGCCGACGCCCGGTGGCGATGCGGCCGAAACCAGCCGCCGTGGCCGGTTCGGCACCGCGTGGCTGGCCGCAGCCGTCGTGGTCGGTCTCCTGCTCGGGTACGCCGCCGGCCTGCTCACCCCCGGTCTGCTGCGTCCCGGCGACGCCTCGCCGGAGGCCGGGTTCGCCCGGGACATGTCGACCCACCACGCGCAGGCCGTGGAGATGTCGATGATCGTGCTGGAGCGCAGCGAGAACCCGGCGGTGCGGACCCTCGCCAGCGACATCGCGCTGACCCAGCAGAGCCAGATCGGCATGATGCAGACCTGGCTACGTGAGTGGGGCCTGGAGCCGACCGGCACCCAGCCCCGGATGGACTGGATGGAAACCACCGGCGAGTGGGCGGTGGTCGACGGTCTGATGCCGGGGATGGCCACCGACGCGCAGCGGGCCGAGCTGAGGGCGGCCACCGGTGCCGAGGTGGACCGGCTGTACCTGTCGCTGATGCTCACCCACCACCTGGGCGGCATTCACATGGCCGACGGGGTGCTCGAGCTCTCCGACGACGAGGATGTGCGCTGGCTGGCCGAGTCGATGGTGAGCGGCCAGCAGAAGGAGATCGAGCTGATCCGTACCCTGCAGTCCCAGGTCGGCGGCTGACACCGCACCGCCCGACGGCGGCCCTGTGCTTACCGGCACCGCCCCGCCCGTCCCGGTCTCTGCCGGGGCGGGCGGCGTCGTATCCGCCTTTATCCCGTGGTACCCCGCCACCTCCAGCCTTGCCCGTTCCATGCCGCTATACCATGACTTCGCATACTTTGCCGGACTCTACCGTCTCAGACGTTTTCTAGGCACATATCGCTACCGTCCTGATACAGCCTCGTTGGTCCTAGCGTGGGGGCACTTCTTAGCGATACTCGGAGATCGATCACGAGCTGGTGCCGACGGCACACGCTCGGCGGTGACGGCGCGGTGGCGGCCCGCCGTCGCGGATCACCCACCGGTGACGCTGGCGGGCTGACACCGGAGCAGGAACTCGACCTGATCGGCCTGTTGCGGGGCCGATGGCCG